>JBFYPZ010000318.1:0-3196 GCA_041303035.1 Flavobacteriaceae bacterium
GTGGGTTGCTCCCCGTTTTTACCTACATAATAATGCTTCAGTGGAAGATTATTAAACACGTGGCCATGGTAACCAACTATGCCTTTATTATTGATCGACTTTAAATACTTAATAGTCCTGCTCACATAATCAGCCGGATAGATCATATCATCGTCAAGTCCGAAGTAATATGCATCAGAAACTTCTCCGGCCATAAAGAACTTACCATTATCGGTAAGATCTCCTATATGTTCATGCGAAAGGAATACTTTTATTTTCTGATTTTTAATCCATGATGGAACCTCATTTATATTATTCAGATAAAGATAAAGAATGTCAACCTGGTCGATAATACTTGCGACGGCATCAGGCAGAACATCCTTCCGAAGTTCAAAAGAAGCCATTCCGGCAATTATCTTGTATGGCCTCATTGAACAATCTTGAAAATATACACTAATTGCATCGTTCGATTTTTTAGCGAACTTCTCAGTATACTTACTGTTGAATTCCTGGCTTAAAGGGTGCCCGCCATACCAATGCAAAGCATAATTATTAGTTGATGCTGGTAATTGAATTTTACCGTCATAAATAAGTGCAACATCTTTGCTGCTCCTTACCGGGTAGAAATAGTCATAATTGCTGAACAGGTGTTTTTCCCCGGAAGTCAGGTTTTTCCATTCGGCAGTTTTTGATAATTTGTGAAGAAATGAATTCCCTAACTCTCCATAAACATTTAGAATAGTTTCACGGCTGAGTTTTTCAATTTGCTTTCTGTTTACAAATTCAGGAACTATCGAAGATGCCGACGAACCCAGCACTCCGCAATATACTGTGCCATCGCCGCCGCAACCGGTAACAAAATCATATTGACATAAATCGTCGAAATTTCTGACAAATATCTGGTCAAGATCAAAAAACCATCCTCCGTCTTCAATAGTCTTGAACCTGGCAATGTCAGAAATATAATTCGGGGCAAGCCATTTGATCCCTGGTGAATCAAAATTCTTAATATTTACGTACAGTGATTTAAGATTTTTAAGATAGTCCTTTTCTTTATGAAGTTTCGACTGGAAATCCTGAACTTCAGTTACTCCTTTCCATACATTTTTTGTATTGCTTTCCGAAACCCACAAATTCATTACCCAGTCATGGTGATGATACCTGAAGCTTTTTAAGGTCAAAAACCTCAGATAACTCAACGGTGTTTCCGTATTCCAGTAAAAATTTGCTATTTTAGGTATTACACTCAGTCTGGCTGGCAATACTTTATTTAGTTTAGGTTCAATAGAAACCCTACCGTTTTTATTTCCTTTCCCTTTAAAGTTCTTTTCAAATAACTTCAGCCAGGCATCCCAACCTTTTTCCTTTATGTAATCATATTCCCAGGTGATGTGAAGGCAAATGCAATCGTATTTTTTATTTTCCAATTCGTAAATTCTTCCTGCAAAATCAGAAAGTATCTGTTTAATTCCCGATACTTTACTGGTATTATAAGGCATGGTGAAAACAGCCGTGAATTTTTCTTCACGCAGGGTTGCCACCAGGTTCCTGTCGATAATATTACAAACAGGTATGTAATAATCAATTTGTGTGTTAAAAGTACGTTCCAGGTATTTTTTCCCGGCCGAAACTGCTTTTTTTACCTGTTGTTTTGTTTTTCCGAAAAACTCATTAAAAACGCCCATGGTGCTTTTATTGAAAGGATCGCGGGCAATAATAAGCTTCTTCGAAAATTCAAAATAACGGTGATCATATCCATGCTGTACAGGTACCAGGTACTTGTATCTCAAAAGTCTTTCCTGATCCTGTTTCCTCACAAATTTCGAAAATACTTCAGGAACAATTCCGAGATGAAACGTGATATTTTCTTTTTCGAATTGGTCAAGAATATCGAAAAACAAACTGATATCAGATAATACAGGCCTTACTCCTGTAGGGAAATCATCTATACGTATAATCAGATTATTATTTATCTCTGTCGATTCCGTTATTTCTGATTCTTCCGACTGCTCTGGTAATTGATTGAACTTTGTATTACGGAGCAAAACATTCGATGGCTCTTTGGGCCATATGTCTATGACCTCATAGGTCTCAAGCATTTCAAGCAACTTCGATAGTGGTTTTTGCCCTTCATACATTTCATCATCGCTGTATTCGGTATAGATAAACCTTGTTTTTTTAACAGTTTCGCGACCTCCGGAAAAAACTTTTGCTTCAGCACCCTGTACATCGATCCACATAAAATCGATCCTGTCAACATTATTGCTCTTGCAATAACTATCGAGTGCAATTGTCGCCACCTTAGCTACGCGTTTGAAATGAACGTGCCTGTGTGCTGTAAGGTGTGTTTTAGGTTTCAGAAGCGACGACGAATAAGTCCACTCTGTGCCTGGAGAATCCGACAGATTAAACACTGCAGTTCCGTTACCGTCGCTCACTGCAACACGGTTTACAATAACATTCGAAGGCAATCCGTTTAATTTGCATCTGGGTTCCGGCTCAAATGCGTGTACCTTAGATCCTTTAATGGCTGCAAGCTTAACTGTATCGCTTCCGGTATTTGCCCCTAATTCAAAAATTACAGGATTTTCAACAGAACCAATAAGCTCGCTTATCCATTGGTAGATTTCTTTCTTGGCCATATCTTTAATTTAATTTATGTTTCAATTTTACTGCAGCGATTGCTTCCGATAACGAAATTGAATCCCTGGTAATACCATTTCTTAGAGGCGTCGTGAAAACAATTCTTCCGGTGTATTTCCCTTTTTTCCCCTGCGATAGCATTGTAAGCCATACATCCCAATCCTGAAGCCGCTTAATATTTTCGTCGAAGCCAGGATGATCATCGGTACGAACTACCGACATGGTCGAAATATAATTTCTTTGCTTAAGTGCCTCCTGATCCCATTCCTTGTTACACCAGAGTTTGCCGTTCAACTCATACGATCCCCACGACAACGACACATCTCTGTTCTGGTCGAGGCAATCGACCATAATTTGCAAAGCATAAGGCTTCCAATTAATATCATTATCCGAAAAAAGTATATACTCGGTATCTACCTTTTTCAATCCTTCATTTCGTGCTTTATTGGCATTCCCCGATCTGTCGTTAATAATAATCACATCAAAATCAATAAATGTTTGCCGGTAAAGCGAATCAATTGTGAGGATCGGTATCTGACCCACTTTATTCGGAATAACTATGGTGAGTTTTTTC
>JBFYPZ010000319.1:0-3195 GCA_041303035.1 Flavobacteriaceae bacterium
TGTCGTTTTTGGGGTCGGTGAATTCTTTGACAAGTGAAAAACTTGTTGTGGTTGAAAGAATTAAAGAAAAAATTCAAGAAAACAATGCGAACCAGTTAGGAGTAGAGCTTCCGTCAGTCAATGAAGTCGCATTGATGGAAAAACATTTGGATGAAATCGAAGAAATGGAAAAAGACATAAAAAGAAAAATAAAAACAAAAATTACTGCAAAGTTGAAAAAAATAATAAAAGAGGCGGAAGATATTTTGGCGGCAACGCCGAACAAAACAATAATTAATAATCCGACGCCGTCAACGAATATGCTTAGACCTATTGGTTGGTTAAGGCTTGAGCAATATGTTAGAAATTTGAATGCGTATTTGAATGAAGCTGATGGTTACAGGTTAAGCGTTATTAAAACAAACAAAAACGAAATTTTCAAGTTAGAACCCGAAGTTCCGTCATTTATTGGTGCGAACAAATGGGTGGTTGTCAGCACTCCGATAGCGGAATACAAAATGTTCAAAATCAAAGAAGTTTTAGGAAAATACGTGGATTTGGGCAGAACTAGTTGGGTTCATTTAAAACCAGATGTCCTAACAGCCAGCGATGATGGATATTTGTTTAAAGTTGTTGCAATACGGGAAGCGAACCAAAACGAAATCGACGCATTTAATTTGAGAAGGGAAATGCCGAGACCGATGAGAGCGGCAAGAACGACCACGACAAGGGCGAGAACGACTGCGCAAGCTCCTGCTCCGACAACAATAAGTCCAAGAGGCGGAACTGTGGGCACAACGCGTTCGATTGATGAAGCGATTGGTGGCAGAGGAATATATCAGCCACTAACCTACAAAGGAGTCAATGTTAAAAATTATTCAAGAAGACAAGAGGTGAAAAAATGATTAGGGTGACAAAAATCAAAACTCGGTACGGGCACACCGCGAATTCCGTGCAAGAACGGTTCATAGCTCAATTAATCAAGGATGCGTTGGGAAGCGAATGGGCTAAAAATGCTTTTAGGCATGAATTCAACACCGAGTTGACAGAAGTTCAGATGTCTATATGGAGAGATAACAGAGCAACATGGCTATAAAACTAAAAGCAATTCATTACGTTGCGTTGATTTTTTTCAGTCTATCGGTTGTTTTGGCTGGGGTTATGTTTTATGAGATGGGGAAAGGGCATTTTTGGTATGATGGTTCGGTGCAGGTGAACAGAGATGCTCGGGTTGTTTATGTAAAGGAAGCGGTTTTCGACGAATTGGGACAAGCGTTTTCTTTGAAGAAAGAGAAATTGTTTTGTTTGTTTGGTTCGGAATCGGAACATGAAATTCATATAACTTCAATGGTTGAAGATACCGCGAACATTGTGAGTCAAGAATGGGGCAGAATTTCTTTTTCTGATATTCCGTGTTCGCATTTAGCGAACGAAACCTTTATTGGAACTATTCATACACATCCTTCTGCTGTGTGCTTTCCAAGCCCACCTGATGTTTATTTGTGGGGGCAGATTGCTTTGGCGATTCCGAGCACGGCAGGAAATGGAATATTGTGCGAGGATGATTTGTTCACGTTTTTTGAAAATCCAAAAGAGGATGGTTTTGAATTGAAAACGAATCCGATTGTGAGGTGGACGTAATGAGTATAAAATACACTACGGTTAAGGAACATAAAAGGTCTCAATTTTCGTCTCAGGATGAATTAAGTTTATATAAAGAACTGAGAAAATTAGGGGGAATAAAACACCGCGACCCTAATTCGTTAAGTAAGTGGACATTTTCTGGAAAAAAATATGAAAAAATAAAAAAAGTTTTGAAAAAATTAAATTATTTTAAAGACAAGGACACGTCAACGAGAAAAGTTCCAAGCCACATGTGGGGGAATTGGATTAGTCCATCCAAAAAAATTTATGTCAATTTTGAAGCGAGTTTTCAACCCAAATATTTGTGGGTTGAAACAATTCCAGCGTATTATTGGGATAATGACGATTTGGAAGATAAAGAAAACGACACCGAATTAAAAAAATTGCATGATGTTTTAGGGAAGTTGGGTTGGGAAGAAGATATGGGTGGGCAATGGACAAATGAAAATGAGGAGAAAGCATTAGACAAATTAGACAAGGCGTTGCGTAGACTTGGTTGGTCTGCGGAAATGGGAGGATATTGGAATAGTCCAAGTGAGAAATATACTTGTGGTGTCGAGAATGGTGTTTTGACGATACAAAAAAGATAAAATGAGGTGGGCGTAATGGCGATGGGAGTAATGGCTAGAGTAAACGTAAGAGCATATCGCTTCAGTAAATTTTTTAAGAGCAAAAGAAGGTGTCCGTGGTGCTTGAAACATCCAGAATATTTGCAGGAGAATTTCAGGAATGAAAAAGTGTATAATTTTTATTTGAGTAGGAATCCACCGCACAAACCACTTAGGAATTGGTCGTATGACGCACGTGTAAACGACAGCGAATTTCAATGCCCAAATTGTATGAGTGTGTTGGCGTTTAACAAGCAAGATGCTTATAATTTTTTGGCGGGAAAAAAATTGACTGCAAATCATTCTAAATATTTGAAAAACTTTAGGAGGAGGTCCTAATGCCTGTGGAAGTTTCGGAGCATAGTAGAAGGTTGTTTTCGAAGAGTGTTTTGGGTAAGGCAACTGTGCCGTCGCCGTATTCTCGTCCGAGGGGTTTCAAGAGTGCGTTGTATTATAATATTGGCAATGATACGTTGATGGCGAATATTGTTGTGAAAAAGGTTTCAGCGAAATCTTTTGATAAGCCGATTGTTATGCGGGATGCCGAGGGCAACGATGTTATTTATGCGGTTGTTGATAAAGTTACAGGAAATATTTTGCCTCAAGGTTATGGCAGGGTTTTAATGAATAGTCGTGGTGAAAGGATTCCGAAAGAACAAATTCGGTATTTTACTTTTGACAGCCAGAATAGGGAAGTTGAAATTAGTCCGTATGATTCTAATGTTGGCGGTGGAAAGCAAATCAAGGTTATGGAAGAAGTTCCAAAATCCACTTTGTCGACAATGATTACTACGGGTTTGTATGAATTGTTGGCTGATAAGGTGCAGGATGTTCCTGTTTTGTTGAAGATTGCAAGGGATTTGGAAGCTAAAGAGAAAGCGGCTATTTTGCCGATTGTGTTCAGGACTGGTTTCACGAAACATTATGGTATTGTGACGGGTGTTATTGAGGGTGATAAGTTTTT
>JBFYPZ010000320.1:0-3185 GCA_041303035.1 Flavobacteriaceae bacterium
CCTGATTGTATGAGTTATTTAATTTTCATTCCTTAATTATGGACGCTTGTGCCAAAATTATAGTAATGTTGTCTTGCGCCCCTCGTTCCAATGCTAACTCAATTAATTGAGTAAGACTTTCCTCAATCGAGGCTTTTTTAAGTATGCTTTCTATTTCCCTATCACATACTTCTTTATTTAAACCATCGCTACAAAGCAAAAAGATATCTCCATCTCGTATTTCCTGAATTTGAGCCTCCAGGTACAATTTTTTCTCTCCCCCAATAGCATGAGTAAGTGATTGTGCAAAAGGGTGGGTTTGAATTTCTTTAATGCTGAAACCTTCAGCAAGTAGTCTGTTTTCATTGTTATGGTCATGGGATAGTTGTTTTAGTTCTTCCTTCCGAAAAAGATAAATTCGGCTGTCTCCAGACCATAAATAGACGCAATATTGATTACAGGCTAATAAAATTACCACTGTGCTGCCGATAACTTCGTTATCTCCGCCTTCGGCTGCCAAATCCAATAAGCTCTGATTAACTTTACGCAATTTATAATAGATTTTCTTAACTGTTGAGCCAATGGTTTGTTCGGGTATTAGTGAGTTCAGGCTATTGATTATGGAGGCGCTTGCAACATCACCTGCTTTATGTCCACCCATTCCGTCAGCAACTACCCATAATTTTTTATTCGGTAGATTTAAAAAAGCATCCTGATTGATTTTGCGCTTCTTGCCAGTATGCGTTAATCCATAAGAATTCCATATAAAATTAGTCATTATTAGGGTAAGTTTTTTAGTTTTCAAAAGGCGGAAAGGGATGGCGTTGCCCCTCCCATCCCCATTTTTGCCAGTTTCCATCAAACAAGGCAGCCATGCCCTCATAATGCGGGAGTCCTTCGCAGATCAACAATGATGGGGAGACCAGTTCTGAACCTTGAGTCCACCACAGACTATAGGCAAAACAATGTTCTTTGAGTGAACTATCCAGAATATAGGGCAGCAGATTGGGAATCGATTCAATTGATTTCAACGGCTGCTGCCAAGCATGGTGAAATATTTTTTCAGGTATTGGCATCATCGTTTGTTCTGCTTCAGCCGCGCTGGATTCAGTCTCAGATCTCAAATGACTTAAACGGTGGTTAAAATTCTCTAAATTGAAATTATCCTCCAAACACGAAAGTACTAGTTTTTCTATGGAGACAAACCATTTGTTTCTAATTTGCAGAGCAATAAAAGGATTTATGTTTTTATTGTCCATAAGACTAACGGTCATGGGAAAGTACCGCCCGACTTTGTCAACACTAGGCATCAAAACGCCTTGCCATCCCTGTTTACCGCATATTCCTGGCGATAATACAAAACGATATAACGGACTGGTTAAATAATAGTTGAGCCAAGTATCGCCTAATTGTTGACGACTGGTACTAAGGGCCTCTTGTAACCAGGTATCCCAGGGATCTATGAAACTTTTAGGTAGCCCCCCGTTTACAAAATCCCCATGAGTATGGACTTTGCCATAATAACCTGGTTCTATAAATTTTGTAGACATTGGAAAGATTGCAGGTCTGGTAATTGAAAGGGATTGACAGCACTATTAGCTTGCAATTCAAATTTTGCCTCACGTCCCTGGATTTTAAATGTCATTATAAAAAGGGTTGGATTAGAAGTGAGGGATATTTTCGCTTCATCAAAAAGGCGAAACAAGGCCCAGGGTCCCTCCTTGGAAATACCGGATACGCCTTCTTGGGGTGGCAATAATTGTATTCTAACTTGCCCTGAATCATTAGGCCCGGGCCATTTCATTGAAACCGGCCTGACTGGACCGTGCGCGTAGGTCAATATTTGTCCATCTACATCCAGAATAAATTGGGTAATGTCGGGGCTCATGGAAATCGGTTTAAGTTTAAAACTTACAGCTGGGGATTGTTTGCCCATACGGAAAAAGGTGTTTTTGATCGTATCAGCTTTCTGAAATTGTTCTAATGCTAAGGGAGAGATTCCTGGACCTCCCTCAGCTTGAGGACTCCAACTCCATTTATCTACACCCTTTTCGACCGACGAAATGAGATATTTGTTAAAAAACTCATCCATTAAACCATTGGGGCCAAAAAAATAGGTGAAATCTTCATAGGTAATTTCGCGCGAACTTTTTGCAATGGGATACAGCCCTTGTATAGCCTTTTTACAGAATGGCAGAACTGTTGATTGCCACATAACATTATAGTGTTTTTTTACTCCGCCGCTGACCAAATTTTGGCTTCCTTCAGCGACATTCTCCATCATGCTGTTAAGAGGAAAAGGAGTTCGTTTACCTTCTATTTGTACTTTTTCGACCACTTGCGCGATTTGCTTTCTTTGCTCTAAAACAAGCTCATCGCCACTGGCGTGTGTCAAAGAGTTTAAATAAACATAAAGCTCGTTTAGAAGTGATAGAGAATGGTTAAGTCCCGAGGGCGTTTGATTTTCACTCTTCACTAATTCATGTAAATCTTTGAAATGGTTGGTCACAAGGTTTGTGGTAATTTCTGAATCTACGACAGCCTTCGGCTCAGATGTGCTACTGATGATAGTATTAAGTGTCGATTTTGCGGTTGTAAGTTTGTCGCTAGCTTTATCTAATAAAGATTTTTCTTTTTTTACAAGGCAAGCCATACTGGTTTCCTGATCAACAGCTTCAAGAAAAAGCCGTAATGGAGAATTATCAGATGAAATGATATTTAAAACTTCAACCATTTGGGTTTGGCCGGAAAATGGCTTGATTTGTATATCGTCCAACAAAGCATCCCATGCCTTTATATAATCCTCCAGGTAGAGTTTAAAAACATTTTCGCGCAAAATCTTGAGCTCTTCATCAGATAATTTTTCTTGTTTTTTCGACCCAATTATCCAATTTTCTTCAGCATATTGATTGATTAAACCGTCAATATGTTTTAAAAAGACATCACTGTATCCCACACAGGTGAATAAACCGGGAACACCCTTGGTAAGAGGATTGCCGCTTTTACTGGATAAAACCAACGTAGCATCACGCCCAGCCTTTTCACTTACACGAAAATCCGGAATATCAATGTTTTCCTTTTCTATGATTAGAAAAACGATTCCGGTTACCCACCAAACTAAATAGCACAATAGACCCGCAACGTTTTGTTGAATACCTGAGCTTGTCTTAGAAAGTGAAAACGGGTATTTAGTACAACCCAACAAA
>JBFYPZ010000321.1:0-3152 GCA_041303035.1 Flavobacteriaceae bacterium
GCCTTAATGTAAATCTCTGTGTTCTCTGTGCGCTCCTAAGTAACTTGTCTACAAGTTAGGGTAGGCAACGATTTAGAACTAAGAAGATTGTTAAAAAATATATTACCACGGAGATCACAGAGAACACAGAGAAAGGAAAAATTTGAAGACATTAAGGTTCTTAAGAAATTTAATATAAAAATACAGACATTGATCGAAAAAAAATTCTTCTCTGTGTGCTCTGTGATCTCCGTGGTTAAAATAATTTTTATAAGCATAGGTGTTTACTCCTTTACTGTATTGTTTTATTGAGCATTGATCTCGGACATGGAAAACTTAAGTTACATAGCGATGTTGGAAGGGGAAAAGAGAGGATTGTAGGAAAAAAGGAACCTCCTCTTCCCCCGCCTCCGTGGTAATATATTTTTTAAATCCATTTTCACTCAAAGTAAGGCGGTAGAATGTATTCTGGGCATAAATTTTTCGGCAGCATTATAAGCGCTAAAGTGGAAATTTTGGGTGAAAAATCTTTGGTATGAATCTTGTTGAATAGTACTCCTTCTGATCTTCTGTGCCCTGTGATAATGACCAAGCAGCAAATTACTGATCAATGCCCTTAGCTTAACGCGTATGAGCCCGCATCCTATTACCCATAAGCTCTATTACCGACTGCGCACGGACACATCTACAAATAACCTAGGTGGACTAGTCCATTTCAGCTAGCTCCGTATGTCAAGTCTACGCGCCAAAAGCTCCACTGACCTTCGTTAGCCTCAGTTGGAATCAAAAAGGCAAGCCTTTATCCTTGCTCATCAAACAAAGAAAACAAGGAGGCTTGCCATGAACAAGATTACAAAATCGTCCAAAACAAAACCAGCACCATTGAGTCTTTTGAATCCGCAGTGTGCAGGTATCGACGTAGGAGCCAAGGAACTATTTGTTTGCATAGCCAAAAGCTCTTCAGAGCATGAGGTCCGCTCATTCCCAACATTTACAGCGGATTTGAAGCGCATGATCACATGGCTCAAGGAAAGCGGCGTAAAAAGCGTGGCCATGGAATCGACCGGGGTATACTGGATTGTTCCGTATGAGATGCTCGATGAGGCCGGATTTGAGGTTCTGTTAGTCAACGCTCGATTTTTTAGGTGTGTCCCGGGTCGCAAAAGTGATGTACAGGACTGTCAGTGGATCCAACAATTGCACTCTTATGGTCTTTTGCGAGGGTCTTTCCGCCCATCAAATGAGATTATTGAGCTCCGGGCTTACGTGAGACAGCGTAGCCGCCTATTTGACTCGGCAGGAACCCAAGTTCAACTCATGCACAAGGCTTTGACACAAATGAATATTCAGCTTAATCACGTGATCAGTGACATTACTGGTCTTACTAGCTTGAAGATCATTCAAGCCATACTAAGTGGCACAAGGAAGCCAGAAGTTCTAGCTGATTTAAGCGTAGGGAGATGTCGAAAAAATATAGACCTCATAAAAAAAGCTCTGGAGGGAAATTTTCGCAAAGAACACGTGTTTGCCCTGGAACAGGCATACAAGGCCTATGAATTTTTTCATGAACAAATTTTAGAATGTGAAAAGGCTATTGAACAGGTCCTGTCCGCGATGCAACCGAAAACGCACCCGTCCGCACCCGAAAGCGATGCGAACCCAGTGATGCGACAGAAAACACAACCGTTTGTCTCTGAAAACAATGCAGACCACGTCTGCTGTAGAAAGCGTGCTAAGAAAACCACGTATAATCGTAGCCCTTATTGCTTTGATGCTCCAGATGCGATTAGAAGGGTCACCGTCGCTGATTTAACAACCATACCAGGAATTGATGCAAACACCGCTATGAAAATCTTGTCAGAGATAGGGACGGACATTTCTGCATGGAAAACCGTCAAAGAATTTACCTCGTGGCTGGGCCTTTCTCCAGGCAATAAAGTTTCAGGTGGAAAGGTCCTAAGCAGTAAGACGAAGCCAAGTAACAATAGGGCCGCCCAGGCTCTTCGGATGGCGGCTGCCACCCTGTATCGGTCTAAAACTGCGGTTGGGGCCTTTTTTCGGAAAATGCGGTCGCGCCTTGGTGCACCAAAGGCGGTAACTGCGGCGGCGCATAAGTTGGCGCGAATCCTCTATAGAATGCTAGCCATTGGGACGAGCTACTGGGAAGTTGGAGAGAACTATTACGAGCAACAGTATCAGGAAAGAGTTATGGCAAGTCTGAAAAAACGCGCAAAAGAATTTGGTTATATCCTGGTTCCACAACAATAAGTCAGGGAGAAATCAAGAATTTAAAAAATTTGGATGGTTCGTTTCAAAGGCCGATTTGACATTAGTGCAGCAAAGCCTGTCCATAAGCTTGGTCTATAAGTCGCCGGCAATATCATTGGTGAGCCTTATCGTAAGATTGTAGGCATCCCGTTTGGAAGACTGTTTTAAAGAGTAGAGCGACTTTCCTTTTGCAACGAGGAGATTGTTGCAGCCATCCCTAACCAGAGAGGAACGAGATGCTAACGCGTACTACGGTTATTTGGAAGTCAGAAAAGACTTTCAAAAAAAATATTACCACAGAGAACACGGAGTACACAGAGAATTTTTTTTTGCTCTCTCTGCGGTCTCCGTGCTCTCTGTGGTTAAATTTATTTCTTAATAAGCAAGAAAGGTTAACGGTTTTGACAATGAATCTCTAGAGTATTGACTATTTGACATGAAAATTTGTTCCATAAAGTGATTAACAAGCCTCTTCAGACAGCATCTAAAATGAGTTTTTCGACACTTATGGGTAATAGGATGCGTGTGCGTGCCCTTGCCCGGCTAACCAAGAATTGGCTGTAAAGCCAATTCTTCAATTTGTTTGGGTATACACATCTTGGAAGGAAAAGCCCCGCCGAAGAAGGGCTCTTATGATTCTTGCCTGGTCTTTCTGAGAAAGACTTTTCTCTAGAAGAGCTGGATATTTTTTTGAGATGAGCCGAGCAAGCACTTCTCCATCCTCGTTAAGGCAAGGCGGAGGGGAAATCCCTTCCTTTTTCAAACGAAAGGCGATATCTCGAGAACTTTTCCCTCGAGCGCGTAAAGAAGAGACGCGCTGCTCGAGCCATGAAGTGTCGTTCAGATATCCTTTTTCTAAACAAAGAGAAATAACTCTTTTGGCAACAGATTCAGAAACAAAATGT
>JBFYPZ010000322.1:0-3170 GCA_041303035.1 Flavobacteriaceae bacterium
AGTCTGATATCAAAATATTTGATAAACTCGAATACAGAATATTGTCCGTCGACCAGCCAGCTGTTCTCATCTCGTTGGGTGATCTGGTATTCATCCTGATCGAGTTCGGTCGAATCTCCTACCAGGGCATCCACCACATCGTCCATGGTAATGATCCCCTGGGTTATGCCATATTCATCTATCACGATCCCGTAATGCATTCGTTCCTTCTTAAAAAGTTCAAGAACTTTGTAGGCATAAACGCTTTCATTGAGATACAGGGGCTCTTTCACAAATTTTGTAATGTCAAAATTTGTTTCCGTATTGGGTGTAAACAAGTCTTTTAATAATACAATTCCCAGTATATTATCGAGGTTTTTGTTGGCGCAAACCGGATATGCCGAATGTTTTTCCTCATTAATTTTTTGCCTCACCATTTCCCAGGTATCGCTGGTATCAAAAAAAACGATTTCACTTCGGTGTGTATAGAGAGAATCGACCCTGCGGTCGCCCAGTTCAAATACACGCTCCACGATGTCGTGCTCTATATCCTGAATCTCACCCCCTTCGGCACTTTCTTTGACGAGTGATTTTATTTCTTCTTCCGATACCTTACTGGCTGCAATTTTATTGATACCAAGTAAGCTCAGAATGAGGTTATTTGATTTTGTGAGTAGCCAAACAAAAGGTGAGGTGATTTTTGATAATAACATCATGGGTTTTGCCAGTACAATGGCTATAGGCTCCGGAAAAGTCATTCCCAGACGCTTGGGCAAAAGTTCACCCAACACAATTGACAAATAGGTAACACAAATAACGATAATGGCTACAGCTATATTATCCGCATAGGGTTTAACGGCCTCAAATTGCGATAAGAAATCTGTAACATCCTGTGTCAACTTCTCTCCGCTGTACACCCCAAGGAGAATGCCTATGAGGGTGATCCCTATTTGAACGGTGGACAGAAACCTGGTAGGATGTTCTGACAGGTCAAGAGCCGCCTCAGCACCCTTGCTGCCTTTTCTTTTTTCATTTTCAAGTTTGAACTTTCGCGAAGAGACCAATGACATTTCTGCCATTGAAAAAATACCATTTAAAAGAACAAGCCCAATGATTATAAGAATCTCCATAGAGTTGGTTAATATTCCGCAAATATACTTTTTTTAAACAATCTAAACTCATACAACAACCGATAACCTATCATTATCTGATAAAGTGTCAGTTAAAGATTGTTTTGATAAGCTCACTTATGTTTCAGCTGTGCTGCCAGGCCTTCGTCCTTATTGTAAGTCTGAAGGTATCTGATCTCATCTTTGTAGAGGAGCAAATATTTGTCTTTGTAATATTTCAGGGCCAGCAACTCTGCTTTGTTCTCAAACAGGAAAGGCATGGTCTCACCTTCCTTAACGGCAAGCGAATCCATTACCACAGGTTTATCCGTATTGCCAAAGAATACTTCAGCTTTTGACAGGTCATCGCTCAAGACTACATAAGCCACCTGTGTAGAATCGATCGCTCCGCTGCGTTGGTCATAACTGAAAAATGGGGTTCCTTCTTCAAAGATACGGATGCATCTGTTCTTTACCGCAGACCAGGTATAGCCTGCAGAACCGATACAGCCATGGGGGTCTCTGTCATTTCCGGTCATTTGATTCTGATTTGTTTTAACTGTAGATACTTTATTTTCACCGCAGGATAGCAGAATAGCAAAACAAAATAAACTACAAAAGATTTGATTCATCAGCCTTGTTTTTTATGGTTTTTATTGGGTTTAATTATACTTTTTGTCAGGCAAAACATTTTTTTCATATAAATTATGTATGCTAAGGATCAGAAGTCCGAAAATTACCGCAATAACTATGAGCAGTGTATTGATCAGGCCTTCCACCCCAAACGATAACCTGATCAGGATGGTTGAAATAACGAAACCTGAATTTCTGATCACTTTATGAAACTGATCCGTATAAAAAAATGAAAACAGAAGCAGAATAACATCGACGATGATCAAAATGGTAAAGAATTCATCGAAGAATATGCTGTTGATGCTTTTAAAAGTGATAATATTCTCCTCAGTGACATGAAACGCCCCTTTGAGCCAATTCACAAATGAATATACAGCTATGCCTAAAAGCAAGGGAACCAAAACTACTGCGATGATTTTTTTGAGTTCGATGAACTTATTGAGATTTATAGGCGAAGATTTATTATCGCGGTATCTTTTTTTACTCTGTACAAAAAACAGATATAAAAGATAAAAAAGCAGCAAGGACGCAATCAGATCATAAGTGAATTGAAGGTCATTTTTAATTTGAAACCAATTGGATGATAGTTCCAGTGAGGACAAATCCTTAAAAAGCCGGCGTATAATGATCAGGGTAATGATTTCATACTGCTTGCCGATATAGTTTGTAATTGATTTGGGTAAATAATAGATCAGCAGGTAAATTTCATAGATCAAAATAAAGGAGAAGGGCGTATAAATGGCAGCGATCGGGTTTTTGAACAAAGGCGATTCAGGATCAATATTAATATAGCCAAATTGGGTTAAATAAATCAGGACCAGATGAATCATAAAACTTACGATGGCAATAACCAGGATCACCCTTTCGCTTTTTCGCCTGGTTTTCGTGGAGAGAAACCTTTCAAAAAGAACCTGATTTAGGTTTATTGTTTTCATTACCCGGTTTTGTAGTTAATCGAAGGTCTTGGCCTGATTAGCAACTACTAAAGTTAAAAAATAAATCAAAGCCGGGCCTGAATTTCAGACAAATCTTCTGCTGAAATAAAAAAGGATGGGTTCATTTCAGATGTTTAAAAGATTTATTAACTCTTGCATCTGAAATATTTTTTTAAAATCTCATTAAGCTATCAAATGATTTCATTTTTGTAAACTATTCCATCCTTCATTACAAACTTTACATGTTCAAGTATGGAGATGTCATGAAGTGGATTGTTTTCAACAGCAATTATGTCGGCAAGTTTTCCTTTGGTTATCGAACCTGTTTTGTCTTTCCAGTCTAATAAATCGGCTGCATTGATGGTTGCCGATTGAATTGCCTGCATGGGAGTAAGCCCGAATTTTACCATGTAGTAAAATTGTTTGCCATTCCATCCATGTGGGTAAACTCCTGCATCTGTACCATAAGCAATTTTAACACCTGCTTTCACAGCTTTCTGAAAATTTTCGCGCT
>JBFYPZ010000323.1:0-3159 GCA_041303035.1 Flavobacteriaceae bacterium
CCTAGGGATGACATTTTTGGTCTTAAAACCGATTCTTATATACCCTAATCAAACAAAATTTCCGGAGCCGGAACCCTCAGTGCTGCCTTATGGCTAATTTATGACAAAATGTACTTTAATTCTGATGAGAGTGCACTGAAAGAGCACTGAAAGTGCACTAAAAGTGCATGACAAAGTGACATCAAATGCAATTACCATGCTTTTTTATAGCTTTTTTATAGGTATAATTATGCTATATAATATATCTAAAGATACAAGTATTCATGTGCGAAGAAGTAAGAGAATAGGAAATTAAATGAGTGAAGTGGTTTTACGGTGCCCTACGGGCAAGGATAAAGGGTGCCTTGCGGCAAGTATAAAGGACAAAGTTTAAAGGTAAAAGTATTGAGTAATGAGTATTTAGTATTGAGATGTGAGATTTGAGACAAATTGAGAACCAGGAATCAGGAAACAAGAACCAAGAAAAAAGACAAAAGAAAAAAGTAGCCCCGTGACCTGTCGCGGGGTGTTGTTTTACGCAAACAAGGATGCAGGAAAAGAAAAAAGGGAAGTTCCCCGAAAGAAAGACTTTCTAATTATGAATGTTGAGTGATGAATTATGACCAATTCCCGTTTCTCAATTCTCTCTCCAGCGGGATCAATCTCATATCTCATATCTCATATCTCAATTCTCAGTACTCAATACTTACACAAAAAAAGCAGGGCACTTCCTATAATATACCCTTGTTAAAGCAAAACTGAAGCAGTTCCTGCACATTATGGCAGCCGGATTTCCTCATGATATTTTTTCTGTGGGTGGTCACCGTATGTTCACTGATCCCCAATTCCTTACTGATCTCGTTGTTGGTCAGACTTTTTTTGATCAAGTACATGATGGTGAGTTCTCTTTTTGTGAAGCCATTGATCTCGTCGGCATAAATCTTTTTTCTGAATTCCTCCTTGTCCAGGCCATTACTCTTAAAATCCCAAAAAACATGGTCAGAGCTGTCAATAAAGGAGATGTCCGTCAATCTGACCAACACACCTGCCGTCGCCCCATTGCCGTCCGTTTTTGCAACATACGACTGTGAGAGGTATTTGGTATAGCTGCCGTCTTTTTTTTTGCAGCGGTAAGTAAGCGTCAGGATATCATTTTTGTGGTCTTCCCCATTCCTTTGACCCTGTATCAGGGCCATTTTTCCGATCCTTTGTACGATTTGTTTGTCCTTCGGATGAATGTTGTCAATGACCATTTCATAAGTGATTACGTGATCTTCAAATCCCCAGGTATTTTGAAAACCCTTACAATAAACCAGACTGTTAGTGCTTAAGTCCAAAACATAAATACACTCATTGGGCTGGAGGCGGTAGTTCAGATAGTTTTCGTGACCCGTCTGACCCATCACTTCATTATTGAGGGAATTGCTGAGGTTATACAGAAACAGGTGCATGTCTTCTTGTTCCATGATCAGATCAATGGATATAAGGGATATAATTCTCCCCGGATTATTACAATTATCGTTGAGAATGGTTAATTCAAAGCAAGTATAGGCCAAATGGGCCGCTTATAAAATACCCTCTCAGGGTATATTTAGTTTAGGCTGATAAAGCCTGTAATATGCCCTTTTCGTTGCAGTAATAAAGCAGTTCAGGCACGCTGTGGCAACCCGATTTTCGCATGATGTTCTTTCTGTGTGTGGCAACCGTATGCTCACTGATCAAAAGGTTTTCACTGATTCGTTTGTTGGTATGCCCTTTGGCTATTTCCTGAATGATCTCCGTTTCCCTTTCTGTAAAAAAATTCTGAAAGGGCTTATATATTGCATTTTTAAAGGAAGCAAGGTCGAGGTTGGGGGCTTCAAAGACCCAGCTTACACTGCATGAAATATCTATAAAGCTTATATCTCTCAAATGGATCATGATTCTGACAGGGATACCCATGGTATTTCTTTCCACCACAGAAACCTGGTTCAGTACTTTGATATAGTTCCCTGAAATGGTTTTATGGCGGTAGGTAAGGCACAACTGGTAATGCTGGTCCCCTTCGGTATCGGGATTTTCTATGCAGTGCCAGATTGCGGCTTTCGTGATCCGCTGAACGATTTCTCTGTCTTCCGGATGGATGTTATTGAACATAAAGTCATGGTCTATGTGGTCTTCATCATAACCGAGCAGTTCCCTGATGCCGGTTTTTCTAAGCATCTTATTGGTGCTTAGGTCCAGAATATAATGGCAATGGTTTCCCGAAACGGGAAGTTCGTTCAAGTGCAGCGTTAACTTTTCATGACTGCTTTCAAGGATCTTTTTGGAGACGGTCTTAAAGAAGGATTTCATTTCAAGTGTGCTTTCGGGCATAGAGATTGCTTTAGATTTATTTTATGTTAAAAAATTGTTAAGGCCATTGTTCGGATATCAAAATTAATTTGTAATTTCGACTGTATAACATTATCGCATTATAATGAGATTATTATTTTTATGCCTGTTTATCGCGGTAAATGTCCATTCCCAGGGCGTCAATCTTGGTTATATAAAAGACTTTCATGAGGTTCGCTATTATGTACCCGATACAGTTCGCGGGAAACTGACCGTAATATATCCGGACAGGTATGAACAATTCGATCTGCGCACTCCGAAAAAGGAGGTCTTTCCTTTGCAAATGGATAGTATTTTTCTTCAAACGATGTATAAACCTATGTTAGTCGATTCTACCCTTTATTTTGTTGGTTGGAATGGGGGAAAGGTCTATGTTATGAAAAATGATTCCATCAAAAGAATTGACAATTCCTTTGAACATAAGATGCAGATCAATCCAAACTTCTTGGTACACAATAAGAGGATCTATATTTATGGAGGTTATGGCTTTTGGTCAGTGCGGAATTTTTTTACTTATTTTGATGTAAAGACCCGGGAATGGGAGCTGTACCAACCCCAGCCCTGGTCTAAGAATGCGCCGGAATTGTTTGCCGCTTACGATTTAAAAATAGGCGATGACCTGTATCTCTTCAATGGTTTTAGGTTGAATCCTCACAACAGACTTGAAAAACTGGAATTGGATGAGGTATGGCATTATTCTTTTAAGAAAAACAAATGGAAGTTTTTGGGAAAGGGAAAGGCTTTCGTCAACAATACCAATGAAACCATCAAATCTTTTTCCTTAAATAATAAAAAATATATTTTCAC
>JBFYPZ010000324.1:0-3151 GCA_041303035.1 Flavobacteriaceae bacterium
CATGTATTATTACATCCCCGGATTTGGCAGTCTGTATGACCGAACCTATTGGTGGACTGCCACGCAAACAGACGGGAACAATGCATGGTATCGGAATATCTTCTCCGGCTCCGACGGCTTGCTCCGCGATAGCTGGAACAAATCCAACGGGTTCAGTGTGCGGTGTGTACGTAATTAAGCATACATCCTTGAAATTCACAGCAACGGAAAACAGGCCCTAGCTACAAAAAAACTGACACCTGATAAATTCTGGCTCATTTCAGGTAGTTTTAAAATTGGTCCTTCCGGTATTTCAAATCTTACACCTGGAACACTTGGAAATTAAATCAACATTGATAAATGATGGTCAAATCATTGGTATTGGCAAACCGGATAGCATCATTTATATCACGGAAAATCTATTCAAAGTACGAACGAGGAGGGAATATTAAACTTAACCCAACTTGCAGCAGAATCACAAAAATCACTCAAAATTAAGGAATAAATCACTGTTTTTTACAGATATGAAGGGGTTTCGTAGCGATTTAATTTTGTAATTGACTGATATTCAGCTGTAGGGTATTGATATTTTTCATTTGTAGTCCCTAAGGGGGTATTGGTTATCAGGTAATTAGGTTGTATTTTTCGGCCATGTATTTCAAAGTATCCATGCGGACCAATCCTGCCACTGGCATCTATTCGGGTTATTACCGATTAGTGGAGAGTTATCGTAACCAAAGCGACAGGGTTTACCACCGGACAATTTTGAATGCCGGCTACCTTGACGGGCTTACTATTGATCAACGCAATCTCATCCAGAAAATACTTACTGCAAAAATTTCCAACTATAACAATCCCCTGTTCGAGTTGTCCTATACGGATGACCCGATTGTAATCAGCTATGTAGATGAGTTTTACTCCCGGATGGTTGCCGAAAAACGCGTTGATGTGTTAATTGAGAAAAAGGACAATAAGAAGACCTCAGGCAGTAAAGATTTGCAGATCATCGATCTTAACAGTATCCGCAATAAAGATGTACGGGAGATTGGGGCAGAATGGCTGTCATACCAAGCCATGCGACAGTTACAGGTTGCGCCGTTTTTAGAAAGTCGTGGATGGAGCCAGGAGCAGATTCGCCTGGCCCTGACCCACATTATCAGCCGTGCTGTTTACCCTGCATCGGAGATGGAAACCACCCGTTGGATTAAGGAAAACTCGGCTGTTTGCGAGATTACCGGGTATGACATCGAACTGATCACAAAGGATCGTCTGTATGCTATCTCGAAAAAACTCTGGGCCGAAAAGGAAGCCCTGGAGCAACACTTATCGGTTCGCACCAACGAGCTGTTTGATATTCAGGATAAAATAATACTTTACGACCTGACCAACACCTATTTTGAAGGCCGGAAACAAGGCAGCAAATTGGCAAAATTCGGACGCAGCAAAGAAAAGCGCAACGATGCCCGGTTGGTTGTGCTGGGACTCGTAATCAATCCTGAAGGGTTTATCAAATACTCTTCGATACTTGAAGGGAATATGGCCGACTGCAAAACACTGGAAGGGATGATCGGTAAGTTGCGCGTCAATACATCTTCATCAGCCAGTAAAGCCCTGGTAGTAATAGACGCAGGCATTGCCACCGAAGAGAACTTGAAGATGATACTCGGAAATGGCTACGAATACCTTTGCGTGAGTCGTTCAAATTTAAAGGATTACCACATAGAGGCCGGGACAGCAACCGTTACGGTTACTGATAACCGGAAACAAAAAATTGAGCTGTGCCAGGTAACCTCTGGCCGTAATACGGATTATTACCTCAAAGTCGAAAGCCATACAAAAGAGTTAAAAGAACGTTCCATGAACGAACAGTTCCGGACACAGTTTGAAGCCGGTCTTCAAAAAATAGCCGGTAGTTTGACAAAAAAAGGCGGGGTAAAACAAGAAGATAAAGTACACGAACGCATCGGGCGCATCAAACAAAAATATCCATCCATACAACGTTACTTCGATATTGTAACAGAGGTGGCCGAACAGCCCATACGCAAGCGGAAATTGAAGAACGGTGGACAAGAAAAAGAGGAAAAGCGGATAGTAACCTCACTCAAATGGGCTATCAGGGAAGATGTTGACATCAACAGTCGAAGCGGGGTTTACTTTCTGCGTACATCACTTCAGGCTACCAATGAGGAAAATGTCTGGCAATTTTACAACACGATTCGTGAAGTGGAAGCCACTTTCAGGATACTGAAATCCGACCTTGATTTGCGCCCCGTCTATCACCAAAACGATGAAAGCACCATGGCCCACCTGCATCTTGGATTGCTGGCCTATTGGCTGGTAAACACCGTCAGGTACCAACTAAAAAAAGAAGATATTCACAGCAACTGGCGCGAAATTGTCAGAACAATGAATACCCAAAAAGCGGTGACCACTTTGGCCCAGAACAATCACGAAGATGTGATTATGATAAGGCGTTGCTCAGAACCAAACCAGCCGGTGCGAAAACTTTACGATGCCCTGAAATACAAATACGCTCCCTTCGTAAAACGAAAATCTGTAGTACACAAATCCGAACTCGAAAACTGCCAATTCATTGAAAAGCAACAATTCCGTTCAGATTAACTGCAAGTTGGGTTAAAATTGTCTATCCCGGAAGCATCCTGGTGGTCAATCAATACGGGAAGGTATAAAGACTTCATTGTACCTTCAGGGTGTTGGCTATCATTGATGTTCCTCCTGATATTGCTAAGGGGAAATTCTACATGGTGGATTTCGTAAAGAGGACCCTGGAACTGAGAGAGGTGTTTACGATACAGGGGAAGGGGTATTATGTCCGGTATTTCCAGATTATTTGAAAAAGGTGTCCATCCAGTTATGTGCATAATAAGCTGTTTGGATGGACACTTTTGCATTTCATGGATTATCAGGTGACAAATTATGGTGATTGTTTAACAGCCATCCCATTCATTATTGATTCAATTTTTTCAAGTCTGGATTTCAGCCGGTCATTTTCGGCTTTCAGTTCTTTAATGGCCTCTACCAGGAGTGGTGTGATTTTGCTGTATTCCATTGAAAGATAACCATCTTCGCCATTTGAAACCACTTCGGGGAGAACCTCATTAACCTCCTGAGCTGAAAAACCAATCTGGCGGGATTGATCAATTCCGGTGTT
>JBFYPZ010000325.1:0-3130 GCA_041303035.1 Flavobacteriaceae bacterium
GTGCTCTTTCAGTGCACTCTCATCAGAATTAAGGTACATTTTGTCATGAATTATCCATTAGGTAACACTAAGGTTTTCTGTTCCGGAAATTTTGTTTGATTAGGATATTTAAGAATCGGTTTTAAGACCAAAAATGTCATCCCCATGGCAATGGGAATCCCATGGGCTAAGAATTGTTGTGGTTACAATGACTGATTCCCGAAGTCTGTTGACTTCGGGTTGTTTTGTTCATTTTACTCACTTAATATTTATTGGTTTTGGTGTTCGTGATGTGCTTCGCAGTTGGCTTGATCCAAAACGAACCAATCCCGATACGGGACAAGGCTGCAAATAAAAAAGCCTGCCTGACGGACAGGCAGGCACTTCGACCTTCATCAAGGCTAAGTGCGGCGGATATGAGGAATAAGTCACAATCGTAAACCACCTTATAACCGCATATCATAAAAAAATGTCGGTAAGCAACTTTAGCTGTATTTAATTCACTAACTTAGATCTTATCGAACCCGCAATTTTTAAAGATTACTTTGTGGCTTGAACTAAATTTTAATATTCACTTAAATCAAAAAAAATGGAAATTATTGTTACGCTTGTTATTGGTGCTGCAGCCGGTTGGCTGGGAAGCATGATTTACAAAGGCAGTGGACTGGGAATCATTGGAAATATTGTTGTTGGTATTATTGGTAGCTTTTTAGGTTACTGGGTTTTAGGAAAACTCGGAGTCAGTCTTGGTACCGGTTGGCTGGGAGCCATTATTACAGGTGCCATCGGCGCCATACTCATCTTGTTTATTCTCAATTTAATTTTTAAAAAGAAATGAATATCTAACTAGGCTAAATTATTTGACTAGACAATTGAATGGACCAAAATTGTGCTGAGACGGTTGTCTATGCGCAATTTTTTTTTGCCTTCTAATAAGTTTATGCGTGAGTATGGATTTTCAAATTACATTATGAATATAGGGCTGGCCACAATACCACAAACATAAATACAATCAAAATATCCCAACTTTTGATCCGGCGAAAGCCGAATCCGATTGATGACATTGATACGTCCTATTGCACTATTACAAATCACAGCATTACCGTATAACCTTATAACCGCATTACTGAATAACCTTACAACCGCATCATTGCTTCATCATTTCACTCTCATCCGTATAGATCAGATCCGCCAAGCGGTCATCGCGCTTATAGATATCCTTATAAAAATGAATTGCACCATCATCACCAACCCAGGCAGTAAAATAACCTATATATACAGGTATTGTATTTTTCAAACGATAAGAATATTCCACGCCCCTATTCATGGCCGCATCAATTTTTTCCGGATTCCAGTTCGGATCTTCCTTTAAAATTTCAATCGCCAGGTCGCGGGGTTTCCCTACCCTTACACAGCCATGGCTAAAGGCCCTGTCTTCTTTTTCAAACAGACTTTTTGATGGTGTATCATGCAGATAAATATTGTTTGAATTTGGAAAAATAAATTTCACCAGTCCGAGGGAGTTTCTTTTGCCCGGTTTTTGTCTCACATTACCCCCATTCCATTCCATATTGTGCTGGGCGAGGTAGTTGCTGTTTTTCGCCATTCCCGGCTTAATTTCCTTATTGATAATACTTGTAGGCACATTCCAGTATGGGCTAAAGACCACATTGGTCATATTACCGCTGAAAATAACCGTTTTTGTCATGGACTTACCCACCACAACAGGGGAAGTTAAGGCAACCTGATTGTCTCTTACAAAGATTAACCGGTAAGAAGGAATATTCACCAACAAGTACTCTCTCGCATCTTTAATTTCTGGTGATATCCACCTGCAGCGCTCCATATTGACAATTATAGTTTTAATCCTGTCAGAAATGGGTACATTCATTTCTAAAATAAGCTTGGGGGTAATGGTTCCACTTTCGTTATATCCATTTCTTTTTTCATATTTCCTGATAGCCTCCAGCAGTGTGGTATCAAATTTATTGGTCTTATTATTCACCTCCAGGTCACCCGTTATAAATAACCTTTTCTTAATTTCTGCTATAGCAACAGCCGTATCTCCAACTTTATATTCCTTTATTTTTGGATCGGCTTCAATTTTATTCCAGCCGCCCTTTTTTTCAATGCTCCGATATTTTTCAAGGACATCCCTTAGTTTGTAATACTGATCAATCATCACTACGGGTACTTTGTCAATTACCTCCGGATTAAGCAATATAGAGTCCAGCATATTTGCATAGGAGACTTCTTTTCGGGGCAACAGCCATTCTAAAGATTTTGTTGTTTTCTCATCTATTCCTTTAACCACCTTCTCAGCACTGTACATGTACAAACTCGTGATCATCAAATCGGCGTCTGCCTGTGAAAGCGTATTTTCAATGTGATCATCAAATATTCCGCTGATCTGGCTGTCATAAGAAAAATCGTATTTCACACCTTCTGCTTCAAGGTTTCTGGCTTTGGCGTATAAGGTATGTGAAAATTCAATAATACCCTCTGAATCATGCCATACCTGGGTAAAATTGTGTTTTTGGTAAAGCTTCATAACCTCACTTTCATACTTTTTTAAATCAGGATGGGTTTTAAAAAATGCAACGATACTCAGACTATCGATAGGAATTGCGCTCTTTTGAAAAACAACTATCTCAGGCTCAGCAGTTTCAGCTAAAGGCTTTTCAGATGATTGGCAGGTAATGGCTGTTAGGGCAATTGCGAAGAGGGATACAGTTAAATACAATGCCTTGAAATTCATTTTTAATATATGTGTTATTTTGCGAACAAAACTACAAAATTTATCATAATAATTTTTCTAACAAAATTAAACCCAGAACCCAGAACTCTGAACCCTTTTCATTCCATAGTCCTATTCCACATTTTAATTATTATCGAAAAAGCTGTGATATTTTAATACCTGCTGCGAATAATTAAGAAATGAAAGTTGAACCCAAAATTATTTTTAATGATTTATACTAAAAGAAAACCCAGGATCATTTTTGTGATAAAAGCAAAGAACCCATTAACTTAGCCTAATGGATCAAGAAGAAATATTTCTTTCGGTTTTAGAAAAACACAAAGGCATCCTTTACAAAGTGGCCAATTCCTATTGTAAAGATGCCGAAGACAGAAAAGACCTGATTCAGGAGAT
>JBFYPZ010000326.1:0-3120 GCA_041303035.1 Flavobacteriaceae bacterium
TGTCCCTGATCGTTTTCTGCATCGAGCAGGGAATTTCTGTACAATACTACAAGTTCACTGCCGCGGGAGAATACCCAAACATATCTCAAATCAAAATTCCAGCTGTGAAAGTTGATATCATTTTCGCCTTTATAATTGTTTTCCTGCAGTTCGCCGTTCTCTAATAAAGTGTAATACTGATCCCTGTATTTTACCGGCGACCAGTAGTTGCGCAGTGCAAGGGACAAGGAGGAACGGTCGCTGAAACTGTATTTTCCGGTAAGTACGTTCTCTACTTCTGTTCTTTCTCTTTTGCCAAAAATGATGGTTCCATCGTCAAGGGTAGTTACATAACCCAGTTCATGATCACTGTATTCCCGCTCCACACCATAGATCATAGAAAATTTATCACTGAATCTGTACCTCGGACTCATCTCTGCAGAATACTCATACCCCGCATTACCGGTATTAAATTCAAACCCGCCACTTACATCGATGGCGAATTTCTTTCTGTAATCTGTTGAGATCCATCCATATATTCCAGTGCTTGGGTCTTTAACCCAATACCTGCCTTCGGTTCGCGGCTCAAAAAAATCGGTTTGTTCACCTATATTTGTTCCCACTTCGGCTCCAAATGCAAACTGGCTCAGCAATTGAAAAAACGCATTAATTTCTAACCATGTTCCCGTATATACACTTGGGTCAAACCGTCTGAAATGGCCGGCAAAAAAATTGAGGCGGTAACTGTTGAAAGTCTTGGTAGGCTCAAAGATTTGGTAGGATAGTCTTCCAAAAAAATCCATATAATTGTTCATCCGGTTGAAACCCAGGTCATTTTTATCGTATTTTTCATCAGAAAAACGATTTTCCAGTGTATACCGGAATTTCCCTTCTGTTTTCCGGAAAGCCAGATTACTTGCAAAACCGGTAGTATTCTCTTGATTTTCACGAACTGTGCTCGTACTTGCATCACCGGTAAGGGCATAGGAATTTTTTCTGTTCGCCAGATTAAATACGAGTGACGATACATTGGCATCTCTGAAATCGCCTGCACGCAAAACATTGGTATTGGCTAAACCGACAGAAGAATTCTTATTGAATTCCTGATCAATTACAAACACATTGTAATTGGCGATGGGCTCTGTTATAATTTTTGTTTTTTCCATTGTGAGGGTATCCCTGATAACTGCCTCGGTTTCTTCTGTTACTGCATTCAAAAAAGCCAAACCTAATCCCTTTTGGGATCTGCCGGTCACCTTGATGGCATTGAGCACATCCACTTCTGTGGGATTGCTCACGATTTCATAATTGGGATTCTCGTCAACAAAAGCGCCGACATCATCATTTCCTACCGGCCGGTTTCCAATCCGGCGTGAAAAGAAGAGGTCACCTTTATTCAAAATATCAGCACCTTCAATAAAAAATTGCCGCTGTTCTGTAAAAACCTGCTCAAAGGGACCCAGATTCAAAACAATGGCATCGAATCCGGCCTGTGAAAAATCAGGTACCAGGGTGGCAATTAATGTAAAATTGTCGGTAATCCCATATTTGATATCCATACCAAAATTAAAATCCCCGTCGGTATTGCCATCAAAATCAGAAACAATAAAAGAGGTAAAAGGAAAAAAACTGAGTCGCACCGGGGGATCAATATCACGTATACCCTTTAAAATACCGGCATATTGCGATGGGAACCCTATGGATCTATTTATAAAATTCCAGGTGTACTGTTCCCGTTTGCGTTCTATCCTTCGGTGAAAGTTTAATCCCCAGATCTGTTCGTCAACTTCTGGCATGCGGAGGGCTGAATACGGAATTTTTATTTCAACGAACCAGCCCTCGTCTGTAATCATGGCCTCACTGAACCACACTTCACTCCAGTTAAAATCTTCGCCGTTGGAAGGGGAAACCTGCGCATCCAGTTGCACTCCTGCGGCCGTGACAAAAAACTCAAATTCGTTTTGTCCGTCGTTATTCGGATTGATCACGACAGCAAAAAAATCGGTATTTCCTAGGTTATCTCTTTCAGATAACTCCCTGGAAATCAAGCTCGGATTGGCGTCATACAACCTGGCCGCGACATAAATTGCCTCGTCATCATATAAAATACTGACCTCGGTTTTCTGATCCAGGGGTTCTTTGTCGCCGTTACCGGGTCTGAACATTACAAAGTCTTTGGCTTTTTCTGCCTGCTCCCAGGCAGGCTCATCAAGAAGGCCGTCGACCGTGATTTTTTCCTGTATTCTTGTTGCCGTAAGTTCTTTTTTTTGAATCGGATTCTCCTGAGCCGTAAGCGAGTAAAAAAAGAATAAAAAGGCGGTGGTCAGGATTAATTTCATGAAAACGGCAATACAGCTGATTGTCTTGCAAAATTCATAAATGCTTTCCTCAAAGTATCTTAAAGTTATGTTAAACCCAAGTCTGAAACCCCTATTTTTATTAAATAAAAACAAGGCTTGATAAGAAGAATTTTAATTTAATCCTTACTTTTGTAACAGATCATCCTAAATAAATATACATGAATTTACACGAATATCAGGGGAAAGAAATTTTGAGCAGCTTTGGCGTAAAAGTTCAGCGCGGCATCGTTGCTAATAACCATATAAGCGCCGTTGAAGCGGCCAAACAATTAACAGCAGAAACCGGGACAGGCTGGTGGGTCATAAAAGCCCAGGTGCATGCAGGAGGAAGAGGCAAAGGGGGCGGAATCAAGCTCGCTAAAAACCTCGGTGACGTTGAAAAATTATCCAAAGAAATTATAGGCATGATGCTGAAAACCCCGCAAACCAGTGCAGAAGGAAAGAAAGTCCATCAGGTGCTGGTTGCAGAGGATGTTTATTATCCGGGTCCGACTGAAACCAAGGAGTTCTATATGTCGGTTTTATTGAACCGCGGTGCCGGAAAGAACATGATCATGTATTCTACCGAAGGAGGTATGGATATTGAGGCTGTAGCTGAAAAGACCCCACACCTTATTTTTGTGGAAGAGATCGATCCGGCAGCAGGTATTCTGCCATTTCAGGCACGAAAGATCGCCTTTAATTTAGGATTGGAAGGCAAGGCATTCAAGGAAATGATCAAGTTTGTAACTTCTTTGTATGAGGCTTATATCAAATCAGACGCTACTTTGTTTGAGATCAA
>JBFYPZ010000327.1:0-3109 GCA_041303035.1 Flavobacteriaceae bacterium
ATCCTCGGTCTGATTGAAATTACAAAACAATCACTGAATAGTTGCCAACGATATGCCGTTCTTTTCCTTTCAGAAGGTCAACGATATCTCGATCTTTTTGGTCGGAATCGATCACTTTGTTGCTGATTACCAGTATGCCGGGGCTGAGCTTTTTATTCAGGAGGGCATCTTTTTTCAGAACCACAAAAGTATGACCCAGGAAAACATCCATATTATCAGCCCTTTTTAATTTGTAAAAATAGGTCGCTGATATTTGTTTTTCGGCTTTCACTTTCTTAATTTCCTTAGACAGATTGGCATATCCGACATACGAATTGACTTCCGGTAAGGACCAGGAAGCGATAAAAATGGAGATTAAAATTCCAATAGCCAGCAGGTTTATCGCCTTTCCCAGATCTTTTCTTTTGTATAGAAAGTACAGGGTGCTCAGCGCGAAAAGGCTGAGCGCAACCGCTCCGAGTACAATAAATGTATGGCTTAAAACCTTGTTTTCATCTTTAAATAAAATGAAGTACACAAGAACAAAGATTGATGAAGAAAATAATAGTGCCGGCAAGCCGACAGCCAGCGCTAACCAGTTATTTCGTTTAAATTTTTGCAATAACAGAGCTGTGAGGTAGATCATAAAAGGAAATGCTGGTGCCAGGTAAATTTGGATCTTAGAGCTCACAAGAGAAAGGATTATAAAAATAACCGCGATCGTTGTGAGAAAAAATCGTTCCAGATCGGTTTTAATATGTCGTTTTACTGCTGAAAGCAGCAGTACAACAAGAATAAGCATTGACCAGGGCGCGAGGGAATACCAGTAAGAGACAAAATAATAATAAAATGGCTCTTTGTGGTGAAAGGTATCAATACCCCGGTCAACCGTCTGATGGAACAGAAGGTTATTCAGGTAGCCGGGTACACCCTCGTTCACAACACCGGAAAACCAAATGGCACATAAAATGATCAGTATGAGCCAGGTCTTCCAACCCCAGTACCGGCCCGATTTTTTGATCTTGTTGTTGATAAACAGAAAGATAAGGGTCGTCAGTAAGGGTATCAACAAACCAAAAGGTCCTTTTGAAAACAGTGCCATAAAGACGTAAATTGGAAACAATAAGTCGTCCCATTTTCCGGGTCGGTCCTGATACATCCTGTAAAATGTATTTAATGCCAGAACTATAAACATGCACATCAGCATATCCATCCTTACCAGGAGGGAAAGTCCCAAAAACAAACCGCTGCTCATTAACATAAGTTTTGCAGTAAAGCGGTTGGCCTGGGTTAATTCATGTTTTACCCAATTGTCCATGGTTTGAATAATAACAAGTGCCGGTATGAGGGAACCAAGTGCCAGAATCCACATTTGATGACTTCCCAGGAGCGATTTTGCCGCCATAATCAACCACAAAAAAAGAGGAGGTTTATCCGCATAGGGTATCCCGTGGTTGGTAAAAGTAAATACATGGCCATTTCGCAAAGCTTCATCAGCAATGCTCAAATAACGCAATTCATTTAAGGGTGTGAAATCCCTAAACCAAATAAGCGGAAGCGCAGAAACGATAACAAGTAAAGGAAAATAACTGTTTTTTATTTTCATTTTTGCAAAGTTCTCGAATGTTAACAGAACAGTCGATTCTGTTCCTTTCCTATTCTTATTTTATGATCTTTAAGAATTTAATCCATAACGAACTTAAACGAAAATGCGATCAAATTTGCCGAGAAACTGGTATTTCTGTCGTATTTGCTGTATTCCAGGTCTATGCTTTTCAAACCAAATTTCCAGAGATGTGATTTGGCGAAAATATCGGTGTACCGCAAACCTAAGCCATATTGATTGGCATCAAAAGCTGAAAGGTCATAATCTGAAGTATAATAGGTCTCTGTTGAAAAATGCTCATTATACGGCGCAAAGTAATCAGCCTGAGTTTGCGTGTAATACCTGAAAGATGGATACACCGTAAATTTTCCGTATAGTTTTATGGGAAGCTCTATTTTGGCCGTATGGGAATCAATACCCCAGTCATCCGTATAATAGCGGTAATAGGTTCTCACGGTCAGATATTCATTGATGTAGTAGTTCAGATTTGCTCCGACAGCAATTTTTGTCCGGGTATCTGGCAACTGTTCCACATCATCTGCAAGCACGAAATCCTCAATTTTAATATCTTCAAAATCAGCAAAATATACACGTTGGTATGGAGTTGACAGCAGGCCATCCTGTCTGACAAGATCCAATGAAATCAATCCCTGCATTTTTTTTGTCAAGATCTGCGAAACGGTCAGGCCTGCGGAATAGGAATTTCTCTGCCCACTGTCAAATCCGGTAAAAACAGGATTGTAATTCGGTATACCTGAAAAATCATAATCGTCATCATCGTCTTCATCATCGTCTTCATCATCGTCATCACCATTATCACGAAACTCAATGGGGTATAACAGATCCCAGGTATCTAAAAATACATTCGCATTTATTGACACTTCTGTGTTTTTTTCATTGAATAGCATGGTATAGCTTCCCCCGAAACCAAAGGAAAAATAATCGTATTCCGAGGCAAAGGAGGCTTTGGCACTCCAAATCCTGTTCCTGTCATCTGAACTGTGGGAATAACTCGCTGTAGCTCCCACCCAAACATCACTGGAAGAGGCTCCGGACGAGGCCTGAAAGGGATCTGCGGGCCCATCCCCATCAAAAGGATTGATATTGCTGGAAGAAGCAGAAGAATAGGCAGATATTCCAGCCTCAACCGAGAGAACGTCATCGGCATTCATCGGCACGGAAACAACAATGGTAGGAGCAAAATCTGTGAGTTCTTCTGTACCAATACCACCTGTAACGGCAGCATTATCCCCGTCCTGTGAATAAAAACTACCCAGGAAATCAACCTCCGTTTGTTCCAGTACCTTTTTTTTGTAAGTTGAACCTGTTTCCTGAGCAGCGCCGAAACTAACGGCCAGCAAGAATATACTGAGAATAAAAAATTTCATCTGTATGTTTTTTTAGTATTAAAATTATATAGCATGCTGTGAATTAATTGCAGCCGCAACCTCCGCCGGTTTTGCCTCCGTTAGCACCTGAAGCCGCCTCCCGATAAGCCTGAAAATTTGTTTTAAACCGTTCCAC
>JBFYPZ010000328.1:0-3109 GCA_041303035.1 Flavobacteriaceae bacterium
TCACGGACAGGTGCAGATTCATGCTACCGTTTTTAAATTTTTCAAAACACTGAAACGTATCTTCGCTTTTTTTAAGCAGGTAATCACCTGCATGAAATTTTTTAAAATTAATATAGTGAGCAAATTTTTCAAATATTTTTAACAATACATTCCCATAGAATAAGACTCCAAACAGTAGGAATACCCCGAATAATAAAAATAAAACCCCTGTTACTACCAGAATTGCAGCACCCGGGACGAGGTTGTCAATACTTAAAAACAATACTAAAAAAAAGAACGAAATTACCATGAAATCAAAAATTCTTGCGATGATCAAGGTTGCCAGTCCTTCACCGGTTGTTTTTTTCTGCCTTGTTTTTAAAAGATAGATATACGATAATTCCCCGGTACGTGCTGGCAGAAGATTGTTCATCATGTTATGAACACACGTGATTTGGAACAGGTCCTTGATACTGACCTCTTTGTTGAGAAGGATATGAAAACGCCAGGCACGAAAGACATAGGTACCTGTGTAAAGAATGAATCCTGAAACAAGGTAGACCGGATTGATGTTTTTGAGGGTTATTATGATATCCTCTGGCGTAATCTGGGTAGAAAGCAACAAGAGCAGAACAATGGTGATGAGGACTGCTACTATTTTTGTCAGAAGTCTGGATCCCATGAAAGTCCCGGAATTATTTTCATATCGCGTCTGAGAAAACCATTATCCGGTTTTACATTCCTCCAGTGTCCCGGTTTCACTAGATGTTGTTCGGAATAAATTTTGGATCCCCCCACCACGCCCAATCATAATTACTGGTACGGCCTGGTCGTGTCACAAATCTTATGGTTACATTTCGACCACCATATTTTTCCAGGCCGATTACCTGGTGACGCCATACCCTGTCAACAGGATTATTTACCGGGTCTGCTTTCCCTGAGAACACATTGTCTTCCTTGTCTGTTGCAGGATCGTAAATATAAATTTCAAATATGACCCCATCACTGGAATTTTCAGACCAGATATCTTCATCTACGCCCGTGTAGAAGGCAAGCGATGATGCCGGGGGTACGAAAATGTTGTTGTAGGTCAGCGAACTTCCGGATCCCTGCGGATGTTCGAAGATTGCAGGCAGGGTGAGTGAACCGATTTTGACAGCATCTGATTTTTTGTAGGATCCTATTGACAAATCATTCCCTTCCAGATCCAGCATCGAATGGGGGTCTATCATACCAAATCCAAATGATGACAGCTTTGCCTGTCGTGGGGAAAAAACACCCAGCTGATATTTCTCCATTTTTGGAGCAAATTGTCGGATGATTGAAGGAGATGGCAGGAGTACTCTTAACTGATTGTCAGTTGCTGTCGGGTAATTGAGAAGATAATACTGACCGGCAATATTTTCATCATAACTCTGTTCTGCAGAAGATATGCCGGGGAGTACATGTAAAAATGCACCACAGACCAAAAGCGTCAGAGTCATCCCCAGCAGTATAATATTTATTTCCCGTTGTCCAAACCAGAGGGATTTTTTTTCAATCTTCTTTTGGGGAAATCCCTCCATACCGGACGCCTTTGAAGAGAGCAATGCCAGCGAGTAGAGTGCGATGAGGGGTAAAAATATTGCATAACTATGCCTGATGGCTGGTACAAAGAAGATTGTATCGGGAGGACCAAATGTTGATGAACCTATAAAGCCTGATCGCGTGACAGCCAGTTCCATTGCTGTCAACGCTCCCAGCGTCAATAATCCATACCATTTTGAGCAAATATCATGGTTCTGGATATCCCTGTTGTTTAAGACGAGCACGACGAGTATTGCAGTTATCATGATACCGAAAATGAATGCCATCTGGTCATTATGCACAACTTCTGCTCCAATTGCACCCATAAAACAGAGTAATTTTTGCCCCGGGTAGGTAAGGGCTGTGGTAATATAGGTTGAATACCCGCTTGTCCCGTGAATTCCCTCAGATTTGAATCCTAAACCAATATAGTAGAAATAGAATGTAGCTACTGCCCCGGCGATCCATACCAGTATTCTTTTGGTTTTATCACCAGTGTTCTGGAAAAAAATCTGGACCAGTCCTGCAAACCATATCGTCAGGCCTGGTGCACTCGAGAAGGAGCACATGACCCCCAGTGCCATCGATCCTGAAAAAAAGAGAAATGATCTCCCGGATAATACAGAGGATCTGGATTTATCCAACGCATAAATGGTTGCGAATGCAAAAAGGATAAACAGCGATACAAGGCTCCCCACGTTGTAGATAAACCTGAACAGGAAGTAAGGATTCAAAGCATAATACAAAATGGGCAGAATGACGATGAATTTGTATCTGGTGGCGCTGAGATCTTTGAGTAATACATAGGATATTCCCAGTATTGATATGACGTAGATCAAATACCCCGCATAGAATATTGCCTTGGTATTCATACCTGTGAGTATGCTGATCCCCATCATCAGGATGGCCGGAAAGAAACCCCGCGAGTCATTTTGTTCTGCGATCAGAACGGATGGATCAAAAGTACCCTCAAAATAATTAATGGTCCAGGGTACAAGCGAAGCCCATTGGTCATCAACTGGTACATTGACACCATACTGATGAATGTAAAAAAAACCGTATATGAGGGGTGCCAATGCAAACAGCAGAGAAAGGCAGAGAACAATCCAGGTGGATATGTTCTTTTTGTTATCTATGTCCCCTTTGTTATTGCCTGTGTTATGTGGAACATTTTGATCTGACATATGACCCTTCCCTCCCGCACTATCCGATTTCCCTCAAAACGAAGGGCTGTTAAAATCCTGAAAATCTCACGTCAAAATTCTCATTATATTAAGGATCTCTTTTACAATAATACTACTCCCCGTTTTGTATCCATGATATTCCGGGTATGAACTAAAAATGTCAAAAGGCTCCACGGGGTTCCTGAAGGCAAAGGATCGGGAAATAAGGGAGAGCATAATAGTGATCTTTTCCGGTACATTTATTGTATTTGGGAGTTTTTATCCGCAATTTTCAATTTCGGGATTCAATCGCATCTTCTTCCGTTACCGTAAAAAAGGGATTATCTGAATTCTTTTTTTACCTGGATAGAAATTACTTTTCTGAAGGGAAAATCTTCATA
>JBFYPZ010000329.1:0-3077 GCA_041303035.1 Flavobacteriaceae bacterium
AAATAAAAAACATCATTTTTATCAAAGCTCATCGTCAACTGTTTCTGAGTTTGAACTGCCAAATATGAACTCTTTCTTTCAGAACAAAGGATCATGTGCAATTAATTGATTTTTTTCTACTTTTATAAACCTGTTGAAAACTTATTTGGGCTTCAGATAATTTTACATTTGGTATTTTCTGACACGTCGATTGAGCCAGTTTACAGGTGTCTGGGTTATGGAGTACCCACTGAAATTTGAATGCAAATATTTTTTATACCATTTTAAACGCATAATCTATGGACAAAGCAGAACAGACCATGTTAGACAACCTGCAGAAAAATACAGGCAAGACACTGGAACAATGGATAGCTATTGTTAAAAAAGAAAATTTTGAAAAGCACGGACAAATCATTGCCTACCTGAAAGAAACCCATGGCTTTACCCATGGTTTTGCCAACCTGGTAGCGCATAAATCCAAAGGCTCCGATGCCGGATCTGCAGAAAATACCGATGATCTCATCACAAAACAATACCTTGGAAAAGAGCATTTTAAGCCTATGTATGACAAGCTGATACATGAAATTAAAGGCTTTGGAAACGATATAGAAATCGCGCCTAAAATCGCTTATGTGGCTTTAAGAAGGAAAAAACAATTCGCCATGTTGCAACCAGCCACGAAAATACGTTTTGAGATTGGTATTAACTTAAAAGGCCATGAACCCAAAGGAAAACTGGAAGCGATCACAGCGGCCAATGCCATGTGCTCGCATAAAATCAACCTTACAGAGCTCAAAGATATTGATGCCGAAGTGATCGGGTGGATAAAAACGGCTTATGAGCATGCGGGATAAAGTCTGGCTGGAAGGGAAGGATAAAGGGTAAAGGATAAAGGATAAAGGATAAAGTAAAAAGTAAAAAGTAAAAAGTTAAAAAAGGGGTTCACGAAATAATTTTTATTTGTGGCCAATAGATGCCTCGAGGGGTATAATTTAACGGATAAATCCTTGTAAAAAATAAAATATTATTCGGTTCTTTAGGGGCAAAATTAATGTAACCGTAATTCGAATTTGATTGGTAAAAATGGCTTGTGTTCATGAAGATTATTCTTATGATAATTAAATGTACAGATTCTGACAGGCCTGCTACTAACAGCTAAATGAAATGGGTATATCCGGAAAAACCACCTGCATGCTCATATTTCTCTTTCAGAGCCTGGTTTCTTTTGCCCAAAATGACCTGTTTGAAGTACAGAAACTCAATGTTGGAGATGGATTGCCGCACAGAAGCTCTTACGATATCGTTCAGGATCATTCAGGATTTATCTGGATCAGCACACCAGGAAGCATTAACCGTTATGACGGGTATCAGGTGAAAAACCATGATTTTCAGACCCTGAATATTGACGAAAATACATTTACCCATTTAGCAATCGACAAAAATAACAGGCTATGGTATTGTGAACGCAAATTGCTGCGCCAGAAAGCCAAAAGTGGCATCCTTGATATTGATAAAGACAGCCTGTTTTCGATTAAACAATTTAGCAAGGGGCTTTTTGATGATAACGATATCGTTTATGTTGGTCAGTCCAATATCTCAAAAAATAGCATCCTGCTTGCTACCAAACAAGGGTCCATCTATACATACAATGGCACCTTCAAAAAAGTATTTGATTTCAAAAAACCCTTTGTTAAGCCGGTGCTTTGTGAGTTTATCGATGACGGGAAGTTATTAATCCTATCAGGCAATGCCCTATCAATTGTTAAAAAAGGAAGTAGCATAATTGAAACCTATTATCTAAAGGATGAAGAAGAAACTTTTTTGAGAATCATATCTGCCAGTCCCCGGATCATTCTGGAATCCCATAATGGGAAAGGAAAAAGATACTGGCAGATTTCTGAGGAAAAACTCATTCCCTATTCCTTCAGCACCCGGGACGATAACAAAGATTTCCTGTTCTATACAGGAGAACACTATGACTATTACTGCAATAATAATCATATCATTATTCAAAATAAGGATGGAATAATCGTGTTTGAATACACCATTGAGGAAAATATAAAAATTTCTACCGATTTTAATAAGGTTTTTTTAGACAGGCAAAACATTTTATGGGCCAGCTCTCAGAATGGCGTTTATAAAATAATAAGAAAAAAGAATTACTTTGAAACAACTCAGGAAGGAAATAGCATAAGAGGGATTTATAGCGAGGGTCAAACTTTATTTATTGGCGGATATACGCGCAATTTGATGCTTGATATTAAAAGCAAAGCGGTTTCAAACTTCCCTGAAGAAAATGATGCCTTTTCTTCATTTCAACGCGATAATAAGGGCAATCTGTGGATAGGTACTACTGCCAACCGGATATATAAATATGATGCGCAAAAACAACAATGGAACAACTTTAAGTTAGTCAATAGCGAAAACCTTTATCTTACCTATCAAAACCCCTCTACCGAAAAAATCTGGATTGGTTCAGGAAACGGACTTTATTATATAGAAAATAAAAACAATACCGTTAAACCCTTCCGTCTCCCTGCAGGTGGCTCATTTACATCGAATACAGAGATCAGGCAATTTTATCAAAACAAGGAAGGTCTCTGGATCGTTACCAACACAGGTTTATTTTTAATGGATGGAAGTACAGAAAAAATTAAAAAACACTTCACAAAAAAAGACGGCCTTCCTGAAGACAACCTCAATTTTCTTTATGAAGATCGCGAAGGTATTTATTGGCTGGCTTCAAAACTTGGAGGATTGATCAGATGGGATCCAGACAATAATTCCTTCCGGCAATTCACCAATAAAGAGGGTTTGTCAAACAACACGCTCTATGCCGTTTATGAAGACGATTATAATACTATTTGGCTGCCGAGCAATTATGGTTTGATGCGTTTTGACAAGACCGACCATACGGTACAGGTTTTTCTGCCTGAAAACGGCATTGCCCACGAAGAATTCAACACCTTCGCCCACCACAAGGCTGCAGACGGCACCCTGTATTTTGGAGGAATCAACGGCATAACCACCTTTCATCCTAAAAATATTGGCCTGAATAAGGATACGAATTATCCTGTATATCTCACCAGGCTTCAGGT
>JBFYPZ010000330.1:0-3075 GCA_041303035.1 Flavobacteriaceae bacterium
AGCATTGTTTGGTCTGAGACACAATATCCCCCGCAAGGGTCATGCTCTTATAATCATAACCTGTAGTTCCCGAAACAAACACCCAGTCGCCGTCCACCAGCGCGCGTGAATAACCGATCTCTTTTTCAAAGGTTGATCCTGAACTTATTAATTTGCGTGTATTTTTCATTTTGCTCCTGCTTTATTTGCCTGGGATATAATTAAAATCTTTAAACCTGACGGTACCATTTCCCATGGATACCAACCCGATCCGCAGACTTAAAAATTCGCCGAGCACATTGTGGTGATAACCGGAAACTTCCAGGGAACTTTCTATTTTTTTCCATTCTTTTCCATTAACACTGTAATACATATCCACTATGTGATCCCGGTTCTTTAACCGAAGATGAACCTGATTCTTTATAACTTCTTTTTCAGTTGTGAATTGCCAGCCTCTTAAATTGGCGAGTATATTTTTACTGTCAGCCAGGATTCCTGAAAAGGCCTTCTGGTTGTAATAAAGGATGAGTCCGCCAATAGCATCACCTTCTATTTCAAGTTTCACTTCTGCCGTATACGAATGGTCAGCCGGAATAAGGAGCAGGGGTGGACTTTCGTAGACAGAATTCCCTTTGCCTTTCATGATCAGGCTGTTATTTTCCAGTTTAAAACGCGAGGTATCATATTCCTTGAAAAACTTCCACTGGGGTTTTAAGGAATTACCGGAAAAATCATCATTCAATGCGTAGACTTTATCAAGCGCTTTGCCTGCCGGTCTTTTTATCGGCTTGTCAATTTTAAATTGTTCAGGCATTTTATACCATCCGTCACTTGTCCATTCTACCGGCGCCAGCAAAGTTTGCCGGCCCATGTTGTAATGGTCTTTTTCATAGCCGTGCAAGACCATCCACCATGCTTTGCCGGCATCTTCAAAGATAGTTGCATGTCCTACCGATTTCCACGGATCATCTGCATTTGTGGTACGGATGATGGGATTGTAAGGTGAATTTTCCCAGGGTCCAAGTGGAGATTTGGAACGAGCAGAGATCACCATATGGCCGGTCGCCGGACCTGCTGTTCCGCCTTCGGCAACAGTTAAATAATAATAGTTGCCGCGCTTAAAAAGTTTCGGTCCTTCCAGACAAAAACACTCTATGGTCCAATCCTTTGGAATGGGCCAGCCTGCATAAGAGGGGATGAGATCACCGGTTACCGACAAACCATCATCCGACAAAGAAACATAGCCTCCGTTGCTGAAATACAAATACCTTTTGCCATTTGAATCAACGATATGGCCGGGGTCTATATTTCCGATTTTCAGATCGACCGGGTCGCTCCAGGGCCCTGAAATGGTATCAGCAACCACCACAAAATTGGTATTCGCGGCAGGGAAATAGATATAATATTTGTCCTTGTGCTTTATAAGTTCCGGTGCATAAACGGAGCCTACATATTTAGTCAGGGCATTGGTCACGGGAGCCCATTGTATCAGGTCTTTGGAATGCCAGATGGTCAGGCCCGGATTGTATTCAAAAGAGGAGTGTACAATGTAATAATCATCACCATCCGCCAAAATACTCGGGTCGGGATAATCACCCGAAAATACCGGATTTATAAAAAACCCTTCCCTGGTTTCGTTTGTAATTCTTTGATTTTGTGCGGGGACATTCAGGAAAAAAAAGAAAGCTAAGGCAGCAGTAAAAAAGAGCTTCATGGATTGAATAAATTTGTTTATAAAGGTAATTATTTTATACGATTCAGATACGGATTTTATAGCTGGCGGCCTCCGGATAAAATTTTTTAGAGACGGGGAACAGGAATTCATAATCATATTTTTTTTTAACGAATCAGAATCAATAAATAATGAACCTTAAAGTCCAAACAACATTTTAAAGCAAACAGCATCATCTTCTTTGTTTTTGTCCACCGGACCATAGAATCTGTCAAGAAAATCGCCCGCTGAACTCCAGGAAGTGTGGACCATTCCTTTGACGTGATCGGCGATTTCGGGATTTGCATTTTTTCTGAGACTTTCAAGAAAAGCCATTTGTTCTTTGGCAACAGCACCTTTCCGCCAGGATGAGGTGGCCACATCAAAACCTTTGACTGCAAAATAGGCAGCTGTTGGTTCGGCGCGTTCATAATGCCAGTCGCAGATCATGATGTCTTTGGGTATGAGGTCAATGGCAGGATGGGTATCATTCATACTCGCTTCCCACATACCCAGTCCGGTGGTTTTCCCGTCCAGCAAGCGGTCGCCCCAGATCCACAATTTCTTGTTTTTCAGTGCGAGGTGATTTCGGATCTTCGTCAGTTCCCCTGCAAATAATTCCGCTTTGTTCTTTCCTTTGCAACGCACACAGGCATCATCTGCCAGGTAAAAAACCTCATCCATTCCCGCGTGGAAGGCATCCGCCTGAAATGCGCTTACAATTTCATCCATCAGTTCAAAAACAACCTGGTGAACTTCAGGATGTAATGGGCAATAACTTTTGCAGTAAAGTCCGTCGTCATTCGGCCATTTATAAGTTGAGGGAAGTTTAATTGCCGGAGTTTCATCGAATTGTGGATACACTTTCAATAACATACCCAATTCAGATTCCCAGGACTGGTGCCCGAGGAGGTTTATTTGCGGGATGATGCTGATTCCGTGTTGCTGGCAGGCAGCTACCAATTTGTTGACCTCTGCCTGTGAAAGTGCATTGTTTTCCTGCAATTCCGGATGGGATTTGTATTCAAAATTATAATCCACCCGCAGTACCAGCGTATTGATCTTTCGCGGAGCCAGTTCTTCATGGATAAATTTGACAAACCTGTCGATGTTTTGTTTATCAGGTACTGCAATGGCCAGGCCCCGTACGGGCAACATATCTTGCGCATTAGTCAGTAGTCCCAGCAAAAAGGAGGTGATTAAGAGTAGCTTATTTTTCATTTTTCTTATTTTAAGATTGGTGGTGTGAAATTAAAGTTTTGAACGGACATGCCTTTTGGTAAAAGGTAATTAAAATGCATTTTGTAAACAAAGAAGTTAAAAGTATTGAGATATGAGAACCTCGAACCTCGAACCTGCCTCCGGCATGCAGGTAAATCTTGAGC
>JBFYPZ010000331.1:0-3073 GCA_041303035.1 Flavobacteriaceae bacterium
GATTTGCATTACGGCTGTAATAATCTGATGCGTTTGTCGCAGTCAACCCTAAGTAAACAAATGAGGACTCTATTCCTTTTTGATATAAAACTTTAGCGTCACCTGGCATTAAGCCTTTAAAAACAGCTTCTGCCTGATTGAAATAGGCCTCTGAAGCAGTTAATAAAACGGCATCCTGGTCAAATGATTTAAGTATTCCAGGTCCAAGGTTTGAAACCTTAGCAGGCACCCATTGGTCTACCACAGGGACATCATAATTAAGCTCACCCTGCTTAACTCCTAAGTGGCCGCTGGCTGGTTTTTCATAAATACGATCTAACCTGCCGTCTCCGCTATTTTGCAAGTAGCTCAGTATATAATCGGAGGCACATGTTGCATCATTTGTCAAAGTATTATTTCCTGCCGGTTGTTTACCATAACCTGCCCATTTGGGGTTCTGTCTATCAGCTTCATTAACATATCCAAGATTAACCGTGGCATTAGCAGTCATATATCCGGATCCTTCAGCAGTTATTTTACTAAGTTCCGTTTTAATATAATCGGTTTGACCGGCTAAATCAGATTGACGCACCAAAACTCTTAATTTAACGGTATTCGCAAATTTTATCCAGGTAGTCATATTTCCATCGAACATCATGTCGTCTCCGGCATCAGGTTGTAAAACCGTGACATCCAATGAAGGTGCAGCCTTAATTAAATCAATGGCTGCGCTTAACTGAACAATTAAATCAGCATAGATATCTTCTGCTTTGTCATATTTTGGGGTTGGATTACCACCTCGTTGTAAAGCTTCAGAGTAAGGAATATCACCATAAGTATCAACCAAAATTTGAAAATGATATGCTTTCATAATTTTAGCTATGGCCTGGTAATAGCTATATTCACCACCTTCTAAATTTTCTAATGCCGTATACTGTTTTAAAACGTTGGTATAGGTATAATTAAAAATTTGCTGATAAAACGAAGGAGTAACGTTATAAGTAAACTCGTCTTCATACCATGAAAATCCATCACTTTGACTCCAGTTATACATGAAGAGGTTTCCGATTGTATTCTGACCTCTGTCACGTTCCTGAATAAATGCAGAATAGCCCTGGGCTACCGGCAGCATTAAGTCAGGTGTAACCGATGTTGGATTATTCGGATCTTCGTTTACATCCAAAAAACTATCGCTACACGATGTCAGCAGTAAAACTACTGCGAATATTTTAAGTGTTAATATAATATTTTTCATTATATAAAATTTTTAAAATTCAATGTTAATATTAAATCCTATAGATCTTGTTGGAGGTGATTGGAAATAGCCTCCAATTCCAACAGCGTTGCTATTCGTATTATTAAACTCAGGATCCGAAAATCTATTTTCACTCGGTAACACTGTAACAAGATTTCTTCCAACCAAACCAAATCTCAGGCCTGTAATAGGACGATTCTGGAGCAGGTTTCTCGGTAAATCATACATAAAGGCAATTTCCCTCATTTTGAAAGCTGTTGCATCTTTAATATAGTTTTCCTTGATTTCGTTATAGGTATTTGTCCAGTAATCCTGGCGACCTCCGGTAACAGGAATATTTGTGTTTTCTACAAAAACTCCGGGACTTGTTTCAACAACAGAATTAGGCAATACAAAATCTTGTCTGTTAGCTGATACTGACTCGATAGACCTACCCGTAAACTCCATGGCGTCTGATCCCTGCTCATAATAAACGTGGCCTGTTCTATAATCGAATGTGGTAGACAAACTTAATGCTTTCCATCGTAGGGTAGAAATTAAACCCAAAATATAGTCAGGTGTTGTTTTACCTAAATTTTTTATTGGTCCTTGAACTGGATTACCATTGGCCGGATTAATAACCACCCTTCCCTGGGGATCTTTTACATAGGAAGTTGCTTTTACCTGGGGAAATGCTTCACCAACTACGGCGAAGATACCGACAGATCCTGTGCTTGTAACCGTGATTTCATTGACACCTTCGGTAATTTCTTTAACTATGGCTTCGTTTGAGGTATAATTTACGTTAACATCCCAATACCAATCTTCAGATTCAATTATTTTGGCACCCAACGACAACTCGAGACCTTTACCTTCTATTTCACCAATATTGGTCAAATATGCAGTAGCACCGGCAGTAACTGAAGGTGTTGTATTTGTAATCAAATCAGTCGATTTTGTAAGGAAATAAGCCGCATCAAAGGTAAGGCGGTTTTTAAAGAATCCAAAATTCGCTCCAATTTCTGAAGTGTTAATTTTCTCTTTTTTAATACCTTGATCAAGTGCTGACGGGGACTGAAAGAATCCATTTACTGTCCCGTAAGGGAAGCCTGCGGCCTGACTAAACGTCTCATTAATTTGGTAAGGAGCAAGGTCATTATATACAGTAGAATTACTTGCTGTAAGTTTGATATAGGTTCCTGAATCTCTAATGGAAGGAATCGATTCACTTAGAATATACGATAAACCAACTGACGGATAAAAGTAAGAATTGTCATCTGCCGGTAAGGTTGATGTGCTGTCATATCGTCCGGCAAGGTTCAGGTACAAAAATTCTTTGAATCCAAATGTAAAATCACCATAAAAACCGTAAATCCTTCGTTTAGATTCATCAACGTCTATTATTGGAGTTCCTGTTCCGTTCGAGACATCAAAAAATCCAGGGATACTTAAATTTTCAGCGGTAATACTGCTTAATCTAAATTCATCAGTATTATTAACAGCACCTAAAATCGCCAGTACGCTGAAATCGCTGTCAAACTCAGGCTTCAAAGTTAAAATAGCGTCTGTTTGATAGGATAAGGTTTGAAATTCGGAATCCACAACAAAGGAAGAAACGAAAGAATGCGCTGGTTGTAAATTAGGATCATAAGCTTGGGAATATCTGTAGTCTTTCCCATTTCCAAAGCTTGTATTGACACCCAGTCTGGTTGTAAAATTAATCCAGTCTTTTATATCCCATGCTGCCGATATATTTCCAATCAATCTATTTGTTTCATCGTTGTTTCTGTTTGTTCCAATTGCCCAATACGGGTTTTGGTAATATGCGTTAAAATAGTTATCTGCATAACCATAACCTTT
>JBFYPZ010000332.1:0-3067 GCA_041303035.1 Flavobacteriaceae bacterium
CTGAACGTCTCTTTCAAATTCAGCTCAAGCTCCATAAACACCCTGCCTTCATGACTTGCATTCGCTGTAATGTGCCCACGGTAATTATGATAGTCAGGAATATCTGCAAAAATCTTAGGCATACCCGTCTCTTCACGACCGCCAAGAATCGGTGCCGTCTTATTCTCCCAGATAACAAGGACAAAGTGACCCTCGGTTCCGGAACTTATGTGCCGGGCCGGCGTCATTAATGCTATCAGCGTATAATGTCCCCCACCCATCCACTGAACGCTGCAACACTTCTGATATCCGACCGCTATCACCGGTTCGATGATTTCAAAGGCATCAGGCACATGCTGGGAAAGTTTAGCTTCATCAGTCAAATAACTGATGGCAATGGTTGAGACATCATCATACTGAAGATTGTGAAATCCATTGCCCGGCACACCGCCAAAATGCGCAGGCATTCGATATGAAAAGTTCTCATCAAATTTAAACATTTTCACTTTCCTCCTCTGTGTTGAGGTTGGTTAAATCTGAACAGTTATTAAATTGAAAAGGTTAGGTGGCAACCCCGATATCACACGGTATTTTTTCCAGAATAATCACAATATGCAGCAAATATAAAAGGACGCCTCCATTTGCGGCAAGAATCACGCCAATAATAAGTGCGGGAATCAATTGGGAAATAAGCATCGATGTACCGAACAAAATCGTCAGCAGGTTCATCGTCAGCGTAGCTGCAAAAAATTTAACCAGAACCGGGGGAAAAGGGCTACGTGGTTCTTCTGATTTTCTCAGGAGAGGAATAACCGTTTTTCCTATGGTAATGATACCGCCAAGAATATTGAGAACACCGACGAGAACGGTCAATTGGAAAATCAGAATTTCCGGGATTATGCAGGAAACAATTCCAAGCGCGGCAAACAAAAGTCCCAACAAAATCATCAGCCATGAACGGGAAAATGAACCAATCGGTGTGTTTCCGGATGCAAGCATCTGAATCGCAAAAATCACCATTAGAAGTCCAAGCTGCGCACTTCCTGAAAAAGGAAGCAAGCCAAAACTTACCGGAATCAGCAGCACGCCAAGAATCACCATGAAAATACCCATCAGCAGCATCATAGCTTTATCAATGGAAAGCTCAACATCGCCCTCACAGGTTTTTTCCGCCTCCGGATATGTAAAATAGACCTTCCGTAGAACACAGGCAAGGTAGAGAATTGCCCCCCCATAAATTAAAATCACCACCGCCGTCTGAGGTGTTGTCAGCAGATTCGGTAACAGAATAATCAGTCCGATCATTATCGACAACACATAGACCGCACCGCATCCAAGAATCAGGTGCCGGAAAATTCCCCCATATTTTACCCAGGTCCGGAGCTTGTCTTGGGCAAAACACATTTTTAAAAACAGCAGAAAACCTCCCGGGCCAAAACAAAGAAACAGAAGTATTCGGGAAACCCGGCTGAAAATGTCAGGAACAAAACAGGTAATAATGCCCACCGCCGCAATGGCCACTCCGGCAGCCAGTAAAAGTTTTGACCTTCCCGTATCCCCAAATGGTGTTTTTCCAAGGGTTATCATCTGCAAGGCAAAAATAATCAGAAGCAACCCGTACAAACCGTTTTCATAGTAAGGAAGTGTTCCTGCAGAAATCGGGAAAAGCAACACTCCGGAAATCAGCAACATCAATGCAGCGATCAGCAAAATCACTACCTCAAGTGGAAGATCTGCTTTCTTTAATATTCCGTATTCCGTCATATGGTGAAACCTTTGCACAGCTGCGCTACCAGATTTCCTGACCATAACCGGATAACAGGGTCCATCTCGCAAGCTTCCAGCTCGGCCACATGCCTTTACCCAGTTCATTGCCGGGGCAAAGTGATCCGGACTCACCGTTTCAGACTTTGACATTTCATAGGCCTGCGTGGCAATCCACATCAACATATATTCATGGGCAAAATTATGGCCTTTTGGATTCCAGTTCTTATCAGTATATTTAAGGCCATTTTATATTTGTCAGTTGACCAAACAAACAATATAACCTCTGCATTTAATGAGCAGTTTATTTGCCTTACTCCCCAGCCCAAAATCTTTGATATCCTTAAAACCTCTGCGGCCCATTACCAAAATACCATATTTACCGCTTTCCAATTCCATGAATATATCCCTGGCAATACCTATTTTCTGTGTTCCAATTTTGAAAAGCACGTTTTGCTCCGAAACACCGGCTTTTATAAGTTTGTTTTTGGCATCATCGGCTATTTCTTTAACTTTGTCCGTATATTCCTTTAGCCACATGACAATTTTTTGCTGCTTTTCATGACCATCCTCCAGGTCTATAGTACGCTCATATGCCCAAAACTGAGGCGGCACAGGAGGTATTACATGAAAGAGTACAAATTTGCTTTCCCTAAGATGAGAAAAATACCGAACAGTATAGTCCACTACCCTCTGGCTGACAGACGCTCCTACAAGACCAATCAGAATGTCACGTGAGCCCATTCGATGGTCGATTACCCAGAGTGTTTGATCATTCGCCATTTGTGAAAGTCGATAAGGAACTGTCCCCATCACTTGACGAGATACGCTTGCTTTTCCCCATCGGGCTAAGGCAATGGTATCAATTCCTTCCTGATTAGCCAAATTCAGCAGGAATCCGGAGGGGTCTTTACACTTTTTTTCCAAAATGGTCGAAATCATATTCGGATCAATTCCAGATTCTATTAAAATCTCTTTGGCTCGTTTCAGAACATTTTCACTTTCCAAATTTAGAAGCTCCTCAAACTTTTCATCCGCATCCGAGCCCTGGCAAATCGATTTGTAATATGAGGGAATTTCAACATCAGAAGCACCATGGAATAGCGTAATGTTGAGTTTTTTACTGTTTTTTAACAGTACCCCTATTTCCGATAAGGCCTCCCTGGCAAAGTCGGAGTCATCTGTGCCAAACAATATTCTCTTTTCTTCTTTCATGGACTTTTTCCTCCATCATCGGTTTGTTTTTCATACGGCAAAACACCAATACGCACCTGCATTTGTTGATCGTCAACCTCGCCATCCGGAATACCATTATGGCACGTAT
>JBFYPZ010000333.1:0-4803 GCA_041303035.1 Flavobacteriaceae bacterium
AGTTTACTTTGCAGTCAAAACATCTGGCCAGATTGGTTTGATCATTGGTGGCGGTATGAAAGTTGTCACATAGCGGACAGCGGAACCTGAGGATATCATGTGACTGCCCCTCGGTTTGCAAATAGATTCAAACTTTTACCATTTTGCCTAAACTCAATAAGTGTTTCCTCCGATACTGTAATAACTATCAAAATAATAACCCGTTTTTTGCCGGATAATAGAGGCACATCCCACGAAAATTTTAAGATGTGTCATCTCTGTTAACAGCAAAGTTGAGGAAAAAACAGCAGGCGTGATGACCCATTACCTAAATTATAATGCTGCTTATGATAAATAATTATTAAATCCGAGGAGACATAGATGAAAGGTAGTTGGACCGTTGGTAAGAAATTGATTGTATCGTTTATGTGCGTGGCCATAATCACCCTTGTTTTAGGTATCATGGGCTACTATGGGGCAGTCAAAAGTGGAGGCAGTGTTGAAGAAATCGGCAATGTGCGCCTGCCGAGCGTAGACAGCTTATTGATTATCAAAGGGAATGCGGAAAATATACGAGGGACAATGCGCACCCTCGCCATCCCCGGTCTGGATAAAGAGATGCGCGAACGTCAATACAATAACCTGGCGACAGCACGCGAGAGATATGGAGAAGCCTGGAAAGTTTATGAATCCCTTCCGCAAACAGCCGAAGAATCACGGCTGTGGAATCAATTTGTCCCCACGTGGAACATCTGGCGAACTGAAAACAGCAAACTTATCGATATGAGCCGTGAGTTCGACCGCATCGGCATTACTAATCCGCAACAGCTGATAAGTCAATTGGAAGGTTTTGCGAAAGATCATTATAATCTGGTTCAAAACGTGTTGCACCTCTTGTACGTGTCGGGTAACGTATTCGATGGTGGAGATGATCATACGACATGTAATGCCGGCCGACGGTTTCAGGCATTTAAAACAGACAACCCCGCACTTATCAATATCCTTCAGGAGTTCGACGGACCTCACCGGCGTTTTCACGAGGCCGTGGGAAAGATCAAAAAAATGGTTGCAGAAGGAAGAACAGATGAAGCTGTAGATATTTACCGGAAGGAAATGGTTCCCAACATGAATGTAGTCTTTGTCCAGTTTGATCGCATGACCGGACTGGCCAACGATGCCTTGACAACTTTGAATACAGCACAGGAGCAGTTGTTGGGGCCTGTAACCCAAGCCCAGAGAACAACCATAGAACTGCTTGATCAGTTGGTGCAATTGAACCGTGATGTTGCGGTAGCTCAGACGTCGCAGGCACAATCCCAGGCGGTTTTTCTTAAATTTTTCAGCATGATTGCCATGATCGCAGGGGTGGTTTTGGCTGTTGGCCTGGGCCTTTTGATTACCCGAAACATCAATAAAACTTTGAAAAGAATTATTGAGGGCCTAAACGATGGTGCACAGCAGGTATCGTCAGCTTCCGGTCAGGTGGCATCTGCCAGCCAGCAATTGGCTGAAGGGGCTAATCAGCAGGCATCCACTCTGGAAGAAACTTCATCAGCTTTGGAACAAATGGCATCACAGACCCGTCAGAATGCGGATAATGCCGAGCAGGCTGACAAAGCAGTCAGGGAAACTTCAAAAATTGTTGAAAATGGTGTATCTTCAATGCAGCGTATGAAGCTGGCTATAAATGAAATTAAGGAGTCTTCCCATGAAACCTCCAAGATTATCAAGACCATAGATGAAATAGCTTTTCAGACCAACCTCCTGGCTCTTAATGCCGCTGTGGAAGCAGCCCGTGCTGGTGAGGCCGGTAAAGGGTTTGCCGTTGTGGCCGAAGAGGTCAGAAATTTGGCACAGCGAAGCGCAGAAGCTGCTCAGAATACCTCTCAGCTTATTGCAAAGTCTCAGGAAAACTCAAACAACGGCGTAAATGTTGCTGAAGAAGTCGCAGGGCAATTGGATTCCATCAAAGAAAGCTCGGAGAAAGTCAACACTCTGATTGCCGAGATTGCTGCGGCATCCAAGGAACAGGCCCAGGGCATCGAACAAGTCAACACGGCCACTTCAGAAATGGACAAAGTCGTACAGCAAAATGCAGCGGATTCCGAGGAATCGGCGAGTGCAGCTGAAGAACTCTCCGCCCAGGCAGAAGAAATGGAAAAGATTGTAGCGGAATTGGCAGCCATGGTAGGAGGCAGCCGAAATGGAAATGGAAATGGAAACAGGAAACGGTTGTCTTTGAATGAGTTTGACAACAGCAGGTCAAAGCAAATTCATTATGAGCAGACACCTCGGAATGGAGAAAGAAAACTGCTTGGAAAACTGAGATCCCATAAGACTCAAAACATTAGCCAGCCAAAAGCTCATCAGGTTATTCCATTGGATGAAAACGAGTTCAAAGATTTTTAGTATTTCATTCCCTGTCCCGGATTCCGATTCGGGACAGCCAGGAATAAAGGATTTTGGAGATGTTACATGACCTTTTGCATCGGTGCGGAAGCAAAAAAATTCGTTTAAAAGTTAAAAAAACATCCTTAACCCATAATATGTTCAAAAGAGGGAAGTTTATATGAAATCAGCAGCGCAGGCAATAGAAATCCATGATGATATTGCTGGTTTGGCAGGCAAGTATCTGACCTTCAATTTAGGTGATGAGCAATATGGCCTGGAGATTTTAAAGGTTCAGGAAATTATCGGTATGCAGGGAATCACCAAAATTCCCAGGACCCCGGCTTATGTCAAAGGGGTGATCAATCTGCGGGGTAAAGTAATTCCCGTGATCGATCTGCGGTTGAAGTTCGAAATGGGAGAAAAAGTATTTACCCGGAAAACCTGTATCATTGTGGTTCAGGTTTCAAGGGAGGAAAACAGGCTGATTATGGGGATCATCGTGGATGAGGTCTCCGAGGTACTTGATATAACGGGGGATAAGATCGAAGCGTCCCCCTCCATGGGAACCCGGCTGGATACTCATTTCATTCTGGGGATAGCCAAAACCGAATCTGCGGTCAAAATACTCCTGGATATCGACAACGTCCTTTCAGTTCGAGAGTTGGCGGCGATAACCCAGACCGGTTAAGAATTCAGGGTGGCGAATGGCGCGCAATGAGTAATAAGCAAAAAGCAGAAATAAGTGGGCAGGAAACTTAAACAGGCTTATGCAGGACCAGTAGGTGCAAATTCAATCGTTCAAAAATGTCTGTTAGAAGTTAAAGTGATTTGGTCACTATCCTCTTTCATTTTATCACATAGCAGTTGGTCTATCGCCATTTTATCGAGCGGTGGGAAAAGATAATAACCCTGACCGAGGCGACACTGCAAATTCTTCAGATTTTTCAGTTGTTCGGCGTTTTCAATGCCTTCCGCCAATACATCGAGGTCTAACTTTTTACACAGAGCCAGCATTGATGCCACGATATGAAGGTGAGTTTTATCGTTTGCAATGTTGTTAATTAAAAATTTATCAATCTTTACCAGATCTATGGCAAACTGTTTCAAATATTTAAGGGAACAATAGCCCGTACCGAAATTATTGATTGAGATGGATATTCCTAACTTTTTAAAATTTTGAATCGTTTGTGACGTTCGTTCGATTTCATCGATAAAAATATTTTCGGTAATTTCAAGGTTAATATTTTTAAAGGGTATATTGAATTCAAGAGCCGCTTTTGAGATATCGTCAACAATATCGCTTTGAAGCATCTGTTTGACCGACAGATTAATGCTCAAATAAAGATTCTGGGCTTGAGGGAATTGAATAATCCAATCTGCAAAGTCCTGAAAAGCGAGTTTGAATATTTTTTGACCGAGAGGGATAATCAGCCCGCTTTCTTCTGCAATGGGAATAAAGGTGTCGGGCAAAAGAATGCCCATTTCGGGATGACGCCAGCGAACCAGCGTTTCTAATCCGTATGGTCGATCCGTAGTCAGGTTTACCAGCGGTTGGTATTGGACAAATATTTCCCCTTTTTGAATGGCCTGTTGCAACTGGTGCTCTAAATGCAGTTTTCTTTCGATCTCCTTGTCCTCTATCTCGTGGAAATAAACAACTTTGTTCCGGCCCTTTTTTTTAGCTTCATACATACTGATATCGGCCAGTCGGATCGCATCAGCTTCTTGTATCTGTTTGTCGCTGCAAAAAAGGATACCCATGCTGATGGTCATATAGATGTCATGGCCGTCAATAGTCATCGGATCTTGAAATTCACTGACTATTCTTTGAGATACCATTTCGCAAACTTTGTCGCTTCTAATATCTTCCAGGAGGACAACAAATTCATCCCCACCGAATCTGGCCACGGTATCAAGTTTACGAACGCATCTGTTTATTTTCTGACCTGTTTGTATCAGCAACTGGTCCCCTGCGTTATGGCCCAGGGTATCATTGATGCTTTTAAACCTGTCAAGATCAATAAATAAAACGGCGTATTTGTAATGGCTTTGTCGGTTTTTTTTCCTGATTGCCTGTTTGAGCCTGTCAAGAAAAAGCATCCGGTTTGGCAGGTTGGTAAGCGGGTCATGAAAAGCCTGGTATTGGAGCTGCTTTTCAACATTTTTAAGAGCGGTTACATCCGTTAATGAGATGATATATTGATTATCCATTCCCAAAGGAGATATGTTTAAAAAGACGGCTTTTCTTTCCCTGGATTGGATTTCAAAAATATATTCGGAGTTCGAGTTATTGAGGATATCTCTTTTGGATTCCTGCAACAGTCTGGAAAAATTGGAATATCCATCCAAAATGATAAAATCACCAATGTTTTTATGGTTTATCAGATCAATTTTATTAAATCCGGAAAAAGACAGAAACTGGCTGTTTGAATG
>JBFYPZ010000334.1:0-3065 GCA_041303035.1 Flavobacteriaceae bacterium
CGAGCTGCAGTCAAAGCGTTGATGGTGAGTACACCGAGAGACGGCGGAGTGTCGAAAAGAATATAATCATAATGTGAAAACACTTCACTGGCCAATAATTCTTTGACTCGAATATAAGCATCCATTTCACCGATTAATGATTTCTCAAGCAGAGCAAGCCGAACATCACCGGATAAGATATACATTCCGGGATAACCCAAAAGTAAGTTGAACGATGCCCCGGTCAATGCCTCATAGAGACCGGGTTCAGGTTCATCGAGTAAACTTTTCGTCAAGTTCCCCTGTGGGTCGGTGTCGATCACAAGCACCGTTTTACCGATGCTTGCCAAATATATGCCGAGCTCACGGGTGCAGGTTGTTTTTCCCACACCCCCTTTCTGGTTGGATAAAGCGATGATGTGTTGTTTCATAGCTTGACCTCCAACAGGTCTGATGTCTGTTCGACAAAAGACGCCAGAGCCTGGTACTCATGCTCATACAGGGGAAGCTCTGACCACTGCATGGTGTATTCAAGCACACGCGCTATGACATTTCGTTCCCGCAGGGTCAGCTGTACGTTGATTGTTTTCTCATAGCAGATTTCATTTCCGTTATTCACTGTTGTTCTGTTTTGTATTTCCATGATGTGCCCCCTTACATGTTCCCAGGGTAATTCTTCATCATTACGCTCGTCGCCTGTTCGCGCACTTTGTGGCGTACCTTCTGGAATGAATCGTACATCCCGTAATCGACCTCGAACAGAAATTCGCATTGCGACAGCACGAATTCAGACTTGTGCTTTGTCGCGTTCGTTGCGATCTGCTCGAAGATGTTGAATAAGAGAAATACTTCGGACTCGGTGAAAGTGATTTGTGGGGTGTGTTGTAAATGCATGAGTTTCCCTCCTCAAGGTGAAATTTTTGGTTGACATTTCCCGAGGAGAGCGGTTTCTTAAAGTTACCAAGTTTAAGAGGCGCTTCCTTCGGGAACGTCTTAAAAAGCCTTAAATCTATCCGGTTTAGGGCTTTTTTTATGGCCCGGCCGGTTTTTGTGAAAATGCGTCAAGTGAAAAAAAATACCATAATCATTTAATTACATTTACATGTTTCGTATATTTGTGTCAATAAATTTTTTTGTTGTGGTATAATAATTTGATGAAAAATTTTGATAATAGACCAATTTTCGGCAGGAACCTTGTTCGGCTTAGAAAAGAAAGAAAACTCACGCAGGGTGAGCTGGCTGAAATGACAGGCATGTCTACAAGAATGATTGCATATTATGAAATTGAAGCTGTAAAACCACCAATTGATAAAATTGAATCACTCTCCAAGGCATTAAAAGTAAGTATCAATGAACTCCTGGGGACCAACGAACCAAATGCAGTGCAGAACGAATTGATACATATTGATGGACGAACATTGAAAAGAATAAAGAAAATTCTGGAACTTTCACCGGAAGAAAGGCATCTTGTTTATTCGTATGTTGATTCTTTACATTTTAAAAAAGAGAAGAAGAGCAAAGTCTCTTAATCACCAACTTTACCCCTCACGTCACCTAACCCCGGGTAAACAAAATGCCGCTTGAGAAAGCGGCACTTCGTTTACCCGAAAGTCGGTTAGGTGACATGATTTAACTGAAACCTCCATGAACTTTTTGAAGAAACCACACAATCAACTTCAACTCCGCCTCTCGCCGATCCCTCGTGCGTTAATTTCGTTGTTTGCATATCGCGGGCAACTCCCAATAAAATCTGTTATGCCGCATTCGATCCGTTAGTAAACTCCGCTCATGTGCCCCTCGGGCGAGTACGCCCTCGGCGAACATAACATATTTTATTGTAAGTTGCTGTGGGTTAGTTCAGTCGGTGCTGGGGATGTGGTGCGGGAACGGCGTATTTTGCTTCAGATGGCGTTTTTTTTGAGGGAACCCGCCCAGGAAAAAATCACGGCTGAAATGAAAACCTTCCAAGGTTTTGTAAATTTGAATTTGTTACCCCCTCGAGGTCAGCCCAAATCCCTTTAACAATTCATTTGGAAACTTATTGTGTAACAATTATCTTTATTTTTCCAGTAGATTTTAATTCATTTGAATCTAAATCAAAAATATTTTCATGTAACTTACACTGAAATGAAAATATTTTTTTATCCTGAACTCGTTCATTGAAATATTTATAAACAATCAATTTAGAATTTGATAATATTTCAATTTCAGGTTCAGCCCATGCCCCTTTAAAAATACTTTCTTTTGTTTCTAAATTAATAATTTCCAACCCACGTACACTTACCCCAGTACCATAATCAATAAATAAAAATGTTCTATAAATACCTAATAGATGAGCGGGTCCTTGAGATTCATAAATTGCTTTTTGTTCTTTTAAATATTTGTGATATTCTAAATTAGGCACTGTCAGATAAACAGCGAACCCAGCTAATTGATTATTAATGACTTTATCAATAACGATATACCTTTTATATGAAAAAATAACACTAATAGTGGAATCTTGAATTTTTATCAGCTTAAGGTCACTATTAAGTATATCTGGTTTAATACGAATTCCAAACCCACGCAAATTTTTTTCAATTTTATATGCTTTATTTAAAAAACTAAATTCATTATTTTTAATTTTGTTTTCATTCCCTGGTTTTAAAATTTTTAAAAAAGAACCATAAACCCATCCCTTTTCACCTTTTTATTTTTTAATATAGTACCAAAAATTTTTAGTATCATTTATTTTTTCAATAAAGTCAGTTTTTGAAATTATTCCAACTTTTTCACCATTATTAAATAATCTGATCAAGTTAGCAGCCAAGCTTGGGTTGTCACGAAATCTTACTTGATCATTTTGTATCTGGGCAGGAACTAAGTCAGTTAAACTAATTTGAGAGAATAGGGGGGCTATTGTTATAAATAAATATAAAAAAATTAGAACAATTTTTTTAGTGTTGATTTTCATTTTTTTCTACTGACTTTAATTATTTTTCAAATAAATATTATATTTAAGATCAACCTGGTTGGTTGTTCCAGGTGCTGGATCCCATATTTGATTCTTATTACTATCACCTACTCTGTAATGACCACCACCATGT
>JBFYPZ010000335.1:0-3063 GCA_041303035.1 Flavobacteriaceae bacterium
ACCCTTGTAAATCCTGTTGCTGTTTCAGGCGTGTACAGTTGCCTGGGTTGGGCTATGGTTTCAAAAGGCTGTCCTCCCGGCTTTGTCACTCCAAAACCTTCTCTGTAAGTCTTTTGATATTCAGGTGTTGTATTTACATTCTTAAAAGTCGTTGAAGCCGTAAATCCAAATTTGGCACGGCCTTCTTTTCCCTTTTTAGTTGTGATGATGATAGCTCCGTTAGCAGCTCTAACACCATATAATGCGGTTGCTGCAGCACCTTTCAAAACGTTATAAGACTCAATGTCATCTGCGTTTAAGTCGCCCGCGCGGCTTGTAAAACCAAATTGCTGGCTGCTGTTATCGGCATTGGAACCGGCTGAGGGCAATACGTTACCGGTAAAAGTGTCATTATTAACAGGAAGTCCGTCAACAATGATCAAAGGCTGGTTGTCTCTTCCGGGCGCTACCGAGGAGATACCCCTGATCAGGATATCGGCTCCTGCTCCGGCACCACCCGATGTTTGGGTGATTGTTAAACCGGCGACCCTGCCCTGCAGGGCATTCAAAGCGTTGGTCTGGCCGGAAAGATCCAGATCTTCCGTTTTTACCTGGGAAACGGAATAACCGAGTTCTTTGGTTTGTTTTTCAATACCAAAAGCGGTTATTACCACTTCTTCAAGCTGGCCTGAATCTTCGCTCATCATCACATTCAATGAGGGTCCCGTAACAGCAACTTCCTGTTTTGCAAATCCCACAAATGTAAAAACGAGCACCTCACCTTTTGCGACACCGATGGTATAATTACCATCAAAATCGGTTGAGGTTCCGTTGTTGGTCCCCTTGACCAGCACGTTTACTCCGGGCAGAGCCGCTCCGGCGGCATCCACTACTTTACCGGACACACTTAATTCCTGGGCAAAAATAAATTGCGTGGCAGAAATTAAAAGAACCAGTAGAGAGAACAGGTACTTTTGTCTCATAATCTGTTTAATTTTGGGTTAATAATTGAGTTAGTATTCATTGGTAAGCGAATATATATAAAATAAAATAAAGTTACTTAAAAAGATGCAAGAAAATGCAAAAAACAGCCTTTTCTTTTGATGAAAAGAACATATTATTTGATAAGAAGATGATTTTTTCGCAAAAAGTTGCGCGAATTGTAAGATATTTTTTTATATTTTTTTGGGTATTGTTTACCTCTGAAATATTTATATATTAATACAAGAAATACTTTACTAAAAGAAAAGAATGAATTGGATTGTTAAACAAGAACCGGATAAACAAACAGTAGCACGGCTGTCGCATGATCTGCAGATAGATGAAAATCTGGCAAAATTACTTGTGCTGAGAGGTATCCATGATTTTGCTGAGGCCAGGAGGTTTTTCAGGCCTGAACTGAAAGACCTGCACGACCCGTATCTGATGAAAGACATGGATAAGGCTGTAAAAAGAATGCTGAAAGCTGTTGAAAATGAGGAAAATATTTTGGTTTACGGGGATTACGATGTTGACGGGACAACAGCTGTTTCTTTGGTTGCATCCTACTTACTTAGGGATTATCCCAATGTGGCTACCTATATTCCGGACCGGTATGCCGAAGGTTACGGGATATCTTTTCAGGGCATTGACTATGCTGAAGATAATGAGATGTCCTTGATCATAGCACTCGACTGTGGCATCAAGGCCAATGATAAAGTGTTGTATGCCCATGAAAAAGGGATAGATTTTATAATCTGCGACCACCATTTACCCGGAGAAGTGCTGCCTGAGGCCGTTGCGGTGCTGGATCCCAAGAGAAGAGATTGCACTTATCCCTATAAAGAACTTTGTGGCTGCGGGATTGGATTTAAACTGATCCAGGCCCTTGCACAGCAAAAAGGGGAATCTGCAGAATCCCTTGTTCATTATTTAGACCTGGTTGCCACAGCCATTGCGGCTGATATTGTGCCAATAACCGGAGAGAACCGGGTGCTGGCAAGTTTGGGTTTAGAGGTTATCAACAGCCATCCGAGATGCGGGATTCAGGCAATTACCCGGCAGATCAAAAAAGACAAACTGAACATTACAGATGTGGTTTTTGTTATAGCCCCGAGAATCAATGCAGCAGGCAGAATGAAACACGGTCAGTATGCCGTTTCATTGCTGATGGAAGAAGATGCTGAAAAGGCAAAAGATATAGCCTCTGAAATAGAAATATACAACTCCGACCGGAAAGTAGCCGATAAACTTATTGAGGAAGAGGCCTTGTTACAGATAACAGAAAACAGGGAAGAAGGCAATTATACATCGGTGGTTTACCGGGAAGACTGGCACAAAGGGGTTATAGGTATTGCAGCATCCAGACTGATAGAAACCTACTACAGGCCAACACTGGTTTTTACGAAAAGCCATGATAAACTGGCAGCTTCGGCACGGTCTGTTTTTGGCTTTGACCTTTACGAGGCCCTGGAGCAATGCAGTGAGTATCTGGTTCAGTTTGGAGGACATAAATACGCCGCAGGTCTAACCGTACTGCCTGAAAATTATCAAAAATTCAAAAAGAGATTTGAAGAGGTAGTAAAAGAGTCGATTACTGAAGAAATGTTGTTTCCACAAATTGATGTCGATATGCAGATAGACCTGCGCGATCTCAATCCAAAGTTTTTAAGGATATTAAAGCAGTTTGAACCCTTCGGTCCTGAAAACATGAAACCTGTATTTCTGGCTACCGGTCTTGTAGACAATGGTTATGGACGAAAAGTAGGAGGAGATGGAAGCCATTTGAAATTGAACATTATTAACGGAACCGATACCAACACCTATAATGCGATTGGCTTTGGTTTGGGTAATAAATACGAGCTCATACACAATGGCAAGGTTTTTAGCGCTGTTTTTACCGTTGAAGAAAATGTCTGGAACGGGATAAGCAGTTTGCAGCTCAATATTAAGGATATAAGAACGGAGGAATCTTAGAAAAAAAGTATTGAGTAATTAGATATTAGTATTGAGATATGAGATTTGAGAAAAGGAAACAGGAAACAGGAAAAATTAGTAATGAGAACTGAGTATTGAGTATTGAGAAGGTTGTTTTTTAACACGTAA
>JBFYPZ010000336.1:0-3051 GCA_041303035.1 Flavobacteriaceae bacterium
ATGCAGCGACTGGAATGGATTGCTGCTTATGCTTGTCGGCGCTATAGCCTTGTGTCGATGGTGGAAAATTACGGTAAGCAAAATGAAGTGTGTACTCAAGCCCTGCCGGTGCTTTCCCAGTCAGATCCGGAATTTTCGGAATATATCAAGGTTGCTCCGGAATTGCAGAAAAAATACCTGGAAAGCCGCTTTATAAAAGCGTATGAATCTTTCGAGAAAAACTTGAAAAAAGCAGGGGTTATCAAATAAAAAGCAAACCTGTCACCTGAAGCGGCGCTATTTGAAGGTTTGGGCACAGCCGTTGCCGGGTGGTGCACCTAAATATATACATAAAATCACCCCTGCCCGGCATTTAAGCCAACCCGGATGTTCAAAAAAGGATTGTTGGGTTATCTTTAAAGTTATGTCGAAAAATTATTGCTGTAATTGATGGAAAATCGTCCCTCTTCAGCATAATCAATCGCTGAAAAAATATTTTGCTCATTAAGGGTGCTTTCCATTTCCTGCACTTGTCTCAGGATTTCACAATCTTTGGCGCACTCGAACTTTGATTTAAAAAGGTTTGGACAGTTTTTGCAAGGTGAAGATGTCATGGCTGTTTCCTTATTCCAAAAAAAGGTTAAATGAAAAGTTGCGAACCTTCTCCTAGTAAAATTGGTCAGTCATGATGCTTCTCATGAAGCATCTCCCATGTTATTAACTTAAATAAGGCAGATTTAAAAAAAAGTATATAGGGTAAAATTCCTATTTTTCTGGTAGAAATACAGTATATGGAGATATTGCAGATGGGTATGAAGATGCATATGGTGACGGATTTTTGAGAAATGTTAAAGTAAAAACCATGATATTGAATAGAAAAATTAATTTTACCGATGCCAAAACTCTATATCCAGGAATATAAAAAAGAACTTATCGGAACCCGGATTTTAATAGCCTGCCGAGAGGGAGTTCTACGTGAAAACATTAAAAATGTTTTAAGTGATATCAAATTTATGGACAGGCAGGGAATCAAAACAATTTTTTTGCATAATCTTGCAAACCGTTTTGCCAACCGGAAATATTTTAGTCTCTTACAGGAAAAATTACCCAATACACAAATTTGCCGAATACCCGTGGAAAGGGGTGAGGATTTTTATGACTACGCACTTAATTTTAGTCCCCACATCAACAAAATAGTCTTTATCGAAAGAAAATACCTTACCGATGAAAAAGGCCGTAAACTAAATGCGCTTACCACTAAAAACGCTCTGAAATTAATTAAGGAAAAAAAAATAATTGCTTATGGCGATTTGATTGCCAATGCCAATTTTAAAGCTATTATCGAAAAAATATGTACTAAAATCGAAAATCAGGACATCGATCGCATACATATTGTTCCGGCCAGGAAAAGTTGTTTAAAACATGAACTTTTCAGTATCGAAGGTACCGGGACCTTGATAGCCAATAACTTTACTGAAACCCTCGAAGGCATCAATTCCGATGATGAAGTACGCATGGTAGAAAATATTTTAAAGCCTTATATATCAAAGGGCCTGATCAAACCGAGAAATCGGGAACATATTTCCTCCTGCAGGAAAAATTTTTATATGGCCAAAATCGACGGCATACCCGTAGGTTGTGTTGAAAAAATCAACTTGTCGGAAAACACCGCAGAACTCGGTGCGTTAGCCGTTGCAACACGCTATCGCGATCACCAGGTGGGGTTTTTCCTGATCAAATCCTTTGTGGAATTGGCCAAAAAGGAAGGATACCAGCGGATAGTCTCATTAACAAGAAATCCCAGGCTTAAAAGCATTTATTGCTCTGTCGGCTTTGAGGAAAAAACTCCCGAAGATCTTCAACACCGCAAGTCAAAGTCTCCTGATGTTCCCATGTTTATCTATTTGCTCTGAAAAATCCGTGAAATGTTAAAAAACTTACTTCCTATCCTTCAGCAAATCACGTATTTCAGCAAGCAATACTTCTTGTGCTGAGGGTTCTGGTGGAGGCGCAGGTGCAGCTTCCTCTTTTCGTTTGAGTAAGTTAATTCCTTTGATAGCTATGAAAATTGCAAACGCGATAATTGTAAAATCGACAACCGTTTGAATAAAATTTCCATAACCGATTACGACGGCAGGAATTTCTCCGGAACCGTCCTTAATCGTGATGGCCAAATTGGTGAAATCAACCCCACCCACAAGCACACCTATTGGAGGCATAATTACATCAGCGACAAAGGAAGAAACAATTTTACCAAACGCAACGCCAATAATGATGCCAACCGCCATATCGATGACGTTTCCTTTTACGGCAAATTCCTTAAACTCTTTAATAATGCTCATGATAAGTTTCTCCGTCCAAAATGTTGACCTTTTTTCAGCACTATAAGTTAACATGCTGAAATAATATTGATTTATAACTTGAAGAGTACTTCGATATTGTGTAACGTTCTTTTGACAAAAAAAACTACAATACTAATAAAAAGGACTAAAAAAAATTATCAACCATGCGGGTGTAATGCAACAAAATTCTGTAAAGACAGTTGAATTTTTTTAGGATTGGAGTCAATTCAATGCCGACAAACCGTTGCTTGTAAATAATCAAGTAATTCAAGATGTTGAGTGGTATGTTAAATGTTGAAAAATCAAAACACAGGACAAATCAAACCGGTAGCCTCGGTATATAAAGTGTCCAATATAGGGCCGATTTTATTTATCACGCTCATATTTTTTCTTACCTTTGTTGCTCGCGTGATGATCTCGCCGCTGATGCCTGAGATCCAAGAGTCTCTCGGCATAAGCCACGCTCAGTCAGGCTCCTTATTTCTGTTTATGTCCATGGGCTATTTTATTGCCCTCATCGGTTCCGGGTACATTTCCGCCCGCATTTTGCATCGTAACACAATAGTTGTTTCCGCTTTGGGAGCAGGCTTGGCGCTTTGTGCCATTTCAATTTCTAACGGGTTTTGGGGGTTGACAGGATCGGTTTTTTTTCTTGGATTTGCCGCCGGGTTGTACCTGCCTTCCGGGATCACCACCTTGACCGACCTGGTGGAACCAAATCAATGGGGAA
>JBFYPZ010000337.1:0-3036 GCA_041303035.1 Flavobacteriaceae bacterium
GTTGTTCGAAATAGTAGAACGTCCGGTAAAAAAATCAGATCTTGAGGGAGAAGAATCATGGCCAACACAGCCTTTTCCCCTCAGGCCGCCACCCTTCTCGGGGCAAAGTCTGACAGTGGACAACATTACGGACATAAGTACTGAATCACGCAACTATATTGCAGGCATACTAAAAAATGTACGTTCCGGTGAGCAGTTTATTCCGCCAAGCATCCAGGGTACTTTGATATATCCCGGCTTCGATGGTGGTGGTGAATGGGGAGGTGCAGCCATTGATCCCGATAATGGCATACTGTATACCAATGCCAACGAGATGGCCTGGATACTCACTATGGTGCCGCTAAAACCACTCGACAGCAAAAATCCGATGACCTCTGGTCAGACTACCTATATCACGAGCTGCTCCATGTGTCATGGACCGGAAATGCAGGGCGATAAAACAGGAATGTATCCCTCGCTAAAAGGTTTAGGTAAAAAATACACCTCCAAGCAAATAAGAGAAATTGTGGAAAAAGGAAAAAATTTTATGCCCTCCTGGAAACATCTTGGTGAGGACCGCATGGAAGCCGTGATCAGTTACGTGTTGGGACAGCCGGAAAGCACTGATACGCATACCGTCAATCCGGATGAAAACGTCGGAATTGTGCCTTATGTTCATACGGGTTACAACCGATTTCTGGATCCTTACGGATATCCCGCTATGAAACCACCATGGGGAACACTTACGGCAATAGATTTGAATGAGGGTAAAATCTTGTGGCAGGTACCTCTTGGAGAATTTGCAGAACTGACAGCCAGAGGAATCCCAAAGACCGGAACAGAAAATTACGGGGGACCCATAGCAACAGCGGGAAATCTGCTCTTTATCGGTGCTTCCAAAGATGAGCATTTCAGGGCATTCGACAGAAAAACCGGACAGGAGTTATGGAAATATAAGCTCCCGGCCGGTGCATATGCTACCCCTTCAACCTATGAAGCCGGAGGACGGCAATATGTTGTTATAGCCTGCGGAGGTGGTAAGATGGGAACCAAATCCGGAAGCAGTTATATCGCTTTTGCCCTGCCCTGATCATCTTGTAGGGGTCATTGATAGCATGAATAAACAAAACCCAGCTATTATTGAAATGATATCAATGCACATTCCTTAATTATTTAATTTGTTTTTTCTATTTTAGCTATCTTATAAATGCTTTTTCCATGAAAAATATGTTCAGCAATATTAAAGGAGATCTTTTCGGAGGGCTCACAGCAGGAATTGTCGCTTTGCCCCTGGCCCTAGCCTTCGGTGTTTCGTCAGGTTTAGGTCCGAGTGCCGGATTGTACGGCGCAATCTTTCTCGGTTTCTTTGCTGCATTTTTAGGGGGAACTCCAACACAAATTTCGGGACCGACTGCTCCGATTACGGCAATCAGTATGGTGGTCATAGCAGGCATCGTTCAGGCAAATGAAGGAGATATGACCAGGGCCTTACCGGCAATATTGACCGTCTTCCTGCTGGCCGGTATACTGCAAATTCTCATGGGATTATCAGGAGGTGGACAATACATAAAATATATACCCTATCCGGTTGTTTCCGGTTTTATGACGGCCATAGGTTTGATTATTTTAATTACCCAGACTTTACCTGTTTTGGGTTATTATCCGGAAAATGATCAGTCTTTGATAGACAGTATGAAACCCCTTGCCGAACAAAATATTCTTGAAAAAATACTCGATGATGAGACCGAAGAGGGAATACTTGTTTTAGAAGACTTCAGAGAAACGATCACCAGGGCAGAACAGATCACACCAGATGCCATCGATAAAGAGTCTGCTTCCCTGGCAAAAGCCAGTGCAAGCGGGGTGATAGGAGCTTTAAAATCCTTGCCCAATGCTTTAAGAAATATCAATTTTCTGGAGTTGATACTGGCGCTTTCAACCGTGATCATTATTTACGGTTTTAAAAAAATTACTACCGCCATACCCAGTACGCTTATCGCCCTGTTACTGGTATCAGGAACAGCCATTGCCCTAGGCCTTAACTATATACCCATTGAAAAAATACCCAGCGGACTCCCGATTCCAAGATTCGACATCTTTACGAATTTCGAATTCAATATAGTCTCTACCTATCTTTTTTCTGCTATAACCCTTGCCTTTTTAGGCGCTATCGACTCCCTGTTAACATCAGTGGTCGCAGATAACCTGACCAAAACCAGGCACAATCCGAATAAGGAACTGGTCGGCCAGGGAATTGGAAATGGTATTGCTGCCCTGTTTGGAGGGCTGCCCGGTGCGGGTGCAACGATCAGAACGGTTGTCAATATTCAGGCCGGAGCCAAAACCAAATTATCCGGAATGGTTGCAGCACTTCTGCTACTTATCATCCTTGTAGCTCTCGGACCGGTTGCTTCCAGAATACCGGCGGCGGTTCTGGCAGGTATTCTTATAACCGTTGGGATCGGTGTCATGGATTATAAAGGATTGAAAGCCATACCCAATATGCAAAAGTCTGAGGTTGCGGTCATGATCATCGTCATGCTTCTGTCAACCTTCTGGAATCTGGTCTATGCCGTGGGAATCGGCCTGATCCTGGCATCGATTATCTTCATGAAAAAAATAGGCGACCTTACCAAAGCCGATTCAAAAGTCACTAAATTAAAAGAACAGGAACTTTGGGATGATGAAAAAGCATTTCCTGAAATACTGAAAGAGAAAGTTTTTATCAAACATATCAATGGCCCCTTATTTTTCGGGTCAACCAGTCATTTTCAGGAACTGGCAGCTCAGGTACCGAATGAAGCCAGTCATGTGATTTTTCGAATGGGGCGCGTTCCTTACGCAGATCAATCGGGCTTATATGCCCTCGAAGAAGTACTGCTCGATCTTGAAAAAAGAAATATCCATCCGCTGATGGTTGGCGTTCAGAGGCAACCTTTTTATTTAATGCAATCCATTGATATTGTGCCGGGCCTTATACCTGAAGATCATTTTTTTGAGACTTTTGGTGATTGCATCAAGTGGTTAGCCAATAACGGATTAGCCAAAATAAAGGAA
>JBFYPZ010000338.1:0-3032 GCA_041303035.1 Flavobacteriaceae bacterium
TTCACAAAAAACCACTTCCAATTACCAGCAGGAATTCCGCAAAATCACCATGGACCTGGGTATGGTAAAAACTTTTGAAGACTGGATAGAATTGTACAAATGACTTTTGCACTGGGAAATACAGCTGGAATCCATCTCCGACCCAGGAATGAGTGAAATTCTGGAAAGCCAGAAAAATGAAGCCAATTCATTGTTCTTTAGGTTTATAAAGAACAATTATGCCGACTGGTTTGGTACGGGCGATAAGCCAATTCTTTCACATACCCTGTTCAAGGAAGTTATAGTACCCCAGCTAAAACATGAGAATGGTACACTTTTATTGGTTATTGATAACTTGAGATATGATCAGCTAAGGGTTTTAGAACCAATTATTTACGAATATTATAAAAAAATTGAAGAGATATCTTATTTCAGCATTTTACCCACAGCTACCCAGTATGCAAGAAATGCGATATTCTCCGGTTTGATGCCATTGGAGATGGAGAAAAGATATCCGAACTATTGGCGAAACGATACGGAAGAAGGCGGAAAAAACATGTTTGAAAAAGAGTTCTTACAGGAACAGATCAAAAGACTGAACCTCAAAATAAAACACGAATTCTATAAGATCATCAGTGTAAATGACGGAAAAGAACTCGTACAAAATTTTGCCAAACTCAAAGAGAATGACCTTACAGTCATCGTGTATAATTTTGTTGACATGTTGTCGCATTCGCGCACGGAAATGGAGATGATCAAGGAACTTGCCAGTGATGACAAGGCATACCGGTCGCTTACGCTGAGCTGGTTTAAGAATTCGCCCCTGCTCGAGATCATACAAAAAGCCAAACTGGACGGAATGAAACTGATCATCACCACAGACCACGGCACCATCAATACCAAAAGGCCTTCCAAGGTGATCGGCGACAAGAACATCAGCTCAAACCTGCGCTATAAAACGGGCAGAAGCCTGAGTTTTAACGAAAAAGAGGTCTACGAAGTGAAAAATCCGAAAGATATCTTCCTGCCTACCATTTACATGAGCAGTTCCTATATTTTTGCCAAAGAGGATTATTTCTTTGCTTATCCGAATAATTACAATCATTTTGTGAATTATTACAAGAACACCTACCAGCACGGAGGAATTTCTCTGGAAGAAATGATCATCCCCTGCCTGATACTTGAACCAAAATAATAACATCCTCTCTTGTTTGAATTAACCAACCGACGAAAGGATAACTATTTTCTGTTATGATTTTATTGGACAAGTCAGAAAACATCCTTCCATTTGACGGAGAAGTCTATTATATAAAAGATTTTTTGCCTAAAGATCAGCTACAGGGTTATTTTGATAAGCTATACAACGAAATCTACTGGAAAAACGATGAAGTCCGGCTTTTTGGCAAAAAAATAAGCACTAGCAGAAAAACAGCCTGGTATGGAGATAACGGATCGACTTATACCTATTCAAAAGTCAGTCGAACAGCCTTGCCTTGGACAAATACCTTATCGGATCTCAGGAATAACATTGAAGATACGATCGGTGAGACCTTCAATGCCTGTTTGCTCAACTTATACCACAACGGACTTGAAGGAGTAGGCTGGCATAGTGATGATGAAAAAGAACTGGGCAGAGAACCTGTCATTGCTTCTCTAAGCCTGGGTGCCGAACGAAAATTCGTTTTTAAGCACAAAAGAAATTCCGAAAAAGTTGAAATTATACTGGCCGCCGGCAGCCTGCTGATCATGAAAGGTACCTGCCAGCAGCATTGGGTTCATTCCCTGCCAAAGTCGAAAAAAGTACTGCATCCACGGATCAATCTCACCTTCAGAACGATTTATTGAAGCAATGACTTTTAAAAGTTGTCAACTGTTGCTGAGAATACTGTATAATCTATAACAAGGGTTATTTTAAGGCTGACTAGTTTTTGGGCGGCTCCTCCTTTTTGATGATATTCCAGACTTTGATTTCGTCTTCTTCCTTAATACCATTGAGTATTTCCACATATATACCATCACTCACCCCCAGGCTTACATCCCTTTTTTCAAAAACATTATTCCCGGTTTTAACTTCGACAAAAGATTTTTTAGTTTCGTTGTCGTATTGTACGAGTGCTTCTTTGATGGCGAGAACACTGTCTCTTTTTGCTAAAATAATGGAAGCATTGGCGCTAAGTCCGGCCCTGATAAATACGGTATCCACCTTGTTTAGTGTACCTTTGATCTCGAATTGTATGGCTCCGTTTTCTAATTTTCCTTTTGGAGCGATGTAGTTCAGCACAGCATTGAAAGTCGCATTATCGATGGCGCCAACCGTAATTTCCAAAGGCAAACCTTCTTTGATCTTACCTACTTCCGATTCATCAACCTTTCCTTCAAAGATCATTTTATCAACATCTGCCAGTGAAGCTATGGTTGTTCCTTCATTGAAATTGTTGCTTTCAATAACCTGATTTCCAACCTCTACAGGAACATCCAGAACCATACCACCTACCGTAGAACGAATGAGTGTATTGGCAGAGCTTCCCAGTCCTTTTGTAGAACCGGTTTTTACAATATCATAATTTTGATTGGCAGAATTGTAGTTTTGCAGGGCTTTTTTATAGGCAACCTCTGCCCTTTCCAGCTCCTGTTTTGAAATTACGCCAGAATCAAAAAGTTGTTTCTGGCGGTTATAATTTCTTTGTTCATCATCCAGTGCGATTTTTTCTGTTTGCACATTGTTTCTTGCATTGTTAAGTGAAGACAAATTCGGGATTACCCGGATCTTGGCAATCAGGTCATTTGCTTTGATAATATCGCCGCCAACAACATAGATCTCTTCTATAACCCCTGAAATATTTGGCTTGATCAGCACTTCCTCAACCGGTAGAATACTGCCCGTGGCAACGGTCTTTTTGACTATATTCTGTTTGCTCGGTTTTTCGGTTTCATATACCACGGGGTCTTCCGCATTTTTTGAATACAAATAGTACAGCGCACCCCCGAAAGTGAGCAAAATCAATATGAGAATCGCAATAATTACTGGTCGTTTCATTTTATATTACTTTTAA
>JBFYPZ010000339.1:0-3029 GCA_041303035.1 Flavobacteriaceae bacterium
GCATTGTTTTTCGAAGACCTGATAAACGTAGTCAGGGCGCATCATGAGTGACATGTACCATTCAGAAATATCGCGAATACCTTTTGTCTGTTTTCTCCAGGTAGCCGGAACAAGTGCCACATCTCCAAATGCCATTCCGGGAAGAGTAACGTAAATGCCATAATCGGTTTCATCGTATAATTTACGGGTAGTTTGAGCGTAAAAATTCAAATCCCTTTCCGACAAAACTCCAAAATCTCCGGCATTATCCTGAGGATCTGATTTATCATCATCTATTGGATCTTGCCTGGTTATTGCATCAAAGAAATAACCCGAATCAGGCATTTTTGCACTTGGCGGAACTGAATAATCTCCCTCAGGATAAATTAGATAAGCTCCCCTTTCATCTCTTGTATAATTAAAATCCCCAGGAACCAGAACTTCTGTGCCTTCAGGCATAATAAATGATTTCCAGTTTTCATTTTTGATCCCGAACAAATTAATTAAGCCATGGACACCAACAACATCGAGCTGTAGTTTTTTGCGAAGTGGTTCTTCAACCTCTCCCAACATTTGATAAGGCTCTGTAATTTTGACCTTATCCTTATATCCGGGCAACAGAATTTGGTTCAGATGGTGCAGTGCAACAGCTCCAATCCCTGTCTGTCCGCCTGCTCCCATATCAACACATAAACGATCAGGCATTTCATGATTCAATGTTTTAATCAGTCTCTCTCTTGGCGTCATGGTCATTTATGCTTTTCTATTTAAGTTGATTCTGTGCAACTTTAACGAATGCCAGGATATTTTCAAGGCTGGTGTCGCTTTCAACGGAGTGGGAAGGAGAAAAAATATAGCTGCCTTCCATGCCTAAATTGATCAGCATTTTCGATTCTGCAATAACATCTTCAACAGTACCAAAGGGCAGGGTTTTTTGCATGGATAAGCCGCCATGAAAGGCTAAACGACCGCGATAACCGGGTAAGATGGTCTGAATGTCCATTACTTCTGGCTGAAAAGGATTGAAACAATTCAGTCCGATTTTAATAAGATCGTCAAACAGTTCATCAACATCGCCACAAGAATGGATCATTACGTATTTTCCTGCATTTCGCACATGCTGGTACATTCGTTTCAGACCGGGATAAATAAATTCCTTCCAAAGGTCGTATCCCATAATTAAACCGTACTGTTGACCCCAATCATCTCCAAAGTATATGGCGTCAATATCATATTCCAGCGCTTTATCAACCTGAGCAATATTATAATCACATATTTTTTCCATTAATTCATGTACAAATTCAGGGTGGGTATAAAAATCCATCAGAAGATTGGTCATGCCCCGCATGGTCCATGCTCTTTCGTACAGGGAAAAGCCTATCTGGAAAACCCTGAACATATCCGGTTTTAGTGCAATTTCAGATTCAATATTGGCAAAAAAACGGGGATCAAGAGGATTGGGAAAAGTATATCCGTCCAGTGTTGGTTCAGGTAATACAATCCCCTTTGCATCACCAATGTCCTTATCGATGCTCCTGTCCCATATTACTCCAAAAACATCCCGGAACTGATCATTGCCTAAAACATCAAAAAAACCTATATCGCTGCCCAATTGGAGTATATGATTTCCAACTACCGGATCCAGGTCTTTTACTCCGTAATACTTTTGCAGCAATTCCCTGGGTTCAACAGTAAACTTAAAGGACCATGGTACGTAGGGTGGTTTTTTTCCATCCAGCACAGTTTTGATTACCTCTCTTTTTGTCATTTATTTTTCAATATATTTCTCATTTAATATGAATCTTCTTTTCCATGCAGAAAGAATAAAAAGTCGGCCTGACAAAATCGCCCGGTTCACTTCTAAAAGTAAAATCTTTTAGTGAAAGCACAAATGAGTAAGATGAAATTGAAGCAGTTACGCTCTGATTCTTATCAGAAACCAATTCTACTCCTTCCTCATTTTCCTTCAGAATATTTTTGCTTTTTACATTTATCAATTCAGAATAGCATTCGTCGGTATGGTTAATTTCCCAAATCTGACGCTTTCTGTCGGTTATTTTTTCTAATAAGATGGTCCCGGATATATCAGAAAGATACATGCCATTTAACATGCTTTTAATCCTGAAATTCTGGTTGCCCAAATCCACAAATTCCCAAAGTTGGGCGGGAGAATCACTTTCGCTGCTGCAATCAAGTTGATTTTGTTGCCCTTGAAATACCGAAAGGGCTTTGCCTGTGAACTTATTCAGCACACGGTATTCATTTTCCCCTGGTTGCTTTTCTATAACCCACTGCTGTCTGTTGCCCCTGATAAAACGTTTTATGCCGAAACTCCATGGAGAAAAGACTGAGTCTCCCTCCAGACGGTAAAAGTTATCGCCCACCAACATTCCATCGACGGTAAATTCAACCCCCTGGCAAAAACCAGGCGCCGTGGTATGTAAATACATTTCTTTCACACCGGCTGGTATCATTTTTTTATTGAGTTGCACATTGTAAACACCTTTTCCGGTGTCCTCGCACTGAAGATCAACACTTGGCTGGTCCAAACTGATTGTCAAATCATTCCATTGGTTATTGAAATTCCCGTTCTTGCCAAAATCTGATCCGGGATAGAACTGCAAAGCAGTCAGGCTTCCATGCAATGTGCTGTATTCAAAGCGGAGCTTTCCGTCATTCACCTCCAAAGGCACTATATCAGTGAAAAGCAGCTGCTCTTCCAATCCGGGTAATTTGTAGGCTCTGAGCGATTCTTTCTCTGAAATTGTTTTAATTATCACAGGGGAAGAACCTTTCGCTGAGATCACAATAATATTACTTTTGTCTGAAGGGTCAGCAACAGCAATGAGGCCATTGTGGACAGGGTGAAATTTCACGCCTCTGGAAAAAAACACCTGACCTTCTGAAATGTTCTCCAAATAATATTCCGCTTTGTCGGTCCTGTTTGCATAAAAAATCAGGTGGGTATTTTCTTGCTGTTTGAGAATAGTCATTGGGTTGGCTGTCGCGTAAAGAAACTTCAGCCCCGCCATTTCTATGCGCATTGGCAT
>JBFYPZ010000340.1:0-2987 GCA_041303035.1 Flavobacteriaceae bacterium
AAGCTCTGGATAGTCAATGTAATATCTTTTATCCTCTTTTTTATTTTATGTGGTACCGGCTTGCTAAATTGGCTTGTATTGCCGAGAGGATATGAAGCTCGGGGCAGTTTTTTAGTTTCTTTAAGACACTTTCTTATTGCTTTTCATGAATGGGCTGCACTGATATTCATGATTGTGATAACAATACATATTGTTTTGCATTGGACTTATATTAAAACCAATTTTCTGAAATATGGCATCATGAAATAATAAACCCATTTTTCTAATTGATCATAAAATGATGAAAACAATCAACTGATAGTGTTAACACCCTAATAAGGTTTTGAAAATTATGACTACTAACAGCCAAAAAGAAAACACAGCAACGACAGAAAATGAAATCGTAAATATTGTTGCCAGACAACGTGAATATTTTAAGTCAGGCGCTACAAAAAGCTATCAACGCCGTATTGAAAACCTGAGCAAGCTTAAATCGGCACTCATCAAGTATGAAAGTGAAATAAATACGGCCTTGAAACAGGATTTGGGTAAACCAGCGTTTGAAGCTTATCTCTCTGAAACTGGTTTCAGTCTTCTTGATATATCTGAAACCATCCGTAAATTGAAACGCTGGATGAAGCCTAAACGGGCATTAACATCTCTGCTTACTCAACCGGGTTCCAGCCTCATTTGTTACTCACCGCTGGGTGTGAACCTGATTATTGCACCTTATAACTACCCAATCAACCTGACTTTTTCACCGTTGAGCGCAGCCATTGCCGCAGGTAATACTGCCGTTATTAAAACATCGGAGATGACCCCGACCTGCAACGCAGCCATTCGTAAAATGATCAGCGAGACCTTTGCTCCGGAATTTATCGCTTATATAGAGGGTGAAGTTAAAGAAACTACGTTTCTTCTTCAGCAAAAATTTGATCATATTTTCTTTACCGGTAGCCCGCGTGTGGGTACTATTGTCATGAGCGCGGCGGCTAAAAACCTGACTCCGGTTACTTTAGAGTTGGGCGGCAAAAGTCCCTGTATCGTTCATGAAGACGCTAAACTGGATATTGCGGTTAAGCGTATTGTCAGTGGAAAGTTTCTTAACGCAGGTCAAACCTGTATTGCGCCCGATTATGTATTGGTACACAAGTCCATTAAAGATGAATTTCTGTACAGAATTAAGGAACGTATTATTAACGTATATGGAAAAGATGCCATTACAAGCCCAGATTTTGCACGCATAGTTAGCGATAATCATTTTCAGCGCATTTGCGGATTAATCGATCAACAAAAAGTTCTGGTCGGAGGGCAAAGTGATGCAAATACCCGGTTTATTGCTCCAACCGTGATGCGTGATGTGGTTTTGACTGACAAGGTCATGTCCGAGGAAATATTTGGACCGATTTTGCCGGTGCTGGAATATGAAAAACTGGGGGAAGTCTATAAGGTCGTGGATAAACTACCGCAGCATCCGCTGGCCTGCTATTTATTTTCTGAAAGCACAACGATTCAGAAAGAAATCATCAACACCATCCAGTCTGGAGGTGCCTGCATCAACAATTGCGTTTTCCATGTTGCCAATCATTATCTTCCCTTTGGCGGTGTAGGCAAAAGTGGTATTGGAGCTTATCATGGATTTCATGGCTTTGAGCGTTTCTCACATAAAAAAGGCGTACTGAAAACTGCTACTTGGATTGATATTCCACTAACTTATGCCCCCTATGGAAATAAAATAAAAATTTTGCGAAAAATCTTAAAGTAAACTACATAAAAAAAGCTTCAGTTGACCGCTCGCAGCGCAGCACGTTTCCAAAATCTATTATTCTATTAGAGCTCAAATGCGTTGTTGAGGATTGTCGAATAAGGGTAATGATTTTTATGACGGCGACCCCGAGAAGCGCGCCAATTACAAACCGCAGGATTTAATGAAAATCCGGGGATTGGGCATGAAAAGCGTCGCTGTCATTGCCAAGGCGCTGAAAAGCATCGGGGTTATTGGGCATGCGGAGGAATGGTTGGGAAGATAGGGCCAGGATCGCTCTTTTAACTCAAGGGCCTGTTCTGACCCAAATTATCATGAGCTGATTGGTATAGCCAGATCGTATATTTAATTTCGATGTTATCTCTAATATTTACGATACTGGCACGGTATCTTAACGCCCGTGTCGAACATTTTATGCCGGTAAAATTGTGTTGACATCGGTGGGTGTGAAAAATTATACAAAGTTATCATAAGCGGTATCTCCATCTGGACCCGACCCTCACTGCCCAAATTGGAATCACCTTCGTTCCACTTCAACCGCTCGATTGAGTTACCTCCGAAATCTCTTCTGAAACCTGACAAAACGTTTCAGCAGTTTTTTAAGAGGAATTTATATTCGGTTTGCTGCGAACTAAACCAAACTTTTTGACGACCTTGACCCTGATTTTTCAATAATATTAAAGATAAAGCGCGGATAGGTTACAATGGAGAATCCTCTCAAAATCTGCCTTCCTAGCCCCTGATAAAAGTTTATCTTTTATTTTAGGGGCATTTAGATCTGATGAATGATAAATCAATCAAATTCATTTTCTCCCTTTTCGATCATGGCCAAAAAATTAGAATGGGAGTGATAGGCAAGAGATCTAAAAAAGGAGGTCTAAAAATGCCATTCATCAATATTAGAGTCTTGAAAGGTACACTATCAGACGAGAAGAAAAGCGAAATGATTAAAAGGGTCTCGGAAATCGTTTCTGAAATAGAGGCAAGACCAAGTCCTAAAGATAGTCTTTTAGGTTACACATGGTGTGTTCTTGAAGAAGTTGATTTTGGTAACTGGGGGATAGGTGGAAATGTCGTAACTCCAGAAATTTTGAAAGCGGTTATAGAGGGAAAGACTTAAGAAAAAATGAAGGGCTAAAATATAAAAAGGCAGTACCCAGTGACGGTTCTGCCTTTTTTTAAGTTAAATACTATGAAAATAACTGCTATCTAAAACAGGTTTAAAAACGCCCTGAACCATTGT
>JBFYPZ010000341.1:0-2982 GCA_041303035.1 Flavobacteriaceae bacterium
GCGTTCTGCGAGCGTTTCTTTAAAAGTAGTTGCAACAGAAACGGAATCGACAACAATGTCCATGGCTACTCCGGTCATTCTTTTTTGCTCATTGATAGAGATACCCAGTTTCTTAAAAGTTTTAAGTAATTCAGGATCTACTTCATCCAGACTTCCAAGGGTTTTTTTTGGTTTGGGTGCGGAATAATAACTGATATCCTGAAAATCCGGTTTTTCGTAAGTAATATTTGCCCATTCCGGTTCCTTCATGCTTTGCCAGATCTTGAAGGCATCCAAACGCCAGTCTGTCATCCATTCAGGTTCATTTTTTTTGGCAGAGATCGCTCTGATAACCCCTTCATTTAAACCTTTCGGGAAGGTATCTGATTCAATATCAGTATAAAAACCATACTCGTAATCTTTGGATTCGAGTTCTTTTTTCAGGTCGTCTTCGGTGTATTTCATAGTGTCGAAAAGTTTAAATGTTAAAAAGTTTAAAAGAAATTTAAAGGTTGTTTTGATTTAGATACTTTATTAAACCGCTTAACATTTTTGAAATATCTGTTGCACTTTGGTATAATTCTTCAAATTTGTCTTTTGAAATATAATTCAGATCAAAAGACAGATATAATTGTGAACGTAATTCCCCAACGGAAGCTTTCGAAATATATAAAAACCTTTTAAATTCACTTGCAGTTTCTCTTTCAAATCCTTCGGCAATGTTTGAAGAAACAGAAATAATTGATCTTCTAATTTGGTCGCGCAGGCCATAATCTTTCGAAAATTCATGTCCATTTGTGGCCTTATATATTTCAATATTCAATTCTCTTGCCTTTTGCCAGGCAATTATCTCCTCAAAGGAATTAAACTTTGCCATTAACGGAATTCTATCATTTCAACTTTAAACATTTTAACTTTCTAACTAAAGTGAAAACGACTCCCCACACCCACAAGTTCTGTTCGCATTCGGGTTTTTAAAAACAAAGCCTGTGCCGTTCAATCCGCCGGAGTAATCAAGCACGGTGCCAACAAGATACAAAAAACTTTTTTTATCAACAATGATCTTTACACCATTGTCTTCAAACACCTTATCACCTTCGTGCTGCTGGTCATCAAATTTCAGTTCATAAGACAATCCTGAACAGCCCCCGCTTTTTACTCCCACCCGCACAAAATCTTTGTCAGCACTGAATCCGTCTTCCTGCATCAGGTCAATGACTTTCTTTTTAGCTATTTCTGTTACTTGTACCATGATATATAGAATTATTCTAAATAAGTGCAAATATAGGATAAATCGGATAATAATGTATAAAGTTTTCTTCAGATTCTTGTACAATATTTTATGAATAAAATCATACTTCACTGGCTTTCCCAAGATTTTTTTTTCTAAAAATGCAATAAGCAGCTATTTGCTTCGTTTCGGTTATTAACAATTTCAATTTGAATGTTAACAACTTTTTAACAGGCAAGAACAGGTGAAAAGGCTTGTAAAACCTGGAAAAAAGGAAAGAAAACAGCATTACGGCAAATAATAAATATTTAAACAAATGAAAACCGCAATCCCTCATTCGGTTGAGTTTTTAAGAATGAATAGCTCCTGTTATGGCATAATTTGCCTTAACAGGATTCAATATTTTACAGCAACCAAAACAAATACCCAGAATTGTATGTACAATTTAAAGAGTTCCCTCGCACAGCGTAAAAGTCTTACAAACAACAAATCAATTGTATCTGATTCGTCCAGAAAATTACTGATGTTTCTCATCCTGTTATTTGGTTTTATCAGCCTGACTTTCGGGCAGGTCCTGAATGATTACAGGTCGATTGCCACGGGTAACTGGACCACTCTGACAACCTGGCAGCGGTTTAATGGAACTTCATGGGTTGCTGCGACAAATTATCCGGGTCAAGTAGCCGGCACAAACAATGTTTTTATCAGAAACGGGCATACGGTTACTCTCGATACGGATATCAATCAATCCTTTGCATCACTTACTATTGGTGATGAGACCGGGGCAAAAGATGTTTTGGCAATTCCGGCAAACAGGTATTTAAATACACTTTTGGTGACTATAAAAAGTGATGGCTTTATAGACTGGTTACCCAATACGAATCACACCTTATCATTTCCTGCAAATTTGCAAATGATAATTGAATCTGGAGGGTTATTAGATACAGATATTCCTTGTAGTGCAGATAGATCGATTGATGTTGGCGGAAACAGGTATACAACTTGTAATGGCAATGGAGGGCCAACCGTTATTGGTTCTTTTCAAGATATTATAAATAATGGAGGAATTAACTTAGATTACGATTGGTATGGTGGAGCAATAGATGTATCAGGATTTATTAATAGCTGCTCACCGGATGCTATTTATACAACGGTTGGAGCAACACCCGACAGAAATGCAGGAACAAACTGGAATAACAGTGGCCCGAGATTAAACCGCTGGTTTCGTTTTGTGGCAACAAGTACGGACATTTATATCCGGGTTGATGTGGGTGGGACCAAAGGAACTCAACTCAGAACCCAGGTAGCTTTATGGCAAACGGATGGTCTGACAGAAATAGTAAGCGCCAGGTACAATGCAAATCCGGACAATGTCTCTTTAATCTCATCCGGTTTAACCGTTGGCACCACCTATTATATTTCGGTCGACACTTTTGATGCAAGTTATGCCGGAACTTTTACCCTGTGTCTTACTTCAAATCCAGTTTTGAGCTGTGGGAAAGTCTATGCAAGCGCCAGCACTGGCAATAGGAATGTGCTCTATGAATTAAGCGGAGCAACGATGGTGCCGGTCTTTACCGCACCACAAAATGTTGGCGGGCTTGCGGTAAGCGCGAACGGAAATGCCTATTATGACAATGCTACTTTTGATGGCGCAATACCATTTTACAGATTTGACGGCTTTACCCAAACCAATACCGGAGCAAGCGTTGATGGTTTAAATATTGGTGAAGCGGCTGATGCTGCAGGGAATGTTTATTATATAGACGGAG
>JBFYPZ010000342.1:0-2977 GCA_041303035.1 Flavobacteriaceae bacterium
GATTCAAAACCAGGTCATGCCTGAAGAATTCAATTCCTACGGCGCGCGAAGAGGAAACCACGAAGTCATGATGCGTGGTACATTCGGTAATATCCGGATTAAAAACCAGATGGTCAAGCCCAAGGAGGGCAGTTTTACTTTGAAGTTTCCATCGGGAGAGGAGAAATTCATCTATGATGCCGCTATGGAGTACCAAAAGGAAAACAGGCCTCTGGTGGTATTAGGTGGTAAAGAATACGGTGCCGGTTCATCAAGGGATTGGGCCGCCAAAGGGACCGCACTTTTAGGGGTTAAGGCCATTATTGCAGAATCGTATGAAAGAATTCACCGCAGCAACCTTGTCGGCATGGGTGTTCTTCCTTTGGTTTTCCAGGAAGGTGAAGGATGGCAAAGTCTTGGCCTGGATGGTTCCGAAACGTTTTCAATTAAAGGAATTGAAAACATGGAGCCAAGAAAAACCCTGGAAGTTATTGCTAAAAAGGGGGACGGGACCCAGGTCGCATTTTCCGTCACTGCAAGGTTGGATACGGTTGTAGATGTGGAATATTTTGAAAACAATGGTATTTTGCCGTGTATATTAAGAAAGCTCCTGAAGATGGAATCACATGCATAAAACATATTTTAACTCATCGATAAAAATTATTGACGACATCTGGCAGGTTGGCGGAAGCAACCTTACAGGGGCTGGAGATGCCTCTGTTTATCTGGTTTGTTTCAAAAACCAGGCAGCAATCATCGATGCAGGCTGCGGCAACGGACATGAGCAGTTGGTTGAAAATATTTCCTCGTGTCTTCCGGATAATGTTGAAGTGAGTCATCTTCTTCTGACACATTGCCATTATGACCACACGGGGGGAGCGGAAGCTGTTAGAAAGCAATTCGGGTGTAAAGTTGTCTGCCATGAACTTGATGCGGTTTTTTTGGAAAAGGGTGACAGCAATGTAACCGCAGCATCATGGTATGGTGCAACGCTTCAACCTTTTTCTGTTGATATTAAAATAAAACAGCAGCAAACAAAAATAAATTTTGAAGATGTTGAGATTTTGGCCTATCACTGTCCGGGTCATTCTCCGGGATCCGTCGTGTATGTGTTTGAAAAGGAAGAAAAAAGGATTCTGTTTGGCCAGGATATACATGGTCCTCTTCACTCAATGCTTCTTTCTGACAGGGAAGACTATCTGAATTCATTAAAATTGATCATGGAATTGAATGCGGATATTCTTTGCGAGGGGCATTTTGGTATTTTTCGTGGTAAAAACGAAGTTCGACGGTTTATCGGCTCATATTTGGTATCATGATTCATTCATACTGAGCCATATTATTAAAAAACAGGCAAAGTTGTCTCTTGAATTGACAAAACGTCTGCTTAGCTTTGCTTTTTATTCACTTTTACAACTTGACAAACAAATTGGCTTTGTTAAAGTCAGCCTCAATTTGAAAAAATACGACGTAATCTTTTTATATTGACCAATGTTGAAGTTTATACCGCCTGAATATAAAAGAGGCCGGTGATTCAGGGCAATGCAAAGCCGAAATTCGGAACATAGATAGGCGTCGAAGTCTCTGAATAAAGGCTTTCACAGGAATTATGATAAAAAACTTTAACATGGAGTATAAGGTATTTCTTTGAGTCAGGAAACCAAAATATCCTATAATCCCTTTGCAGCACTTGGGCGAATGGTTATTTTTCCCGTTCAAAAGATGGGGAGTGTTGCGATCTTTTTCTTCAAAAGTTTATTCTTGATTTTCTCTTATCCATTCCAGTTTTCCAAGATTATCCAGCAGATTTATTTCATTGGCATGAAATCACTTCTGGTCATCTGTCTGACAGGTGCTTTTACCGGAATGGTCCTTGGCCTGCAAGGTTATTACACGTTATCCAAGTTTGGGTCGGAGGGTTTGCTCGGCGCTGCGGTGGCCTTGACCCTTATTCGGGAATTGGGTCCCGTGCTTACCGCAATTATGGTCATCGGCCGTGCAGGATCGGCTATGGCGGCGGAGATTGGTATCATGCGAATATCTGAACAGATTGATGCGCTGGAAACCATGGACATTAATCCTATCCGTTTTCTGGTAAGCCCTCGCCTGGCTGCCGCAGTTATCAGTTTTCCGCTTTTAACCGCTATTTTCGACGCTGTCGGAATTTTCGGAGGATATTTAACCGGATCGGGACTTTTAGGGATCAACCCGGGAATTTATTTTTCAAGAGTGGAATCCAGTGTGCTCATGCAGGATGTCATGGGCGGTTTTTATAAATCCATTGTTTTTGCTATTATCGTTTCAACCATCTGTTGTTTTCAAGGATACTATACACATTTACAAAGTGACGGGTTCGGAGCGAAAGGTGTGAGTCTCTCAACCACTTCTGCGGTCGTTATTTCAAGTGTAATGGTTTTGGTGGCTGATTACGTGTTAACAACCTTTTTACTATAAAAGATATGACAGAGCCGCTGATTCAATTAATAGATGTTTATAAAAGTTTCGGAGAACAGCATGTTCTTAAAGGTGCATCTTTAGCCATACAAAAAGGTGAGGTCACTTCCATTATCGGAGGCAGCGGCGGAGGTAAAAGCGTTTTACTCAAACACCTTGTAGGGCTAATCAAACCGGATTCCGGAGAAATTTTAATTGGAGGCAGCCCTATTGGTTCCATGAGCAAGAAGGAAAGAAAGGCTCTTAAACAAAAATTCAGCTATATGTTTCAAGGTTCCGCCCTATTTGATTCGATGACGGTCTATGAAAACATTGCCCTTCCTCTCAAAGAAAAAACTAAAATGACATCCACAACGATAAAAAAGAAAGTGGATGAAAAAATGCAACAATTAGAGCTTCAGGGAAATGAACACAAATACCCGTCTCAGCTTTCAGGAGGTATGAAAAAACGTGTGGCACTGGCTAGAGCGTTGGTGACTGAACCTGAAATTGTTTTGTTTGATGAACCCACTGCAGGTTTGGATCCGGTCAAAAAAAACGCCGT
>JBFYPZ010000343.1:0-2965 GCA_041303035.1 Flavobacteriaceae bacterium
CTGGTTCTCACCGATCCATTTTTTCCAATAATTGGCAGTACTGGCATATTTGGAAGCGTATTTTAATTTAATTGCCGGATCAGCCCGCATATATTTGTCGGCTGTTTTTAAAGCCTGATCTCTGATTTCAATTTTTGCGGTGTTTTGCTGGTTCACGAGTTGCTCAATGGCGATGGCTGGCAGGTATTCGTTCGTTCTTCCGGGAAAACCAAAGACCATGGTAAAATCATTTTCCTGCACTCCATCAAGAGATACAGGCAAATAGTGCAGCGGTTTATAGGGAACATTGTCCTTGTTATAGGAGGCCGGCCGGTTGTTTTTGTCGGCATAGATCCTGAACAAGGAAAAATCGCCGGTATGCCTTGGCCACATCCAGTTGTCTGTGTCTGATCCGAACTTGCCAATAGAAGAAGGAGGAGCTCCCACCATGCGGATATCCTTGAAATTTTCAGTCACAAACAAATAGTAATTATTCCCGTCGTACATGGGTCGTACCCTGATATCCTGCCATTCTTCCTTAACGGTAACCTTGATGACAGCCTCTGTATTCTTATCGATAAGCGACTGTTTTTCGGCATTTGTCATCTTGTCTTCAACTCCTGATAGGATGGCCGCAGTTATATCGTCTATTCTTTTTATAAAGGTTACATACATACCCGGATTGGGCAATTCATCTGCAAGATCTGCGGCCCAGTATCCGTGCTGCAGATAGTCATGTTCCAGTGTAGAGTGCGTCTGGATGGCATCATAACCGCAATGATGGTTCGTGAGTATGAGTCCCTGATCAGAAATTATCTCACCTGTGCAGCCTCCGTTGAAGTGTATAACAGCATCTTTCAGGCTTGAATTGTTTATATCATAAATATCCTTTGCAGTTAATTTGCTGCCCAGTTGCATCATTTCCTTTTCATTCAGACCTTCGAGTAAAGAAGGTATCCACATGCCGCCCTGCTGGGCAGTCAGAATCTGACCAATAAAAAAGAAAAGTAGTGATAATCGTTTCATAATCAAGTATTTTAAATCATTTATTTACTGAATTGTATCCCAGCCAATCCACATTTTTTTTAACAAAATTGGGGGCTCTGAACCGGTATCCCACATACATCTGGAATGTAGAACGCGAAGTATTCAGATCCATAATCGGATTTTCATCCCTTCCGAGATAATTTCCGTTGAACTGAAACCCTCCAAAAAAATTTTCCGAATTATAACCCATCCCGATATTCGTAAAAAGGGTCGTGACAAAGTCGTTGTGACTGTCTTTTACTGGTCCGGAATCATCGATCGTCTTTGAATCTGTCCATTCATAGCCCAGACCGGGTGCCAAAGCCAAGCTGAGGAACCAACTGGAATTTATAACGAAATTGTAATAATAACCTGCATTGGCTGTAACGCCGAAAATATCAATTTCAGAATTAACAGTACCATCAGATATTTTGGTGTATTTTGCAGCAAAGCCGGGCACGAAACTACCTGCACTCTTTAGCTGGATCTCGGTTTGGTTTATATTTGATTTCAGGGAATACCTGTCGTTGAATATGTAACGGGTTGCAAAGCCAATGGATTTGTTTTGCAGGTCCGGCAGGATGATATACTCATCGAATCCCGGTATAAACCCATCTTCGTTGCGCAGGTTTGATACGTAATAGCCCTTGATCTTATAATAATCAAGTGTGTGCACCCATTTCCCCATAAATAGGTCCGAGCCTATTTTGAAAACCTTAGTTTTTCCTTTTTTATCAGTATCCTCATTGCCAAAGAATGCGGGTGTATAGCCGATCTTAAATGCCAGCATCCGGTAGTTGACAGCCAGCCTCATCTTGTAATTTATATTGGGTTCTATGGAATACTGCAGGTCCTCCTGATTGTATTCGAAAGATTCGATATCATTGTCTAATCCAAATTTCACATTGAATTTGTTGTCCATTTTTTCAATAAAATCCCTGGAAAACCTTCTGTCAAAATTTTGACAGTAGACCAAACCGGGTAGACAAATTAAAAAAATGAAAATTTTTGTCATGCTTTATCAATTACACAAAAATACTCAAAGAAATATGATTTAAGAATTACCTGTAAAAAAGTTTCCGAAATAAATTCAGGCGCAAAAACTGAGGATTTCTTTATATTAGCCGAAATATTTTTAACAATTATATGGAAAACAAGCCTTTTTTTACTGATGACACGATGGTTTTTGGGATATTGATGCTTTGCCTGGGCTTTGTGTTTTATACTTCTTCACTTAAGTCAGGATTCTGGAAAAAGTTTTATTTGATCGTCCCTGCCTTGCTAATGGCCTATCTTTTACCGGCCATACTGAATTCTTTGGGTGTGATATCCGATGAAGTATCGAATCTTTATTTTATCGCGAGCAGGTATTTGTTACCGGCAGCACTGGTGCTAATGACTCTCAGTATCGATTTAAAGGCAATTTTTCATTTGGGTCCCAAGGCCCTTATTATGTTTTTTACCGGGACCATAGGCATCATCATTGGCGGCCCTATTGCCATTCTGATTGTTTCCATATTTTCTCCTGAAACTGTTGGAGGTGCAGGTTTTGATGCTACCTGGAGGGGATTGGGCACACTGGCGGGAAGCTGGATCGGGGGAGGGGCAAACCAGGCTGCCATGCTGGAAATCTATCAGTATAATCCAAAACTCTATGGAGGTATGGTACTGGTAGACATTGTTGTGGCCAATATATTGATGGCGGGTCTGCTGATGGGAGTTGGAAAAACAGAAAAAATTGACAAATGGTTAAAGGCAGACAATTCTGCAATCGAGGAGTTAATTCAAAAAGTGTCTAAGTTTGCCGAAAGCGTAAAAAGAATGCCCAGCCTTACAGATTATATCATGATCGCGGCCATCGCTTTTATATCTGTAGGTTTCTCCCATTGGGGCGGAACATTAATTTCTGATTATCTTCTGAACAATGTCAGTGCCGTTAGCGATACGACATCTGCATTAT
>JBFYPZ010000344.1:0-2963 GCA_041303035.1 Flavobacteriaceae bacterium
ATCATAGTTTTTCATCAGTTCAGCCTTGGGATCTTGCTGTTTGATAGCCCTGAATGCCGTGGGTGCTGTAAAAAGTGCCTTGACACCATGCTCTGAAATAACCCGCCAGAAAGCACCGGCATCCGGTGTACCGACAGGTTTTCCTTCATAAAGGATAGTGGTACAACCTTTGAGGAGTGGGGCGTAGACTATGTAGGAATGGCCGACAACCCAGCCGACATCGGATGCCGCCCAGTAAACATCACCCTGATCCACGTTATAAACGGCCTTCATGCTGTATTTTAATGCCACCATGTGTCCGCCGTTATCCCTGACAACACCCTTGGGTATCCCTGTGGTCCCCGAGGTGTAAAGAATGTAAAGTGGATCCGTGGCTTTTACGGGTACGCAATCAGCCGGGACAGCATTTTTCATGGCTTCTTCCCAATCAACGTCTCTTCCCTTAATCATTTCCGCGGTTTCCATAGGACGCTGGAAAACGATGCATTTTTCGGGTTTAGAAGTTGCCATATCAATAGCGCCCTCAAGAAGCGGCTTATAGGGGATGACTCTTTTTACCTCAATGCCGCACGAAGCCGTTACAATGACTTTTGGCTTGGCATCGTTAATTCGAGTTGCCAACTCCTTGGCGGCAAAACCACCAAATACCACGGAGTGGACAGCCCCGATACGGGCGCATGCCAACATCGATATCGCTGCATGAGGAATCATGGGCATATAAATAAGAACACGGTCCCCTTTTTCCACACCCTGAGCTTTTAAAACACCGGCAAATTTGGCAACTTCATCTCTAAGCTCATTGTATGTAAATTTTTTAATGGTATTGGTTACCGGGCTGTCGTAAATAAGCGCCACCTGATTCCCAAGGCCTCGATCAATATGGTAGTCCAGTGCGTTGTAGCATGTGTTGCACTCTCCTCCGACAAACCATCGATAAAAAGGTTTGTTGGAATCATCAAGAACCTTGTCCCATTTTTTGTACCAATGGCAATCTTCTGCAATTGGGCCCCAGAACCCTTCAGGATCGTTGATAGATTTTTCATACGCTTCAATGTACGGGTTGGTCATGCTTTCTCCTCCTATTCGGTTAAAAATGCAAAAAAGGTAACCATTTCCCTTTAACACTAATCCTGTCGGAAATTGGTTCACCCCCGGTATTTCCTGAAAACTTCCTTATGGCTGATCATTTCAGGAAACGCTCCTTATTTATTTGTATAAAAATACCAAAAAAACAGGTTAAATTTTTCATGTGCTTAAATGGCAATAACATTTCTGTTCAAAATTCTTTGCTTTTAACCTGTAAAACCGGCCTGATAGGATGCTTCGGGATTACGGTTGACCGAGCGCTCGCTCAGACATGGAACATTCTATCCTCAGGTATTTTTGTTTGTCAAATCTTTTTTTCATTTTCTGAATCATATTTATTCAATGAGATTGCCTTTGATAACTTTATGCGAAATCATTAAATTCCGATTCCATGAAAAACCTTAGTAAACCATAAATTGAATTTCACCAGCAACAATGTTACCAGGACGGATTCTTTTCAACATATCAACTTCTACTCCGCTATCACGTATCGTTTGAATTATTTTGGATTGCAGGCGAGAAGGATCCGGGTCTTGAATCCGGACTCGCCAGATGGCAAAACAAGCGCTGGGGTTATCGGGTACAATTCTCGATCCATGGCGTTTAGCTCCGAGAACACCTTGTGAGTTGTTGAGGATTTTTCCAAAGACTTCAACAAGCTCATATTCTGTTGCGCCATTCAGGCGGACATTAATAATATATTCCAACTTTTTAGAATTTTGGGCCAAAACAAATCCGGGGATGGGAGTTTGTGAAAATACCTGAGTTGAAAACATAAGCCCTGAAACGATTATCGTGGTTACAATCAATATTGCCGGGATTTTCTGGAAAACCGAAATAAAAGTTTTTTCCAACATCTCCATCCTCCATATGATTTAGGTTATTTTTTATTTTCTCTGATGACATTTATCGTCAACACGGACACTTTTTCAATTATTATTTTTCAATTAGAGGTGCTAAAATGCATATGTTGAATGGATTTTACCACAGCCAAATCAATTCCTTTGGGTATTAAGGCCTGAAAGCACGTATCTTCTCAATATAAAGGAATAAATTGGTTAGTGTTGAATCATCCATACGTAACGGAATTGATCATGGAATTAAGAGAGCAGGACTTTTTTTAGACAGAGGACTTTATGAGGCACAAAAGAATTGCTACCCTGAAAAATAGGCAACATCTGCAGGGATACTTGGGAAAGATGCCTGTAATTTAACAAATAAAAAAAGTTTAACACTAAACCAGCACTGGGTATTTTGGCTCTCCGAATATTTGGTTCAGGTTCCGGGTAAACTTCCACCGATTTTGCAGGAAAAAAAACTGTCAGACATGGTCCGTTTTTCGGCAAATTGGGTATGATGTTTAAGCATTATTTTGGTGACGTATATCGTAGATAAAATAACACAGCAAAAATGATATCAACATAGACTTCCTGATACCCCAATATTAAAATCTTTGTTCTTTTCTATCCATTAAATTGCATAAACACCTTTTCATTTTTTCCCTCGATTTCCGGCACATTCTCCTGCCAGTTATAAATTCTGCACCCATCGTTACTGTCTGTTGGAACCGAACATCCGATAAAAGGCATGATTGGGTCTCCCGCGACAGATTTGTAATTGATCATCATTGCCTCTTTTTCCGGTATAGTGTCAAACTCAAAAAGCTGGGTAAAAAAAATTGAACACTCTCCACCAAAAAAATCACTATTGCCTCTTAATTTCAGTAGTTGCGTTTTAAACTTCTCCATGGCCTCTTGGTAATTTCCAGCCTCCACAAGAAGATTAAAACCACCATGCCTTCTGTTTTCTTCCTCATTTTCCTGCTGATTGGTGACATGAAGAAAATTGCCGATGTAAATCATTTTTCCGTTACCTCT
>JBFYPZ010000345.1:0-2944 GCA_041303035.1 Flavobacteriaceae bacterium
TTGAAACCCTGGCCGCTGAATTCCGGGAAATACGCACGATTAAAGGCCATTTCGACGGTGGGAAATGGTCCGATGACGTCGACCTATGGAACGGACGTAAGCATCGACTCATGATAGAACTTGGAATCCGCCTCGCTGTGGGGAAATACCGTAAAAGCGATAAACCTGGATGGCATGTACATCAATGTGAAATCTTTTCAGGTGCCACATATTTTCAACCAGCTGGCATACAGATGGCTTCGTAAATCCAAGGCCAGAAGGTCTTACGAATATGCAAATTTACTGTTGTCCAAAGGAATTGGCACCCCAAAACCGGTGGCTTATTTCGAGCATGTGGGTCCTTTTTCACTAAAAGAAAGTTTTTATTTCAGCGAACAGCTGGTGCATGATCTTACCTATCGCACCCTGATCCACGAACCGGGCTATCCGGATCATGAAAATATCCTTCGTCAATTCACCCGGTTTACTTTTGACATGCAGGAAAAGGAAGTGTATTTTAAAGACCATTCACCGGGGAATACACTCATAGTGAACAACAAGGGAAGTTATGCTTTTTATCTGGTTGACCTGAACAGAATGGAATTCAAACACATGAATTTTGAGGAACGCATGAAAAATTTCAACCGGCTAACTCCAAAAAAAGAAATGGTAGCCATCATGAGCGATGAGTACGCAAAATTAAGCAATTTGGATCCTGCATTCGTTTTTGAAAGGATGTGGCACCATACCCTCGAATTTCAAAACAGTCACGAACGCAAAAAAGATCTTAAAAAGAAATACCTCGGAAAATAGGAGTTTATTCCGTCCGGTAAAGTGCTTTTAGGTATTGATACCTTTTTTTGACACCTTCTGCTTCCAGATTCGACATGATAAAACCGCTTCTGCCATCGAGAAAACCCAGCCTGAGAATAAAGTGCCTGACAAACCGGTAGGCCGGTTTGAGATAGAAATGAAATGCATTGGGTTGAAGGCCCATCAGGAATAGTTCCTGTGCGCGCAACCGGGCATAGGAATCGATTTTTTTTTGATAGGAGACCTGGTCTTTGTAGGAATAATGATCCAGTTTGTTTTTGAGGATTTTTACTTTTCCTGAAATCAGGGGCACCTCGTGCACCAGTTTGTTATGATCGTATTTTCCGTGATCTTTGCGGAACAGACGGATGGCCTTATTCGACTGATAGCCGCTGAACCGGAGTGGTTTATCCTTGAAAAAAAACTGTCTTTTAATCGCATAGGCTACTGTATCTTGGGGACTCTGCAATTCATGTGCAATTTCTCGCTGCAAATTATCGGGTATTCTTTCATCTGCATCCGTGAAGAGTATCCAATTGTTTTTTGCCAGACTGAGAGCAAAATTTCTCTGGTCGGAGAAATTTTTAAAATGCCTTTGGACGAAGCTGACATGCGGGTATTTCTTTAGTATTTCAATGGTGTTGTCTGTACTGAAAGAATCCACCACAATAATTTCTCCCGCAAAATCAAGCCCTTCCAGCAGGCCGGGCAGATTTTCGGCCTCGTTGTAGGTGATGACCAAAGCAGATAAATTATCTATTTTTATCAAAAGGACTTAATTTCAGTCTGTATGAAAAGTATAACCATTTATCAAATCGATACATCGTATTCCCTCAGCGCATCATTGAGCGAGGTTTTCAGGTCGGTTGATGGTTTTCGTGTGCCAATGATCAGCGCACAGGGCACCTGATATTCGCCGGCATTGAATTTTTTAGCAAAGGTACCTGGAATTACTACCGATCTGGCAGGAACCCTTCCTTTCATTTCAACCGGTTGGTCGCCGGTTACATCAATGATTTTAGTCGAAGCTGTCAGCACAACGTTGGCTCCCAGAACGGCTTCCTTTTCTACCTTTACACCTTCCACGACAATACAGCGGGATCCGATAAATGCACCATCTTCTATGATCACTGGCGCTGCCTGCAAAGGTTCCAGCACACCGCCGATTCCAACTCCACCGCTCAGGTGCACATCTTTGCCGATCTGGGCACAACTGCCCACTGTAGCCCAGGTATCCACCATGGTTCCCTCATCAACATAAGCACCTATATTCACATAGCTGGGCATCAAAATAACCCCTCTTGAAATGTAGGATCCATGCCGTGCCACCGCATTGGGTACTACCCGTATGCCTTTTTCGGCAAAACCGTGTTTCAGCGGTATTTTGTCGTGGTATTCAAAGATTCCGGCTTCGAGTACTTCCATCTTCTGTATCGGAAAATAGAGTACGACGGCTTTTTTTATCCATTCGTTCACCTGCCAGGTTCCATTTTTCGGTTCAGCCACCCGAAGGGTTCCGCTGTCAAGCAGATCAATTACGTTTCTGATCGCCTGTTGCGTCTTTTCTTCCTTTAGCAGCGTTCTGTTATCCCAGGCTGTTTCTATAATTTGTTGTAAATTTTGCATCTTACTATTTTAAAGCCCATACATGAAGGCTGTTGCAAAAATATAAAAATACACCGAAGAAGCTCTATCGCAGCAATTGTCTTTTGGTTATGAAAATTGAGTAAATTTGAAAAAAAAAAGGATGGGTCGCATTCTCGCTTTTGATTTTGGCACAAAACGTGTTGGTATTGCCGTAACGGATGAATTGCAATTGATTGCATCTGGACTTAAAACGGTAGAGACCAAAGATGTATTTACTTTTCTTTCAGACTTTCTCAAAAAGGAAAAAGTGAGTTTGTTTGTGGTTGGTGAACCAAAACAAATGAACAACCAGCCTTCAGAAAGTGAAGTGCATATTAAAGTTTTTATTAAGGAATTGACTGAAAAATTTCCGGAGATACCCATTGAAAGGGTAGACGAACGATTTACCTCAAAAATGGCTGTACAGACCATGGTTTCTGCAGGTTTTAAGAAGAAATACAGGCAGGATAAGTCCCTGATCGATCAGATTAGTGCGACGATTATTTTGCAGACCTATTTAAACAGA
>JBFYPZ010000346.1:0-2936 GCA_041303035.1 Flavobacteriaceae bacterium
TTTTTTTTTATATGAATTACCATATTTTTTACGGTTACTATTGTTACTTAATGCGATATTTTTTACTGTTTGGGGCGTAATTTTTGTTACAAAAAACCTAAAAATACGATTGAAGTTTCAATCATTAAATAATGTGAAGAACACACATATATAATGGTAGATGAGTTTAGAAAGAATAAAAGGAAGTCAGATGTATATTTGACCGTTCAGAACCTGTTCTTTAAGAAAACAGGAAATTCAATCGTTAATTACCTGCTTGTTCTTTTCGTTCAGCAGTAAGAGAAAAGGACAGGGAAAGAATAAAAAGTAAAATTTTGCTAAAAAAGATAAATAATTTGGTCTGTCCGGACTACTTCAGGTTTTAGAAGCTCCCAAATTTCTTTTCCAGAACTACTTTTCTGTAATTAAAAATTTCATTCAGTTTTTTGCTGATCAGCAATCTGTTGGCCAAGGCACCCAAAATACCGAATGGAGGCTGATAAGTAACGATATCCCGCATCAGCACCCCTTCTTTCATTTGTATCAAATGGTGCTGGTGATGCCAGAGTTTGTAGGGGCCTATTCTCTGCTCATCCACAAAGAACTCATTATCTTTTACGTGGGTGATCTCTGTAACCCAGTCTACCTTAAAATTCAGAACAGGACTCACCTTATAGCTGATGATCATACCGGCATACATCTTTTCTGACAAACAGGGTGTAGTGATTTCGAAACCCATATAATCAGGGGTAATTTCTTTAAGATTTTTCGGGGCAGAGATAAAACTCCACATTTCTGCAACCGAAGCATGAAACAACTGTTCGTGTATAAACTGGTAAAAGGCCATATCTAGTTCTTTTGGATCTGTTTTAAATCATTGAGCAGCGATTTCGCTTCTTCAAGTTTTCTTGCACTTTCCGCTTTATCGTATTCCGCCATTGAAACCCATTCGTTGAGCAGGGATTTTACCTTTTCTTTGATCTCCTCTTCCCTTGTGGGGGGTGCCTGAAAAACATTTTTAAAAAAATTGTTTTTAGTTAATTTCATTTTAAGGATTTTTATTGGAAAAAGACCGGCGCAAAACACGCCGGTCTGATTCTGAATATAACTATTTATTAGAAATGGGGGTCATTATAATTTTGGCAATAATACTTTGTCTAAAACATGTATTACACCATTTGCAGCCTGAACGTCGACTGCTACAATATTGCTTACACGTGCATTTGCATCAGTAATTTTAGCTCCACCTGTTAACCCAACCGTAAAGGTACCTCCTTGTATAGTTGTTACCACTTGGTTATTTGTTAAACTAGATGATAAAATATTTCCTGAAACAACATGGTACTCCAATACTTCCGTTAATTGAGCAGCGGTTGGAACCAGTGGGATTTGAGCTAATTCAGTTCCTAATGCGGTAAATGCTGCATTGGTAGGAGCAAAAACAGTAAACGGACCAGCACCAGAAAGAACAGTTACAAAATCTGGTTGACCAGGACTGGTTAAAGTCGCTACAAGAGATGAAAAATTTGGATCTGCGGTAGCAAAAGTTACAACTGTTGGCAAACCTATTACGGCATCAACCACATGAATTACACCGTTTGAAGCTAAAATATCTGCTGAAGTAACTGATGATACACCATTTAATTCAACTCCACCTACTGTATTCACATACATTTCTAAATTACTACCATTAGCCACTCCATTAAATGTAGCTAACGATTGAATGTAGCCGGTAGATAATTGAGTAGATAAAACTTCACCACTTATAACATGGTTTAACAAAATTTGAGTCAAAACTGCTTCTGGCACGTTGTTAATGTCTGCACCTTTCAAAAATGTTTCAAATGCATCATTAGTTGGTGCAAATACTGTAAAATCTGTTGTTCCATCTAAAACAGCATCAAGACCTGTTCTTTCTAGAGCAGTAACTAATGTACTGAAATCAGGATTAGAAGCAGCGATTTCTGTAATTGTTTCAGGTTTATCGTCGTCATCATCATCACAACTTGTTGTAACAAATAAGAAGGATAATGCAAGTGTGCTTAAAAATAAGCGGGCGGAAAATTTTAATTTTTCAATAATTGTTTTCATGTTTAACTTTTTTATATATTTGTTGAACAAAGATAAGTAATGTTTTTTAATTGTCCAACTTTTTTTTAAAAATATTAAACAAATATTTTTAAAGTTGATTTTTTAAAGATTTACACCATATTATATATAGTATTTAATCTACCCCATAAATCATGAATTATACCATTGCCCAGGCAGAAAGATTGACAGGAATTAAAGCCCACACCTTAAGGATCTGGGAACGACGGTATGATTTTCTGGTGCCGGAACGCACAGAAACGAACATCAGGTATTTTTCCGATGCCCAGTTGCGCAAGCTCATCAATGTGAGTATACTTTTGAAAAACAATTACCGCATCTCCTCAATCGCAGGAATGAGCGAAGATCTCATTCATTCCAAAGTAGGTGAGTTCCTGAGTCTGGAGGACACAGAAAATGAAGAGGTTATCAAAGCGCTTATTCTTTCTATGCTCATTATGGATGAAGCGGAGTTCAACCGGATCTTCAACCGGTTGGTACTGAGATCAGGGCTGATGCACACCATTACTGATGTGATCTATCCTTTTTTGGGTCAGGTGGGAGTGCTCTGGGGCACCAATAAGGTTTTGCCTGCCCAGGAGCATTTTATTAGCAATCTCATCCGGCAAAAAATCATTTCAGCCATGGAAAGTCTGCCACAACCCGGAGAAAATGCCGGAAAGATCGTTTTCTTTTTGATGGAGCAGGAGACCCATGAAATTGGACTTTTACTAGGCGCCTATCTGGCAAAAGATCTGGGCTGGAAAGTATATTATCTGGGCCAGAACGTTCCTTCTGATGATATAGCAATGACCGTTGAACTTCTGGAACCTGATCTGCTCATGACCATGTTTGTAGCTGCCCGTAAT
>JBFYPZ010000347.1:0-2936 GCA_041303035.1 Flavobacteriaceae bacterium
GCCTTATGGAATTTGTTTATCAAGGTTTTCTCCGGAAAATTTTGAAAAAAACCTGATACTCGATAGGGTGAATTCAGAAACGGCAGTTATGGGGGATTCGCCGTAAGAATATTTTTACTTGTCAAAAAAATCTTTTCACAATCCGAAAGGACTCTTCAAGTCATAAATCAAAATTATTTCAGTATGTTAAATTAAGTTTTGCTGTGGCTTTTCTCCTCCGAAAGTTGAGTAAAGACGAAAGGGGCCTGAGTGGAAAAGAGTTCACCTCAGGCCCCTTTATTGTTTCATCCTGAAAAAGGTGCTAAAAGTATATTTTTGAAGTGACACCGGCATGATCAGATGGCCATAGATACTTATCCGGATAGCCTGGAAGGTTTTCCACCATATCGGTGGGGTCATTACCGACCACTTCGTTTTGGGTCTTTTTCAAATTTTTAGTGCCGGTATAGAGAAAAATATGGTCAATTCGGGTTTCCAGGGTATCATCAGGATCATCGATTTTTTCTTCAAAACCGAAAGTGTAGCCTTCATCATATATTGGTTTATTGGGCTTTTTTTGCAGCAGCCAGGTGTCTGAAAATTTTTTATAAAAAATTTTCTTATATTTTTTTGGTCCTGTTACCCAGCGGTATGGCGGCACATAAGGCAGATTATTGCCAACACCTGGAACATCGGCAAAACCCCACTTATCTTCAGGTGAGCTGTTGAAATCACCGACCAAGATTATCGGATAATTGCGGCATAAAGCTAATCTTCCAGCTAATTCCATCATTTGCATCGACTGGAACCATCTGAAAGGGCTGCCCTCTTCACCGCTCACCTCCAGATGGGTGTTTACAAAGAGAAAAGGTGTGCCCTTGACAACCACCTTAACAATCCCATAACCTCGGGTGAACTCAATGTCCTTACCCGCGATTTTCAGCTTCAGATTAAAATAGTAATTACCCTGATCCTTCATTTGGGACTTGTAATTATCCTTGACCAGGATAACATCATGGTCCACCATCCGCACGTAAGAGAGTCCAGTAGTCGAGGTGGGATCCAGCATGGGCAGTTCAACATCTGAGTTGGTTGTGATATAAGCGGTGTAATATAATCCTCGTGCCTCTAATGCATCATTGAGGACTTCATAAAAATCAATAACGAGAGTATTGGCCTTACCCCTGTTGCCAGCAAGAAAATCCCCGGGTGTCTGTTTGTAAAACGTCGAGACTTCCTGAAGACCGATCACTTCAGCGTCGGCGTACATGATTTCGTCGGCTATGGCTTCGGCCCGGGCCCAGAAATTGGTATAAAGCATGGTATTATATACGTCAGCCACTACAGCAAGAATACCTTTAGGGTCATATGGGTTACTAGGGTCAAAAGGTTTGGCTTCTGCTATTCTGAAAATATCAGCGCCGAGATAAAGATTACGGGTCATGACTTTAACTTTGGGACCTGCAAAAGCTGATGAGAGAGGTGTAATGAGAACCATTAACCCGATAATACAAATCAGCCATCTAAATTTCTTTGTCATTATAACTCCTCCCTTATTTATTATGGTTTGGTGTTAAAATTCAGAAAAACAGACGTTCCCATCTCCTGCCATAGATATTGAAAATAAGTGTCGTTGAAAAAATCACTAAAGCAATGTAGCGAAAGCAACCAATGCGATTAAAATCAATTTTTTATACACACATTCATTGTTAATGTAGAAAAGTTGCTGTAAAATAATTAGAAAGGTCGGAATTCAATAATAATTTTTAATGTTTGTATCACTATACTTATCCATGAGTAAATCAGGAAATTCCCTTAAAGATAAGAAATTTTTCCCTGAATTTTTGATCGGATTTATAAAAAATAGGCGATAACCATATGGCTCAAAATAACAAATTATACGCTGTCCTGACAGGTGATCTTGTAAAGTCTTCCCAGCTTTCCAGCGAAAAAAGCGCGGGTGCCATGGCGCGCCTTAAGAATGCCGCCATGGAGTTTGCACAGCAGTATCCGTCGACAATTGTCGGACAAATGGATACATTCCGGCACGATAGCTGGCAGGTGCTTATGGAAAAACCCGCACCGGCTGTCAAGGCGGCGGTGTTTCTGCGTACTGCGCTCAAGCTGGAATCCGATGCCGAAACAAAATACGACACGCGCATTTGCATTGGTATCGGACAGGCTGAATTGATCTCAACACAAAGGGTTTCCAATTCGCGGGGCCCTGCATTTACCCGCTCAGGAAAAGGCCTTGACGAGATGGGGGGTGAGCGCCTCAGGCTTGTTGCAGGTGACGATGCACCTGTTTTATTGAATGGACTATCCTGTACTGCCATTCCGCTTCTGGATTGCATTATCGGTGATTGGACCCCCACAGAGTCGCGAGCAATCTATGGAGTGCTCAACGGGTGGACCCAGGAAGAAATCGCAAGTAATTGGCCGGTGAATGAAAAGACCGGCAAGCGGCCCACGCGCCAGGCGGTAGGAGATTCCCTGATGCGTGCACACTGGCGCACAGTGGATGCTGCACTCCTCTGGATTGAAACAAAATTGGAACAAATTTATGCGCTTGCATAAAGCATATGCAAGCCCGGAAGCTTGTTCTAATATATTGCAAGCTATATAGCTTTCTATTTTACTGCTGTTAAAGGATCGCAATGGAAAAAATTGCCGCCGTATTGATCGCTGCTCATGTGATTGCAGATTTTGTGCTGCAAACCGGAAGCATGGTAAATCAAAAAGACAGGATGGGCTTTTTGTTAGTCCATGCTGCATCTCACGCTGTACTGAGCTATGTTGTTCTCCAGGCCTGGACATGCTGGCAGGCACCAGTGTTTGTGTTGTTTTTTCACGGTGTTATTGACTTTGGAAAAAAGTGCTTCAAAACGGAGACCCCTGCAATTTTTATCATTGATCAGATGATTCATGTCTTCAGCCTGTTATTCCTTGCCTGGATG
>JBFYPZ010000348.1:0-2931 GCA_041303035.1 Flavobacteriaceae bacterium
TATAATAAATTATTGTATTTTTATGAGTAAAGTGAGAAACATGCGAAACAATTTGATCATTCTTTTCCAAATCCTAATAATTTTTACCGTGGCAAGTCAACAGGCACAGATGGTTCCTGCCGTAAAAATCAATCCTTTACTACTAAACAATCACTGGAATGCCCAATGGATCACCCATCCGAACGCCTCAGTTCTGGAATATGGCGTTTTTCATTTCAGAAAGAACTTTAAATTAACAGATGTTCCTTCCGAATTTATCATCCATGTGTCTGCAGATAACCGTTACCGGCTTTTTGTGAACGGAGTCCCAGTTAGTTTTGGCCCGGCGCGTGGTGATCTGGCTAATTGGTATTACGAGAGCATCGATATCGCCGGATTTCTGAAACCCGGTAATAATCTTCTGGCATCGGTTGTCTGGAACTTTGGGGAAGAAAAACCCTGGGCACAGATTTCCCTAAAAACTGCATTTATTGTTCAGGGTAACCAAAATGCTGAACAAATAATCAATACAGATGCTTCCTGGAAGGTCATCCAAAATAATTCATACAAACCCTATACAGAAAATACCCAAAAGCTAGGGGAATTTATCGTAATTGGTCCGGGAGATGAGCTGAATGCAGCACTTTATCCCTGGGATTGGGAAGAAGAAAACCATCAGGATCAACAATGGCCAGAGGCACGGGTATTGGATCAAGGCCATCCCAGAGGTGTTGGTACGGATATTAACTGGGTATTAACTCCTCGGTTAATACCGGCCTTGGAACAAAAGTTTCAGCGGTTTGCTTCTGTCCGACAGACCTCAGGACAATCAGCACCCAAGGGATTTATTGAGGGTAAGTCCAAATGGACAATTCCGGCAAACCAAAAAATAAGCATTCTTTTTGATCAGGCTGTTTTAACAACAGGGTATCCTGAATTAAATGTTTCTATGGGAAACGGAAGTCAGATTAAACTCGTATATGCTGAAGCTTTATTCGATTCTTTAGGGAACAAGGGCAATCGCAATATTATTGAAGGAAAGCAAATAAAAGGCTACGCAGACCTTTTTATTCCTGACGGAGGCCATGAAAGAATCTTTCGCCCCTTGTGGTTCCGTACCTGGCGATATCTGGAACTCGAAATTGAAACAAAAAATGAGCCGCTGATCATCAATGATTTTACCAGTGAATTTGTAGTATATCCGCTAGCAGAGATTGCCAGTTTTAATTCTGATCAGGAAATACTGAACAGGATATGGAATACCGGTTGGCGCACAGCCCGTCTTTGTGCAAACGAAACTTTTTACGATTGTCCGTATTACGAACAACTGCAATATATTGGCGACACCCGCATTCAGGCGTTGATCTCCTTATACGTATCCGGTGATGACCGGCTTGTCAGAAACGCACTGCTGCAATTCGACGGATCCCGTTTCTCAGAGGGCCTGACTCAAAGCCGCTATCCTTCAGCCAGTCCGCAGGTCATTCCTCCATTCTCTCTTTTCTGGGTTAATATGGTTCATGATTACTGGACCTTGCGCGAAGATCCTGATTTTATTAAGTCCTTCCTGCCGGGCATAGATAGCGTACTGAACTGGTTTATACAAAGAATCGATCCCGATACCGGGCTTTTAGGAAAAGTAGAATACTGGAATTTTGTTGATTGGACCGATGAATGGCCCTGGATCAATGAAAAACGGATAGGTGGTGTTCCTTTGGGTGGTCGCTTTGACGGGCAGTCTTCTATACTGACGATGCAACTGGCCTATGCCCTTGAAAGAGCCTCAGCTCTGAATGAACATTATGGCAAACCTGAACAGGCGCGGAAATACAAGGAGCTAGCAGAGAAACTAGGCCGGGGAGTGTTTGAAAAGTGTTGGGATGAATCTAGGCGGTATCTATCTGATACACCGGATAAAACAGATTTCAGCGCACATGCACAAATACTGGGCGTCCTAACAAACGCAATCCGGGAAGCAGATCAAAAGGCCATTATAGAGCGTGTACTAAGCGATCCCAATCTTATACAGCCGACCTTATATTTTCGCTTTTATCTTACCCAAGCGATGAAGAAAACAGGATTGGCAGATCGCTACCTCAAAACACTCGGCCCATGGAAATCCATGCTGGACAATGGTCTGAGTACTTTTGCGGAAAAACAAGACCCCACACGCTCAGACTGCCATGCCTGGAGTGCCAGTCCGAACTACGATTTCCTGGCCACGGTTGCCGGGATCAGGCCGGCATCTCCCGGATTTAAAACCCTGGAGATGAAACCAGCCTTTGGTGAATTGAAATTCATAAAAGGACAAATGCCGCACCCTTTGGGAATGATCTTATTTGATCTTAAACGACCAAAAAATGGGGGAGTGCAAGGCACGGTGACACTGCCAAAGGGTTTGAGCGGAACCTTTGTATGGAAAAACAAAATTGTTGAAATTCGGGAACAATCAGAAATAAAATTCTGATATAAAATTTAGTAAGGTTGCGCCGATTATTATGGGTAGCAATTATCTGAAATGGTAATGAACAACTGAAAACGACCCAATTATTAATTCAGTTGATATATGCAGGATCCGAACACAGAATAAATTGTGTCAATAGTGAGAAAAAAGTTCCGCAAGTGTATTGCGCATTTTTTTATGTCTACTGTTTGCACAACATAAAAAAAGGAAATAAAAGTGTATTTTTGAAATCCGATAAGCATTCATCAAATAAAATTTATTTCATTTTATTTTTTAATAACGGAGTTATATGTCTGACCCTGTACAAAATAACAAAAATGCTTAAGACGCGCCGAGATCTCTTGTTTACCGTATTGGCCGGTTTTTTTATAACGAATGCCATCGTTGGAGAAATGGTAGGCGGCAAACTGGAATTTATCGCCGACCCACAAGAAATGATCAAGGCATCCCTGGAGCATATCGACAAGAAACGCGCCGCTCTTGGCTTG
>JBFYPZ010000349.1:0-2925 GCA_041303035.1 Flavobacteriaceae bacterium
AATCATTACAAAGCCATTTGTGAAATTGTTGATGGTGATGTGAGCGCAGAGGTAATTTCCATTGATTTTGAAGGTATGGTCAGGGAAGGTGAGGCATTGGCTGCTTTGCATCCGCAGATCGTGATCAAATTGCCGATGATCGCTGAAGGAATTAAGGCCTGTAAGTATTTTTCTGATAAAGGGATAAAGACCAATGTGACCCTGGTATTTTCAGCCGGACAGGCCCTGCTGGCTGCTAAGGCCGGAGCTACCTATGTTTCTCCGTTTTTAGGAAGGCTGGACGACGTTTCAACCGATGGGCTGAACCTCATTGCTGAGATCCGACTGATTTATGATAATTATAACTTTGACACCCAGATCCTGGCAGCTTCTATCCGACATACCATGCACATCATTGATTGTGCAAAGATCGGTTCTGATGTGATGACCGGCCCCCTGAGTGCGATCAAAGGCCTGCTTAAACACCCGCTTACCGATATCGGCCTGGCAACCTTTCTGGCAGATTACAAAAAAGGCAACTGAGAAATAATTGTTTTGATGTTCAGAACCTCCTGCAATAAAACAGGAGGTTTTTTTGTATCTTCACCTATCTAAAAATTGAATCTTTTGGAAAAAACAGCCATCATTGTAGGCGCTACGGGTCTTACCGGTTCCCTGTTATTAGAACTGCTCCTGGAAGACGCGCGCTATAAAACTGTCAAGGTCTTTACCAGAACACCCCTGACTTTTAGGCATCCGAAGATTGTAAATTTTACCGGTGATCTGCTCGCTCTGGAGAATTTTGAAAAAGACTTTTTGGCAGATGAGGTTTTCTGCTGCATCGGCACCACAGCCAAAAAAACACCCGACAAAGAATTGTACCGAAAAATAGATTTTGGGATACCGGTTAAGGCAGCTCAATTGTGCAAAAAAAATAATATACCAGGCTTTGTGGTGGTTTCGTCCCTGGGGGCTGATGCAAAGAGCAGTATCTTTTACAGCAGGACGAAAGGGGAAATGGAAGAAGCGGTGCTCGGTATAAAACTGCCATATACATACATACTCAGGCCTTCTCTGATCATCGGAAATAGAAAAGAAAAACGGATGGCAGAAAGCCTGGCAAGCTCATTTTTCAAGATCACCGGGCCGCTGCTGATCGGACCCTTAAAAAAGTATGCGCCAAATAAGGCTACAGATATTGCCAAAGCCATGTTGGCTGTCGCCAACGACAAACCACTTAAATTTTTTATTTTGGCTGAAGAAATAGAAGCCGCAACAAAGCATAAATTTTAAAAAAATCATAAGTTCTGTACCAACTTTTTAAATAGATTCTCATGCAAAGTCCCCAAAAAAATATTGCCTACCTCTTATTGCTGTTTACAATAGCATCACAATCACAGGTTTACAAAGATAAATTTGCCCATACTTTTTCTATAGTTGCCCGCGATCCGGCTACCGGTGAAATGGCCGTGGGTGTGCAGAGTCATTGGTTTTCTGTGGGTACCATAGTGGCCTGGGGTAAGTCAGGAGTAGGGGTGGTGGCCACACAGTCCTTCGTCAATCCGGCTTACGGTCCGAATGGCTTACAACTGATGGAAGCCGGGATTACAGCAAAGGAAGCGATGGACAATTTAATTGCCAAAGATGAGGGACGTGAGGTTCGGCAGATCGCCATGCTGGACAACAAGGGAAATGTGCATGCCTTTACTGGCGATAAATGCATCGCTTCGGCCGGCCATTTTGTGGGGGATAATTTTTCTGTGCAGGCCAATATGATGCTCAATGATGAGGTAGTACCTGCCATGGCCAAGGCTTATTTAAAAAATGCCGGACTGCCGTTGGCGGAGCGGGTACTCGCAACACTAAAAGCTGCACAGGAAGCCGGAGGCGATATCAGGGGGCAGCAATCTGCGGCCCTGATCGTGGTAGGAGGAAACAAAGTGTCTGAGCCCTGGAAAGACAAGCTGGTGGATCTTCGGGTTGATGACCACAAAGAACCTATTCAGGAACTGGAAAGGTTATTGCGCGTGCACCGGGCTTATGATTTTATGAATAAAGGGGATCTGGCTGTTGAGCACGGCGATATGAAAAAGGCGATGGAAGCCTATGCCGCGGCACAGAAACTGTTCCCTGAAAACCTGGAGATGAAATACTGGACGGCCGTAACGATGGCGAATAACGGACAACTGGACAAGGCATTGCCGGTTTTTAAAGAAATATTTACTTCAGATCCCAACTGGCGCGAACTTACCCGGCGTTTGCCAAAAGTCGGTTTGCTCAATCTTTCACAAGAAGATCTGGCGAAAGTGCTGCAGCTTTAGGGAAGGTCTGATTCACCCCTGAGATGATCTTTTTGTAAAAAATAGAATCTGGTTTCTGATTTATTTTTCGTAAACGTGTTTGTAACCTTGTCCGCTGACGATCTTTAGCAGATCCGCCTCAACAGACTTTCTTGGATATTCAACAAACCGGCCGATCTCTTTGCCTTTCTTGTACACGATGATAGTTGGGATCCTTTCAATATTAAACCCTTTTTGAAGGCCGTCAGGGGTTGACATACTTCTGTTTACGGAAATAACTTCCAGGTTTTCCGGCTTAAAATTCGCCTCATCAAGGATCTTGTACAAGACCGGTATCTGGTCATGGCTGTCGCCGCACCAGGTTCCCAAAAAGACTTTCAGGTCTACCTCCCGGAGCAGGGGACTGAGTTGTGCCATCACTTCCTTGTCGGTTTTATAGGCATCGTAATTTGGTGTAAACCATTCGTTATAAGGAGCCTGTAGCAAACTTTCTCTGTTAATAGTCCCGATCAAATTAACTTCCTGAGGATTGTTGTCTATAAGTTCTTTTTGTTGGGCGGAGGAGATCAGCGTTCCCAAGGTTAGCATAGCGAAAAAGAAATTTTTCATGATCAAAGTATAGGGTTGGGCAAAATTACGAAATAGA
>JBFYPZ010000350.1:0-2912 GCA_041303035.1 Flavobacteriaceae bacterium
CAAAGGAAAACCCCTTGCCGAGTTCAAGCAGGAACTCCTGCAGTTTGTCGATAATGGCCTGCTCAACCGTGGATTCCCGCAAGCCCGGATAATCCTTGAGATTCAAAAACTCCAGCACATACGGATCGCGGATAAAATGTTCCGGCTCCAACCGGGCCAGTTTCCCGGCCGCTTCCTGTTTGACCGGTTCCTTCTCCCCGCTGGCGAGGAGTCTTTCATAACGTCACCGGATTTGAGACGCGCTGCGTCTCGTTTTGAAAATATAAGGTAGAACTGCCGCATTTTGCGAAGGTTGGTGACATCGAAACCCTTGCCGAATTCACCGGTCAAGCGTTTGGACACCTCTTCCAGCAAGGCCTTGCCATATTCAGCTCGTTCCTTGCCTTCCTGCTCATGTTCCACAATCAAATAACCAATCCGCCAATAGGCCTGAATCATAGCGAAATTCACGGCCCGATAGGCCGAAGCGCGTGCGTTTTCCAGAATGGCCCGAATTGCTTCATAAAGCGTATCGGCATTTACCAATTGTTTTTTGTTTCCATTCATCATTCACCGAAATAATTACGAATTAGAAATTACGAATCTTCTCCTTCAATGTTTTCGTTATAGAGCCAGGCAACTTTAACAACTCATCACAATCATGGATGATAGATGAAAATGCCATCTCTTCGATCGATTCACTACCGTGATGCAACCGTAACCAATAATGTGTCTATCGCGCTTCTTTCTTGGGTTTCGCAGGGTCCGCTTAAAAAGGCATTACCTAACGAGAACCTCTGTTTTTTTGCTTTCGGCTTTATTTTGTTAAATTACGTTACGCTTTATTATCTAAAAAATTTGTTTATGTAAAAAATCGTAAACATTTATTTACAATTGGTACATTTTTAATTATCCTATTAAAAATAGAGGAGGGTTAATATTCCGAATATTAAATGGAAGGTGTTTGATGGAATGGCAAGGTGAAAAAATAAAAATCTTGGCCAAGGAAAAAAAAATAAGCCTGGCCAAGTTGGGTATGTTGACCGGTGTATCTCGGCAAACAGTTAATAGTTGGATTAATGGGCAAATTCCAAAGGGTCTTCATCTGATCTCCATTTGTAAGATTTTTGAAATTTCGCCTGATTATCTGTTTTCAGATATCGACAATTCTATTTCCCTACCGGTTCATCGCACAAGACAAGCAGCCAAGGTGACACCTGCTATCCAAAAAGACGCTTTAAAACTTGCAAAAGAGTATGCATTGTTTTTCAGAAATGATACTGAATCAGCAATTTTACCAGTTGCCAGGGTTCAAGCAAAAAATTCGGCGGATGCTAAAGCTATTGCACAAGATTTGAGGCGTATAGCAGGTGCAAAACCAGGCGAACCGTTAGGTTATGAAGGTACTTTAAAACTGCTTGAAAAACTTGGTATAAAAGTCATATTTCGTGCATTCCCACAAAACATAAAGGCATACGCATTTTTTACAAAAATTCACCATCACAGAGTTGTGTTTGTAAACACTACAACAAATGTGCTTGATTTGATTTTTCCGCTTATACATGAAGCCGTTCATGCTATCCGCGACGAGAAAATAATAAAAGATTTCTATGATGCTGATGAGGAAAATTTTTGTGATGAAGTGGCCAACTATACCCAATTTCCCGATGAATATGTGCTTTGGGTTTGGAAAAACATAGAAGGCTTAAAGCAAAGTATTCAGATAAATCTACTAAAAAAATTTGCAGAAAAATATGGGCACGCCCTATTCGGTTTGGTCAAGCGCATAAAAATGATTCATCTGGAATTTAACTTAAAAGTTGGAGGGGCCAATACAAATTTAAAAAAAAGATTTCCCACAATAGGCGATATTCTCCATTTTGAAGAAGACCCAAGAAAATTCGTGGACGTGTTAAAGACTCTAAGCCCCTTACTCATAAACACTTTGATGCGCCAATTAGATTCGATGACAAACAGGAAGATTGCCGAAATACTTGGCATGGATAACGTTTTGGATGGGTTGGCGGTTAAGAACGAGTTCCGAAAATTGAGGGAAATGTCCGCCTGATGTTTATTTTGTGCGATACATGTTCCGTCCTGATGCTGATAAGGATAGCGCCGAAAATGTTTAACGAAAAGGAGTATGAATGCCTTACGGTAAAAGAGGTGCATCAGGAGATCAAACGTACTCAGAAATTTAAAGAAAAATATCAATGGCGAATTGATTTTCTGCCTGAGATAAAAATGGAGAATCTTAAAAATTGTTGCCCATGTGTGCGTTGTGTTGCCATTTTGTTGCGCACACAAAACATCGTATGGATTTCCTACCGGATGCCGCTATTTGGCCACCAGGCAATGTAATGGCATATCCCAATAAAGACGGAACCCATTAAATGTTCTGGAAGCCGAGTAGCAAGCCGTTTTTGCCTCAAGTTTCGACGATCTCTATCAAGTCCACATCATTTCATGTGCTTAAAAAATTACTGCTTATACCTTCTGATAATGGGTCGTTGATTTATTATTTTATCAAATCTTTGCCAGTTAACGCTTTAAGGTAACCTGAATATATAGAACGTTCATTCAATGGTTTTAAAGACTGTTGTGTGACCATCTATTTTTCAAATCAATTTTACCAGTTTAAAAAAAAACTTAAACTTTGTTTTATCTTGGGGGAATGTCGAGAGTCCCTTCAAAGTCATTGTTAATGAAGGTTTGCGAGGGAAGAAAAATTTTGATGTTCAAAAATCATGGGTATCAATATTATTTCTGCTCACGGGTTAGGATAAGGTTTTTAGGTAATGTTGTACAGGAGTTGTACAAAAATAAAAAATTAAATTCTAAAGCTCTGAGATGTGGTGCCCCCGGCAGGAATCGGACCTGCGGCGCATGGATTAGGAATCCATTCTAAATAATTTCCTTGACTTTCCCAAAAA
>JBFYPZ010000351.1:0-2907 GCA_041303035.1 Flavobacteriaceae bacterium
GATGGCAGACAAAATGAAAGAAATAATGAGAGTTAGAGGAAAGTTCCAGGTTCCTGCATGTGCATATCATTCTCAGTTTATTCCTGTGCTTTGATTATTTTCAATCCATTGATTTTTTTATCTTCTCGGCTTTCTTAGAAGGTGTTCTATTACCATCATTGTGAGGTCTAGGTGTTCTGTTTTTCTTTTGTCTTCTTTGCCGGTATATTTTGTTTTGCTGTCTGGTATTGTTATCCATTTTGGGAATGGGTTTTGTTGTGTGGTTCTTGTTGTCAGTGCAAGGTAGCCTCTTGATTTTGTGTGGTCGTTGATGTAATCTACAAGATATCTTAGTTTTATTGGTGAAAGGTCGATTAAAGCGTGTATTGCTATGATGCCGTCAAATTGTGTTTCCGGTAATCTGTCGACTAGCTCATATTCAAGCAGGTTTTTCGGGTTTACCGGTCTTTTTTGTTGTCGTGCCAGGTTTTCTTCGTATTCTCTGACTATCCGGACTGATTCAGTTAGGTGTTGTAGTATTTCAGCATCTGCTTTTTCGTCTTGTAATGCGACAACGTGGTATCCTAGTGAGAAGAGGAATCTTGTGTTGTGTGTGTCTCCAGGAGAAATGTCGAGCACTGTTCTTCTTTCTGGGCTGAATGGTGGTAGTCGGTTTACGAATTCTACTGCTGCTCTGTTTGCTCCATATTTTTTTGCTGCGCTGGCGAGGTCCATAACTTACTTCAAGAAGTCTTCCTTCTTAATTTTTTCTAAGTAAACAATTCTGCTGTTTCTTTTGAATATGGAAGTTCTGTCAGGCATCCGATTCTGAGCTTTTCTATTGTTAGGGGCATTCCTTTCTGCTCTAGAACTCTTATCTGGTCAAGTGAGAATAATATTTTTCCTTGTAGCATTTTGCAGACGTTTCCTTGCCAAGAGCCGATTATTGCTGCGAGCTCTTTTTGGGTAAAGCTGTGCCATAGATTATTGCGGTCTTTTTGAGAAGTGACCCCGTACACTTTGCTATTTTTGGCTATTGACAAAAATTTGTCTTTTTTCCTTTCACATCTGTCAAAAAGTCGTATCTGCCAGCATTTTAGGTAGTTGCGCCAGTTTTGGATTGTAAGTTCTATAGAGTTGTCTTCGAATCGTGTGCGTGTTTTGTAATCGACTTCTTCCAAGTCAAGAATCTTTGCAATCATGTTTACAATATTTCTTTCTTTAATTGATAAGCAAAAACTCAGGTGGTCTATGAACTGTTCTTGATATTTAATCGCAACGCATCCTTCTGCTGCAAATAATCCGCGAATAAACCCTCTACGCAAAGAAACATCATTTAGAAAATCTGATGTTAGAAAAATTTCCATGATTTTTTCGAAAATGATTCTAAAGACGCTTCCATTGACCTGAATATGTAATGTTGGATATCTGTTTCTTGTTGTGAAATATGGTTGGAAATTGTCAAATTTGAGTCTTTTCGAAAGTGCTTGAATTGCAGGCGGAATGAGTCCATAATGGATTCCGATGGTGAGATCTTTGTTTTGAATATTGAGGCGATTTCTTAGAAAAGTGAGAATAAATTCGGCAATGTCCAAATCTTTTGATGCGTATGTAAGGTGTCGCTTCTCCCTTCTATGCATGTCCCCATCTCCGACATACATGCCGAGGGCTTCTGCAAATGACTCATCGATAGTAATTTCCTTGGAAAAAGTGAAAGATTTTCGATTATAATTCCCTCGATTTGTCGAAAACCACAACGTTATGCTCTCAGAGTTCTCTTTTATGACCCAATCAGGAAAAAGTTTCTTTATTTCGATTTTCATCAGCATTATTCAGAAAATCTTATTTAAATATCTCGTGCGTGTGGTTGTCCAGTGTCCAGTGGTTTTACTCAATCCAGTCCTGGTTTTTTATCTTCTCAGGAAGATATTTTTCAGAAATAAAACTAATTCCGCGGCTGCTCAGCGACTGAATCTCTACTTTGCCTTTGAGAGTTTTCATGAGCTTAAACTGTCTCTGCCATGCTTTGTTGTCTTTAAACCAGTCGTAATCTTGCATTTGATCTATTCGTTTGTGATCAATTTCTGTAAGGGCTATTAAATGTTTTTTCAGTCCGTATTTTTCAATATCATCCATGGTGATGCCCAAAAATTTGGCAGTGCGTATCGTCATGCTCTCAGCCATATGTGCAAGATTGATAGAGCCGTATTTCAGAACGCTGTAAATATATGCACCCCAAATATCTCCATCACAGAGGATGTAAATCGGTAGGTTGTGTTCGTTGCTTAATCTTTGCAATAGTCGTCTTATTCCTCTTGTTGTTTGTCCTTGTGAGCACATGATTATGCAGTTTTGTTTGTCCCAGAATTTGTCTTCGTGCAGTCTTTCCCATACTGCTGCTTTTTCCATGTATATTACATATTTTGCTTTTACTTTTTTGAATTTTATTTCTTCTACATTTGATGGTACTGACCATCCTCCGCTTCCCATTTTGCTCCAGTCTATTTCGTCTCCTTTGTCTTCTACTATTACGTTTCCTGCGACTGAGCCCATTTTGTTCGCGTTTATGTTTAATTTTTCTCGTGAGTTTCCGGTGAGCAATTCTAAATCTTCTATCGCGTCATCGCTTTCTGTCTGTTCATCCACGATATTTGTCTTGGTATTTGGTATTGTTCTTTTGACCATGTAGAATACGTCTCTGAGTGATGCGTGTTTGCCGTCTTCGAGTAAATTCTTGCATGTACTGTCGCGCTGTTATTTATGGGACTACTGTAGCACATCTGCATGACAGGTCAAGCATGTCAGGGCGAACGCCAGCGGTGAACCTCGGCGCGGTTGCGCGCCGTAGAGTTCCACCGCATGGCTGTGCCATCCGTCAATCTACGACCATCCGAATGGTGGTTGCTGGCCGTGCCAACTTGACCACGG
>JBFYPZ010000352.1:0-4312 GCA_041303035.1 Flavobacteriaceae bacterium
CGGCTGGAAATGTAGGCCGAGGTCACCGTTTAAGGACCGAAATCACCAGCTTTTTTCATTTTGGAGATCAAAATGGACGCAACTTCAATGCTGCTGCTTCACTTGAGCATTTGTATGTTTCAGATACCTTACTTCACTACTTGGCAATATCATCTGATCATTGACATATATAATAACCATGCCTGCATTTCCTTCGCGCTTAAGCAATGTGGCGTGGCCTTTTTCCTTGCTTTCCATAAGTTCCCGCAGGTTGCGATTCTCGTTGACTTCAAAAGAAATTGATGCCTTTGACTCTTCTTTGGATGGGTATACTTTCACAAAAAACGAAGTGGCGCTACTGTCCCCGCTGCCAGTGTTGTGAACAGATATCTATACATCCTGTTTTGCCCCTTCCGCTATTAATTTCCTAAAATCACGAAGTCTCCACCAGCTTTTGGCAATAAGGACAATACCACCAATTGCGAATACGCCTCCTACTGCGAAGATAAGACCGGGATGTCGCCGGTCATGGGATAGGTAGAAAGATGTTATCCCCATTAAGATTGAAATGAGGCCAAAGAGAAGAGACGTTCGATAGTCTTTTGTAATCGTGTCAACGACATTCATTTATTACCCTAACTTAGATATCACCAATTTTGGGTACTGGCGATATGTCGGATGAAAGCACCGGCATGGCGGTGATCTGTATATATACGCCTGCGCCGGTCGATATCTGTATCGTTGCCTCCCTCGATTTTTACCCGCTTGACTGTAAGTATCGCAAGTTTAGGGCCGTCGGTTTTTCTGTGATAAATACCGTGTGGTTATTGCGGCATGGACGGATTATCAGCAGTCGCACCGAATGGGATTTTATTTGCAGGTCTCCGCCCCGGTTTACGATTTGGGCATAGGTCCCTGATCCAGTTGCGAACAGTCATCTCTGAGTAGGGGCGGCCATCTATCTGCCGGGCTTGGTGAACTATCTCGCTATGGTTAACCATCCCCGAAATGGTAAAATCAGTCTGCCTATCCCAAATGCGCTTGGCTATTTCTCGGCATTTTTTGCTGCGCTCCTGAGCATGTACTGACCTTGATGGCTTTGATTCGACTGGAGGCTTCATTCGCTCTTCAGGCGACTCTATATGTCCTGGTAAAAAACGATCAGCTTCTTCCACATAATAATGGGAGTTCATTAAACCCCTCACGAAGCTGGCTTCTAAATCACGCTCATCAGGCAGTTCGAATCCATCCCAGTTCGCGTTTTCTATGGACCGAAGGTACTGCTTGCAACTCTGCAATCGTTCTTCCAGCGGCTCCATTTGATTGGCGATTATGTTTTCCCTTTCCAACCCGGTCAGGTTCCATGCTGTATCATCAAGCTGAGAAAGCTCTTGTTCTAAACCTGCTATATGTTGAAGCACAACATCGGATGGTCGAATAGGCTGACCCTGGTCATTGTGCGGAGTGAGGCTTTTGGTAATGCATCCTTGGATCAGCTCGAAATCTGTAATTTGAACTTGTGATATAAACTGGCTTCCTTGAATTAGAACTGGCATTTCCTCCTCCGTAACCATGATTAAATAAATATCAGATCAATAATGTAGCTCAGATATCGATTTTCCCGCTGTCAGTATCGCAGGTATTATGAAAGCCGAAACTGATATTGCCAAGGCCGCCATTGAACCGCCGAGCGAATGGGCGAAGTCCGCTCGCGAAGGTGGGTTTCTAATAACTGGTTAGAAATAATTTCATCCTTCTGAGATGTTACTTTTTACGTTTTTCCCACAAACGCTTTATTTCATCCTCACCTAAGGGTTTATGAATTTTTACTTTCAGACTATTTGTCCACTCACGGGCAAAATCATTTTTCAGACACATGTTTACCGCTATTGTTATTGTCATGGCTATAACAGCACCAATGCTGGCAAGCAGCATATCTTTATGTGCATCCCATACGTCACCCTGTGTGCCAAGATAAGCTACGCCCAGATCACCTCCAAATAGTTCCGCAGCAGCCCATTCGAATAATTCAAATATCATTGCAGTTGACATGGTTATATCAATGGGAAAAAAATATCCCCAGAAGCCCCGCACATTTGCGATTCGCAGAAATACTTCTCGAACAGGATAAGCCAGTAGCAGACCATATAAAAAATGAGCGAATCGATCAAAATGATTTCTTTCCCAACCTAAGGCGCTATTTAAAGACTTACCAAAAATCTCTTGAGTCCAAATATTGTATGGAACTTCAGCATACGTATAATGTGCGCCTACTTCATGTAAGCACAGAAATAGAAAAATCAGTGTCATAGATAATTTTGAAAAAGTAAATCTCTTGTAGGTAAGTGCAAATATCACGATAAAAAGAAATACCAAGGCATTTTCCAGCAACCAATCATGCCTATCATATGGGCTTATGGCCAATGCTATCCATTCTATGGCAAAGACCGTAACAAGAATCAGAAGATACCGATTATGCGAATTTGTATTAGTGGTCATGATTCATCATTTTTAACAGTAATTAGTTGGACCCGAATAAAATGCGAATATTCTTATTCCTGTCCGTATAAAACACCTTCAGATTTCGTACCAAGGGGTCACTGAATGCGAGATCTAAAAAAAACCTAAGCATTGGGAAGTATCACCGATTCTTACCCTCATCGGCCTGTTCTTGTCAAACCCAAACTGAAAGATTTAAGAAGGTCCAACCAATCGCCCACAAAACAAACTTCAAAAATGTCACCTAAGACCCTAACCTCAGCCAGCAACTGGCTCCATCTGAACCAGTACGAGCATTTTCAGCCATTTTTCCGTAGCTATCTCGAACTCCTAAAAATCCAACCATGGTAACAGCTCTGGTAAAAGTATTGACCACTCTCAAGCAGATCCCGGTGATAAACTCCATACACAGCTTCGGTCTGCAGAACCGCTTTGATATTTTCACAAAATTAGAAAATTACTTACGATTGGAACGCTCGTGATTTCTGGATTTGAGGCGGGATAGCCATACACCAGTAACCGAGAATGAAAAGCATTCCTCCTTTCCGGCCATAAACTTTTTCAGCCAAAAACCAGATCTGCTATTGCCAAGAATCTCCGATTTTTTACAAAAATTTTTTTCACAATGTGGAGAGCATTATGATCGCCAGGAATCAGGCTGGAAAACTTCCATTTTTTGGAACGGAACTGCTTGGAGGCTGGATATGATTTTCTGGGTGCTCGAGAGATGATTTAGGAGCGGACCGGCCGGAAGCTGATCTGCGAGTGTCAACTGTTTAAGAATTAGGTGAGTAGTTTTTTCATTATGCGGGCACTGAACACCTGAACAGGACGGATTGGGTGGTAAAATCTTTCTACTGAAAAAGGAAATTCTGATGATTCTCTATTTTCCGTTCCGAGAGGTATCAATAACAGGCAGAGATAACAGTTGCCGCCATTTCCACCATGTCCACCATAACGTCCAGGAGCGGCCCCATTTACGGCCCGTCAAATTTGTCAAAGCAGATGAGGCATAACTTCCTGCACCGCCACTTTCGTCATTCAATGCTGAAATCAAAGGCTCTATTGCCGATTCGTCCAATAAATTCACATGGGAATGAAGGGTTAAAGACACACCCCCGCGAACTCTTATGTCTTCATCCTGATTGAGAGCAGCCAAAAGCAAGTCAATTCCTGGTTTTCCAAAACTATTGATTCTGTCTCCGACTGTACCTGGATAGTACGTATTCGGCTTATTGGAATTCGGCCCCCTAACAAGCCCTAAATAAAACCCAGCCTCAGCAGCGGGGCCATATAATTCACCAACAATTTCTGATAATCTATCGTATAAGCCGCAGTCCTCCATAGCCTCACGGTATGGCGCGTTCAAAGGTGTTCTCTGTCTGTTTGCATCCTTGACTATTGAAAGGGTTTGAGGACACTTCTTTTCACCAGAAAGTCTGACTATGAATTTCTCTTCTTGCTCTACGGCATAAGATATTATAGATGAAATACTTGCACCTGTATAAAGTTTTAATTGATCAAGCATTTTAAAGCCAGATTTTATCTGGTATACTTCGGACAATGGCTTAACAACCATTCTTATGGCCAGTACGGGCGCTCCATCTTTGCATGTATTTGAGATACCTGCACCTTGAAAAGCGGGGTCAAGTATTTCTTTTAAGGAGAGATATTCGCCTTCCGCTTCGCCAATATCCTCCTGGACGATAATGCAGAGATCTTGTCCTAAATTTGGGGCTTTTATGGCAACTCTCTCAACTTTTTCGCTGCAGCCGAAAAAAATGACAAAAAGACCAAGCAACGGCAAAGTGTGTCGAAAACCGTGTACCATACA
>JBFYPZ010000353.1:0-2894 GCA_041303035.1 Flavobacteriaceae bacterium
AAAGTGGGGATTCATAAAGATAACCTAACGAAAACATCCGGTGCAGTTCAGTCTGCGCTTGAATCAAAAGGATTTGTGGTAATCGGATCCTATAATCCTGAAGGAAAACCCAATTTAAAAGTGCTTGCTTTTACCAGAACTGATCTGCAACAGACTGTGATCAAAGTAAAGGACCGGGGTGCACTTGCATCTGTATTAAAAGTGGGATTGAAATCTGTTGCTGAGGGGACTGCAATCTCCTATATTAACCCGGACTATATTTTTAATGCCTATCTGCGCAATGAATATCCAACACATGCCAGCGCCCTCAATAAAGTAAGTGCCGATGTTGTTTCAGCACTCTCTCCTCTGGGAAAAGAAAACAAGCCTTTTGGTGGCTCGATAGCCATTGCCAAACTCAGAAAATACCAATACAAACCAACCATGCCTTATTTTTCCGATCCTGTTACTTTAAAAACATTTTCATCTTTTGAGGATGGTGTAAAAACCATTGAAAAAAATCTGCAGGCAAAAAAGGGAGGTGCAAAGTTGGTGTATCAGCTCAAGTTCAGTTCGAATAAAGTTGCCGTGTTTGGGGTTGGTTTGCTGGATACAAAAGAAGGCGAGCCTGCTTTTCTTCCTGTCATTGGTGAAGATCATTTAGCTGCGCTTCCTTATGAAATCATCCTTCAGGATAAAATTGCCACCATGCTTCATGGCAGGTACCGCATCGCATTACACTGGCCGGATCTTACCATGGGAACATTTATGAAGATCATGAGCACTCCTGGAGATATAGAAGATGCGCTCAAATTATTGTGTGAATGATTTTTTAAAATCATTTTATACTGCATATAATCAGAAGGCCGGAAAAATATCTGAAAAGAAATTTACCGGCCTTTTTGTTGTACTTCGTACACCTCAGCTCTTAGAAAAAAATAATTATCCATTGCGTTTGATGGTTTCAACTATACTTTTTGCAACCTTGTCGCTCGCTCCCTTTCCCCCCAGAATTTTTTCGAGTTGGTAGTAATCTTCAAATATTTTTTCTCTACGTTTGCGGTCCAGTAAAGCGGTTAGTTCGGTTTTCAGCCGCTCTTCATTAAAATCCTCCTGAATCAATTCCGTAACCGCGGGTTTGTCCAGGATCAGGTTGACCAGGGAGATGTATTTGATATTTTTAACCAGACGCTTACCGATTTCATAAGAAATTGTGCTTGTTCTATAGCAAACCACTTCCGGTATTTTAAACAGTGCTGTTTCGAGCGTAGCGGTACCTGAAGTTACCAGAGCCGCATATGACAATGATAGCAGGTCGTAGGTTTTATTTTGAACGAATCCTGCTTTCGCATTCTTTATAAACGGGTCGTAAAAGCTTTTGTTCTGGCTCGGAGCTCCTGCGATAACAAATTGATATTCCGGAAAATGGGGAACCATTGCCAGCATGACCGACAACATTTTTGTTATTTCCTGTTTTCTGCTGCCCGGTAAAAGTGCGATAACAGGCTTATCAGTCAAATTATGTTCTGTAAGAAATTGTTTTTCATTCACTAACGGCCTGTCTGCTATGGCATCCAGCAAAGGATGGCCAACATAGTGCACCGGGAACTTGTGCTTCTTTTCATAAAAATCCTTTTCAAAAGGAAGGATCACATACATCTGATCCACGTCCCGTCTGATCTTCTCGATTCTGTTTTCCTTCCAGGCCCAGATCTGAGGAGAAATATAATAATACCCCGGTATTTTATTTTCCTTCGTAAATTTTGCAATGCGCATATTAAACCCGGGATAATCGATAAAAATAACCACATCAGGATGAAATTCTAAAATATCGCTTTTGCAAAACCGCAGATTTTTAAGAATTGTTCCCAAATTCATGAGCACCTCAGCAAATCCCATAAATGCGAGTTCACTGTAATCCTTAACTTTTACACCGCCAACTGCTTCCATCAGAGCGCCACCCCAAAATCTAAAATTTGCATCAGGATCTCTCGCAAGAAGTGCTTTCATCAGATTGGAACCATGCAGGTCGCCTGAGGCTTCACCTGCTATAAGATAATATTTCATGAAAAGTGAATAAAGAATCTGTTATAAAAATTGTGCCAGCAAGATCAAAAAAGCAATAAAAAAACTGGCCAGTACAACCCCTCGCGCCCTGTATTCCTGTTTCTTTCTCAAAAAAATAAAAAATACTGCCAGGTTGGGTAAGGCCGCCAATCCCATGACCTTGCCGATCAGGTCGCCTTCTCTCATCATTTCCAATGTGGTACCAAAACTGTATTCCGTGCTGAATTCCACGTACAGGTAAAAGCCAAAAGACCAGGCTATCAGCCCGACCAATAAACCAATAAAAATTTCCTTTTTTATAAATCCCATGTTTCCAGGTTTTTTAACATATGGTGGGCTGTCAGATCAAAATGTACAGGAACCAGGGATACATATCCGTTCTCAAGGGCCCAAACATCGGTATCCTCTCCCTGATCCAGATTCACAAACTTACCTGTTAACCAGTAATATTCTTTTCCCTGAGGATTGACCCTTTTGTCAATTTCTTCCACCCAGTTTGCCCTGGCCTGTCTGCAAATCTTAAGACCCTTGTATTCGCCCAGCTCGGGTTTTGGAAAGTTAACATTTAAAACAACGCCATCGGGAAGTCCTTTTTCAAGAACTTGCATTGCAATGCTTTTTATGTATTTCTTTGCCGGTTCAAAATTTGCATTCCAGGAATAATCGAGTATGGAAAAACCTATGGCAGGAATACCTTCGATTCCTGCTTCAATGGCCGCACTCATGGTTCCGGAATAGATCACATTGATCGAAGAATTACTCCCGTGATTAATTCCCGAAACACACAGATCCGGTTTGCGGTCAAGAATTTCACCAACCGCCATTTTTACACAATCGGCAGGGGTTCC
>JBFYPZ010000354.1:0-2879 GCA_041303035.1 Flavobacteriaceae bacterium
ATATCCCTTTTGGTCGGAATATCATAACGCTTCATAAAAAAATGTACCATGGCATCGAAACTGATTGATTTTTTTGTCATGATCTATTCCACCTCATAATTGAAAGTATAGACTTTTTTATCTTACTATGTACTTATTTAATTCGTCAATCATATTGTATTCCATCATCTTGCTCTTTACCTGCTATTAGAAGATTAAAAATCAAATAAACATTTTATTTACATTCTTTCCTGATCATCATCATTAAACCCTTTGTGACAATGAAGATGAGACACTTACCCCTTGAAAAATTAATGTAGGGCGGATAGGAGTATCTCATATGAAAACGATAAAATTTGGCAAGACAGCCACCCCGACCAGTAAGTCTTCATCATTTTTATCAAAAGGGCAGCAGCAAATGAAAAACGAAGGCGACGGACCCTGAGGTCACCGGGAAAACTGTTTTATACGCCCTCATTTTGTATAATGAAAACATCCGAATTTCCTGCGTTTTCCACCGCCAATTTCACATGGGTTTTATGCGCACCCCCCTCTCCTGCCAATCCGTACCAACCCGCTATAATTTAATAAATTCATAAAATCAGAATTTTTAAACCAAGAAGTAATGCATCGGGTGAAATTTGGTTCTTTTCAACTTTGTTCTAACATGCTTTAATGTCATCAAGTGTCGCTATCGGCGGTATCAGTATCTCTCTTTTTAATTGTATTATAAAATTAATTTATAGAACCAAAGGTCCTGTATGAAAAAAATAGTCAGCATCATCAACCAAAAAGGAGGCGTGGGTAAAACCACCACCTCTATCAATTTTGCCTGCGGCTTGGCCAATGCCGGTTATCAGGTCTTGTTGATTGATTTGGACCCCCAAGCCCATTCCACCATTGGCCTGGGAATTGAGCCGGACCAGTTCAACCAGGCCATTCATGATGTTTTGGTAAACAAGAAAGACATCCGGGAAACTATTTTAAAAACCACCATTAAAAATCTTTTTTTAGTCCCGTCCCATATTCGCCTGGATAAAGCCGAACAACAGCTTACCCCGGAAATGTTCAAAGAAAGCCGTTTGTTTAAAGCCATAAAAAATTTGGACTATGATTTTATAGTAATTGACTGCCGGCCGACCTTAGGAACTTTAACAGTAAACGCTTTGTTTGCTTGTAATTTTATTATCGTTCCTTGTGAATCCGCCCGGTATTCATTAGACGGTTTTTCTGATCTGATGGACACCGTTGAGAATGTTAAAAACAGCGAAGACTTCGACAAAGAAAAATATATCCGAATTTTATTAACCAAATATGATGCCCGCAAAAGTGTATCCAATGAATGGGTGGAAAGACAGCTTGAGTCTTACAAAAATATGCTTTTTGAAACCAAAATCAGGCAAAATGAGGCTCTTAACCAAGCGCATATGGCCCAAGAATCCATTTTTACCTTTAAGCCCAACAGCCCGGGGGCTGAAGATTATAATTCATTAACTAAGGAATTTTTAAATTTATGTCAGCTTCAATAAAAGACAAGTTGGCTGGTAAAACCAGCAAATTATCGCAAAAAAGAAAATTTATGGAAGACCATCCGGCCGCCATAAACAATTATGGTAACGGCAGTTTTTATTTGGTTGACATTGACCAAATCAAGCCGGACCCGAACCAGCCCCGGCAGTTTTTTGATGAAACGGCCTTAAACGAATTGGCGGAATCAATCAGGCAAAAAGGGGTTTTACAGCCGGTTATTATCCGTAAAGACAGCGAAGACACTATTTGGCTGGTAGCCGGAGAAAGACGCTGGCGCGCCGCCCAGCTGGCCGGCCTGGAAAAAATCCCGGCTATTATCACTACCGGCAACCCGGCGGAAATTTCCTTGATTGAAAATATCCAGCGGGAAAATTTAAAACCGATTGAAGAAGCGGAAGCCTATGCCCTTATGATCCAAGAATTTGGCTATACCCAGGAAAAATTAGGCGAGGTTATCGGTAAAGCCAAATCTACCATATCAGAAACCTTGAGCTTAAATAAATTACCGGATGATATAAAAGAAGAAGTTCGGCGCGCCGAACATCCCAAGCGGTTGCTTTTGGAAGTAAGCAAACAAAAAACCACAGCGGCTATGCGGGCTTTTTTTGAGAAAATTAAATTTGGAAATTTAAAAAGCGACGAAGTAAGAGATATTTCCCGAGAACCCCGAGAAAGAATTAGAAGAACACCGGCCGCCATCACTCTGGATAAAATTTTAAATTTATCAAAAACGCTTAATTTTTTTGATATGAAGACTGCTACTGAGAGCGAAAAGATCCGACTTTTACAAGAATTAAACGCACTTAAGGTCCAGCTGGATAAAATTTTAAATTAACGCAATAAAAAACTTCGATCCTTTCAGAACGAAGTTTTTTTATTTCCAAGTTCGGCGCGCCGAACTTTTTCAATTATACTCCATTTGTTTTTCAATATTAAAAATACTCATTTGGGACTTTATGTTTTCCATGATAATCTTCCAGGTATAAGGCCCGATGCTCTCCACCTCGCCTTGCTTGTATTTTTTTCCGCACAGGCTAAATTTTCTTGTAGCTCTGCTTCCGGCCTTAATTTTATGGCTTCCTTGGCTTGCTCCGGTGACAAACAAAAATATTTTTGCAATTTTAAATACAGATCAAGATTTAAACTATCGGTTTTTTCCGGCTCCGGCGGTTCATAGTTTTTCAGGTTAAGCGTTATAAAAAAATAAACGCCTATTACTTTCCGGGCGTCTTTTTTTTCCTTATATGAAAATTTAAGGTCGGTTTTTTCACCCTTTTTTTCACCCTGAAAAGGTCATAATAAACTTGGGGTTCACCCTGAAAAGGTCATAGTTCACCCTGAAAAGGTCATAGTTCACCCTGAAAAGGTCA
>JBFYPZ010000355.1:0-2875 GCA_041303035.1 Flavobacteriaceae bacterium
CCGGATTTTGCAGCCAGCAGGGCCTGTCCGGCTGAAAATACCATGGTCACGTTGGTCTTTATCCCTTTATCAGAAAAAGAATTGCAAACCTTAATTCCTTCAGCGATCATCGGCAATTTGATAACGATCTGCGGATTCAAAGCAGCCAATGCCTCTCCTTCCCTGACCATGCCTTCAAAATCAATGGAAATTACCTCTGCGCTCACATCGCCATCAACAATTTCACAAATGGCTTTGTAATGATTCAAAATATTTTGGTGGCCGGTAATGCCCTCTTTCGCCATAAGGGACGGGTTGGTGGTAACCCCATCAAGTATGCCCATGGCTTGTGCTTCCCTGATCTGGTCTAAATTGGCAGTATCTATAAAGAACTTCATATTTGTTATTTTAAAATTTAGGCAAATTTACGGATTTATTGGATTCATCCCCGATGAGTCTAAGATTTCATCTCAATTTTTGCTGTCGTGTAGCGTCAATTTACGTGCTGCTTTTGTATCTTGGTATTTTGTAATTCAGTAAACCCAAACAATGAGTCCTCAAGAGCAAGTATTTATCAACGGATTTAAGCACCTTCTTTATCAGCCCGTGAAGATCGGAGCTGAGCAATCGCTCACAGCCAGTATGAATTTCTTTAATTTTATGAACCAGCGGCGTTCTGTGCGCACTTTTAGTGATCAGTCTGTTGACAAAAAAATAATAGAAACTATTATAAAGACTGCCGGCACTGCTCCCTCCGGAGCGCATAAACAACCCTGGACTTTCTGTGCCATCGCCGATCAGAAAATCAAGAAGGAGATCCGTATCGCTGCCGAGCTGGAAGAAAAAAAATCCTATGAAAGCAGAATGAGTGCATCCTGGCTGAAGGATCTGGCTCCACTGGGAACAGATATGCATAAGCCTTTTCTGGAAATTGCTCCCTGGCTGATCGTGGTTTTCAAAAGAGCGTATGAGCTTGATGAAGACAAAACCGCATTAAATAATTATTATGTGAATGAATCGGTGGGTATTGCCTGCGGCCTGTTGATCAGCGCCATACATCATGCGGGTTTGGTAACCCTGACACATACGCCGAGTCCGATGAAATTCCTGCATGACATACTGGAAAGACCTGAAAACGAGCGGCCATTTTTGCTTTTACCCGTTGGTTATCCGCAGGAACCCAGCTATGTTCCGGAACTGTATCGAAAAGATCTTGACGAAATGGCTGTTTTTTATGAGTGATCAGCTCTTTTAAAACCCGGGAGGAGCTTAAAGTTTGTAATGGTTCATGAGCATTTTCTCATACCATTTATCGGGTAAGATTCTCTTGAGAACTATGGAAAACTTCTGTATAAAAGTTCCTTCCTTGTAGTGTATTTTCGGCCTTTGTTTCTGAATGATCTTTTCTATCTGCAAGGCAATTCTTTCGGGATCTTCTCCTTTATCCACATGGGCATTCATCAGATCGAGGCTTTTCTGATAGTTATCCGCATAAACCGACTTACTTTCCAGTACCGTTGTATAGCGCCCTGCAGCAATATTCGTGGCAAAATCACCCGGAGCAAGGTTGGTGATCTGTATACCAAAAGAACGGACTTCCATGCGCATGGCTTCAGTTACCAGTTCCAAAGCACCTTTTGAAGCAGAATAGATTCCCCGGAAGGGCAAACCCATATACCCGGCTATAGAAGTTATGTTGATGATCAGGCCTGAACGCTGCTTTCGCATCTGGGGTAAAACCGCTTTCATCACTTCAATGGCACCAAAAAAATTGACATTAAAAACCTGTTGCATGGCTTCGGAAGGGGTTTCCTCAACCGGCCCGGTAATGCCCATACCTGCGTTATTGATCAGTACGTCAATTCTTTGCTCTGATTCTATGACCCGGTTTATGGCAGCCCGGATCGATTTGGGATCGGTAACTTCCATCGGCAGCAGGGTAAACGAAAGATTCTTCTGCACAGGTTTTCTGCTGGTTCCATAAACCCTGCATCCTTTCTTACTCAGGTATTCGGCTGTTGCCAGTCCAATGCCCGAAGAGGCACCGGTAATAAAGATCACTTTGTTCTGCATGCTGCAAAGATGAAAAAAAGCGGGAAGAAAATCGGAAAAAAGAAAGAAAAAAAGGCAAGCTACCTGCATCACACCGCTACGACCTGATACCTTTGCTGCGTTCCCACCCTGGAGGATTCTCAGGGAGCTGGTTGTGCAGGACTTGCCCGTGCAAATTTACAACCCTTTTATTATTTTTCAACTATAATTCACTAAAATTTTCCTGCACAAAAGAAATGTGTTTTTTTTCTATATTTGTTTAAATATTAAACCAACAATTATGGAAAACAAACCAAATCAAAGTAAAAATATTATGCTTACCTATGGCTTATACCTTGGGGTGGCTTCTATTTTAATTTCTGTTGTCTATTACGTACTCGGCATGGCCTATGAAAATGACTGGAAAAAAAGTGTGATCTCAATCGCTGTTTCAGGGCTCATTCTCTTTTTAGGCATCAAAAAGTTTAAAGAATCGAATGAAGGCTTTTTAACCGTTGGTCAGGCCATCAAAACCGGTTTGGGGATCTCTTTGGTAGCGGGGATCATTTCGGTTGTATACACCATCATTTTTATGCTGTTCATCGAGCCTGAATTCGTCAATAACCTGGTGGAGATTACCCGACAAAAAACGTATGAAGATAATCCGGAACTAACAGAAGAGCAGGTTGACGGTGCCATGGAAATAGTCAAAAAAATGTCTTCACCCGGTATGATGTCGGCATTTATTCTTCTCGCTTCACTGTTTTTTGGATTCGTTATTTCTCTCATTTCCGGTCTTATCCTGAAAAAAGAACAAAAAACCTATTGAGTTTCTGACTGAATTCTTAAAAAGCAAAAATATTTA
>JBFYPZ010000356.1:0-2868 GCA_041303035.1 Flavobacteriaceae bacterium
CTCCAGAACCTCATCAATTTCAATCCGACTTCCAAACATGAAATTAACCGCTAATTTCCATTTATCCTCTGTTATTCCGGTCGCTTCAATAGCGAAGGAATTAGTCGCAACTGACAATACTTCATAATTAACAGTCCCTATCTGGACAATCTGACCGGCCTGCAATGTGATAGGACTTTGAGCGTCCAGCAATACCAGGTTATTGGTCGTTATTACTGATAGCCCTTCATTTTCCACAATAGACAAAATATCATGCTCCGCTGTCATGGCAGTGATTACCTTCTGGATTTCATCCGGCTCGTATATGTCTATTTTCCTATTCATATGTTAAATGTATTCACATTACCAAGACTTGTAAACTCATAGTTTTCATAAGTCCCAGGTGTTTCGCTATTCACATGGTTAATATAGTCATCCATTGAGTTCATTAACTCGATACACTTATTATAAGCATATACCTGCTTTTCACGTGAATCGATATTGGTTGCATTTTCGGAATTGCTTATCTTACCTCCTGATGTCCCGGCATAGGTGGAACTGTTAAACAAATACTTGTAATACACCCAGTAAGCTATCAATGATTCTTTTTCTGCATTCCTGAACCCCACCCATTCACGAAGATAACCGGATGAATCTATCCATGTAGTCCCGTTGTACAGGTAATCCCATTCACTCCCTACAGAGTAATCGCCCGCTATCTCTGCCATGAATTGAGCGTATAAGTCAAAACCTAAGCACTTGATTAGTATTTCCTTTTCGTACTTAGTTATGGCTCCAGCGATTTCCCCGGCAATCTCATCCGCAGGGAGCCAAATATCATTAATGAAGTATGTTTTATCAATTATACTCATTTTTTCGCTTTTAAGGGCTTTTTAACTTTTTTTAACACTTCCGGCAATGTCTCTTCTCTTATCTCAATAGGGGTGTTATAAGTTGCAATTCCGTGCATAATAAGTGCCTTAGCAACTGATTCGGGAACCACTTTAACCTCACCTACCTTGTGATTAGTTGTCCTACCTTTCAGAATATTTCTTACAATTCTGATTTCAATTAGATTTTCCATATTAGTTATTCTTGGTTTATATATTGTTATATCCTTTCTCCATCCGTTCCCGTGTCCGGCCTGTGTGCGGACTAATGCTTTATTTATCCAGCTTACATTATCAGTTTTCTTATATAGCCTATCTGTTACCCTGAAGTCACCTCGCTTGTATGGTTCCCACTCGGCATACTTCATCAACTTAGAATCAAACGCAAATCCATTTCCATCAATGAAACCGTTTGCCGGGGCTTTCATCCAATGGTCATCATCAGGATAGACGGCCATTTTATTTTCAACTTTCCAAAAAACTAAATCTTTCCCCTTCATATATTCATTCATAATCAATTCAACTGAACGTTCAGAGGTAAATAGATTATCATCATCATGATAGATAACCAGCCCCGATTGCACGAGTTTATACATCTCATTAAAATACAAATTGGCAGGGAAGGGCCTCCCGTATGCCTGATTACCTAATATGGCTTCAATCTTTTCATCTCTAACCACGTGAACCGGATAGACTGGATAAGGTATTGTGTAATCATTGCCCTCTTTCTCGACTGAAACAATGACCTTTATATTTTTGTAGGTTTGTTTTTTTATCATTTCCATGCACCGATGGAAGGCATTGGGCCGGGCCGCTGTCCTGATAAGGATGTTGCAAGTCGGGAGCTTGTCAATCCACAATGTTTTAATCTTGTCTATCAATTCCGATTCATCAGGCACGTGGATTACTCTTTGTCCTGAAAATTCATGATACCAACGGTAAAAACTATTAACATCTGGTTTTAATTCCTGTGCCTGTGGGTGTCCGTATTTGCTCATCAGGATGTTTTCACCACCGAAATAAGCAGCTAATAAGGCATGTCCGCCGTTCATAGTGATGAACTTTGAACACTTAGCGAATAATTGCAACTGCTTTAGATTGAATGATTTCCCTGGCAAGTCGTGTATATTGATAACTTTCGGGTATTTTTTTAACAATCCAAAGTCCCCCAATGGTTCCGGGGGTGCATTATCGTACAATTCCGGTCTACCTTCAACATTGATATAGATGACTTGGTATTCATCCTGAAGCATCTTGAACATTCGTTCCAATGTAGGAAGGCCAAAAAAGTTAATCGGCCTTGCACTCCATTCTGTATTATGCCTGTTGCATATGATAACTATCTCTTTATCAAATGTATATGGATTGTTCTTTGAATAAACCTGCTTGTAAGGTGGGACTAAGAATTGACTCTTATCAAGGTATGGTTTATGTATCTTAATATTGGGAGCAATAACTTTTTTGAAGTTGTTAAAATTTCTTTGTTTTGGATTGATTTTATGTTTTGGTGAAAAATAATAAAGAGCTTCAGTATCATTGCCGGATTCCGTTCCCTTCAATAATCCTTTACTGTGCAGGTAATAAGCATATGGAATCACGCTTACCAGCTCATAACCAAACTCTATATTTTCACTCTTTACAATCATAATGATTCAATTTCCTTAAGCAAATTCATGCTTATAATTTCATAATCAAACTCTTTTACCTTTTCTATGCCGTTTTTTCTCAGGTCTTCCCTCACGCATTCACAGTCATAGAGCTCCGTTAATCTGGTGTGCATGCCTTCCATGTCATTCATTTTGAACTTTAAAGCTGTCACATTATCGATTGCAAACTGAGAATTACACAACAAATCTGAACAGATGACAATAGAACCGCAAGCCATTGCCTCAAGTACAGGATTGCACCAGCCCCCACGATTGTGATTATCAATAAATATATCAATTCCGGCAAACCAATCACGGATTTTATTTTGTGGAATATTCTTTTTAAAATAGGT
>JBFYPZ010000357.1:0-2865 GCA_041303035.1 Flavobacteriaceae bacterium
TGCGTCATCTCTCGAATAGGACACGATTTTTGAGGGTCAGCCTTAAATACCCACTTACCGTCAATTAAGGTTATCGTGCCGTACATCTTTACAAGTCGGAGTTTTTCTGCAATGGTCATATCTTATTTGCTAATTTACGCTTTTCTTTTATCTGCAAAAATACTCCGTATGCTTCTGATTTTGGCTGAGTTAATCCCAATCCTTTGCACCACCAATCATTTCTTAAAAGCACTTTACACATTCTGCGATACGAAGGTGCCCAATAATTATTTTCAAGCACATACGGAGCTTCATCAGGTATGCCATCCCAATAACCACGGCGTTTCCATCCCTGAACAAAAGTCCTGAATCTTGGAACATAATGATCCCTGGTTATCTTCGGCATGGTATTAAAGATCAATTTAAAGAATGATTCCCAGGTATGTCCGGCAGGTTTTGATATCTTATTTACTCCTGAGATATTGCCTGTTTCTTGCACATACATTGCACCTGAGTTTGCACCGTTCACTCTGACTAATAACTTATACCAGGTCTTTGGTTCAAGAATATGATAAAGCCATAATCCTTTGCGTTGGTCGTGACCATAAGGTTGGCAAAGTCTCTGTTGAGATAGCGGAACTCCGGCTTTATTCATAAGATCATAAACATGGTTATAAGTCTTATCCCTAAACTTAGCATGATACACCCAAATGTCACGGGTTTTCCAATCATAAATCGGATAAACATTATAAGCAAATTCTGTTATACGTGTTGTGTACCGATACTCCTTAAACATCTCTTTTTTGATCGTACAAACAGTTCTGAACCTGTTTAAGCTTTCATCTGCACGTATCCCGATGAATCCAGCGGTATCAATCCCCTGAGCATACCATTCACCAAACAAAACAACAAACTCTTCAAACTCCATTCCATCAACGAACCAATCAAAATAATTTACATCACTGATTGCAATATCCGGTTTCTGTCTTACCCATAAGTCTTTTTTATCTTCGTCCCAACACTTCCACCGTGGTTCAAAATTACTGACTGCATTTGATAAACTAATCGGCAAACATACCCAATAAGGCTCAATATAATCAGCATAAATCTCAAACATCTTTTCGGCATGAACTATTGTCGCAGAATACTGAGCTTCGAGATCAATCAACAATACACCAACTTTGCGATTTCTTTTGATTGCTTCATCCATTACCAGGTGCATCATTACCGTGCTATCCTTACCACCGGAAAATGAAACATACACCCTCTGAAATTCATCAAACATCTTTTTAACTCTCTGCCGTGAAGCGGTGAGAACATCTATTCCGATATGTTTTTTAGTCTCCATTAATAAAGATTTGCTTCGGTTCGTGATCTGATTGTTTCTAATGTGTACTGAGCATGACCGTGAAGAAACATCCAATAATTAATAACTTCAAGGGCAGTTTCATCTGCTCTTAATTGCTCTTCAGAAGTGAGTAAGTGATAACCACCTCTGTATTTTGCAGGGATTCCCGTATGAATACACATTGCCGATTGTCCCATCCATGCAATACGATTCATTGTATCATTACTCAGGTTATGCTCACACGAATTAACCCATTCATCAATTACCCTATAAGCGGCTTTCTTGAATGTCGGAATGTCACGAAGAAACTCAGCATATTTCGCCTGACATTCATCTGTGGTCATGCCCTTTGGCGGATGTTCTTCAAAGAATCCTGCCTTATAGCACTCCCATTTCTCCCACCTGTGATATATTCTCTCCATCTTCAAATATTATGTCTGCGTCAATAATGTTATCGTCAAATATTTCAGATACCCATGCTTCGCTGAAATTTTCATTCTCAAATGCTTCAGCCAATCCGCTAATTTGACATAGCCTTAACACTTCGTCAGCATCCATACCAAGTTCACGGCCTACTCTTTCGTCTGACCAATTACGTTTTTTAAGTTCAATGACTATATCCGACATTGCATCAACAGCGTGCTTGCCTCTCGCTCTGTTATGCCTGATAGTTGAAGCAATACGATTATTCTTATCGGTCTGAGCTTTACGGATTATGACCGTCGGTAAATAGCCCTTTATTCTCTGAGCAACAAGTTTTGATTCTTTGCCAACTCGGTTTCTATGGAATCCGTCAATGACTTCTATTTTATCATCATGAGGCCATGTAACTATCGGCTGAGTATAGCCGTCGTTTACGATTGACAGTTCAAGTAATTCCATTTCAGGCGGTGCTACCTGGTTAGGGTTGTAATCATTTGCAATAACATCATCCAATGGAACCCACTTAACAAAGTCCACCGGCTCATCTTTAAATGGGCTAAGGTCATGGATGCATTCACGCAGTTCATTCATTGCATTGATTTTGTCCGCAAATTCGAGGGAGCTAAGTAACTCCGTGATACTGGTTTTTATTTCTTCAAGGTTCATGTATAGGTTTTAAATAATTATTTTCATCACCCGGTCACCGGATTTGTTAATGTTCAATTATTGCCTTCTAAAGTCCTTCCCCTTCATCACAATAAAATTAAACAAGGCATACATCCGACTAACTATTCTGTCGCCGTATTTTCCTGTTAACGCCTCAATTTTAAAGTTAGTTGTACCAAGTGTCATCAATCTCCGTGCGTATCTTTCAGCAAGTACATAGCCCACCACATCACAGTCATTGCCGTAGTGCTTTATCTGATTACTCTCAGCCCCTATATCATCCAGACATATTGCATAACGGTGTCGAAAAATCTCAATCCCATCGTAACCATCATCCATAAAAGCATTGACAAGTAAACTAACATCGGTAATATCAAAGTTCATCCGCACTGGTTTGTCGTTAAGCAAATAACATATACTGTCAATGGTTTGGTATATTTTCATTATCT
>JBFYPZ010000358.1:0-2860 GCA_041303035.1 Flavobacteriaceae bacterium
ATGCACCCTGACTACTTTTTTAGGATCGCCATACCCCATCCCGGACGTATAGGGTATGTTGACCGGCTTTGCAGTTTTCATAAAGTGACGCAGAATCACTTTATAAAAATAAAGAATGCCATCTGGCTAATTGCCCGCTTTGGCCATACAGGATGAGGAAAAGACCAACGACCTTAATAGAACATGAGGCTGAAAATGTATAAACAATCTCAACTTTTTTCGAATGAATACACTTTAAAAACATACCATTTTAGGGATCGAAAAAACTTCATTTTTTTGTTTTTATCAAGAAACCATACAAACAACACTCTAATGAATAAAAACGAAAAAAGTGGGTAAATAGTGGGAATTTTTTAACGTTGATTTTTTGTGGGAAAAATTATTTTGGCGTAAAATTCTGTTTTTACTGGTACCCCCGGCAGGAATCCGCCCTGAGGCGCATGGAATAGAAATACATTGATCTATCCACTGAGCTACGGGGCTTATTATTTATTTCAATATCCTAAAAATGCCATTAGGAATAACTGTAAGTATCCGATAACATTAAAGGGTGTTGAATCAATTTTTTATCCGTTGAATAAGATATTCTTGGATACTGGCTGAATTTCTTCGACTGAGCGGCACTTTTTGACCATTGCTCGCAAGAATAAATTTTCGGCCTTTTTCTGTTACCAGCTTTTTAATATGCTTACCCGAAACCCAATATGAGCGATGCGTCTTTATGCCGTCCTCTATTTTTTCCAAATCCGAAATCGCATCTTTCAGATTGTACAATATAAGTTTTTCCCCATGTGTTGTTACGATTCTCACATAATGTAATTCTGATTTTAAGAATAAGATGTCGGTCCCTATTTCTTTTGGAATTAATGAAAAAAATTGCGGAAGAGGTATCGGCGGCGTTTGCTTTTCATTTATTTTGTGGACTTTCTGAGCAGTAGATCTTTTTTCTGCAAAATTAAGTTGAAGAACATGAGGCGCATTAATTGCGAGCCATGTAAGTGTCACAGAAAAAAAAATGCCAGCCGATTCATCCATAATTTCTGATATCATTTTCTGTGTATTTTTTAAGGCGGAACAGTCGTCTAAAGCAAACAGACAATCAATTCCAAATCCAAAAGGAATAAAAAAAACAGAACCGAGCATTGCCGATAAAGTTAGTTTGAACCAGGGATTCAATTCGTTAAAAATATGAATTTTCTGGAGTGAAATATGCAAACCAATCAGCAGTGTCAGCAGGAAACTGATCTGAATCGCCCAGATTGTGAGTCCTTTATAAATGCCGGCTCCTTGGACTCCTTCAGGTTCCAGAAACGTGAAAATCAAAATCAGGGATACTCCCACCCAAAAATAATATTTCAAACCGGGAATAGATAGCAGGTTCATAATTTTAACCTTTCATGTCGATACCCATACAATAAATATTAGGACTTCAATATAAACGTTAATGATCCATCTGCAACCGTTCATGCATAAGATTACGCCTTTCGTGCAAAAGCAATTGTTTCTTAACCGATGAAGGCCATAATATCTATCCAGTTTGAAACCCGGAGTCAGGGTATAATTTTCGATCGCTTACAACATCAGGAGGTTTATCAACATGAGTTCTTTTAAAAAACTTTTAGGTTTGTTTCTTTCCGGGACTTTTCTTTTGGTCGGGACGGTTTCCCTCGGAGCAGAAAATCATAGTAAGCCTTTGGTGCCGCTGCCATCGGTTTTTGATTTTTCCCGAGGGGCTGGATGGGGTGTAGCTCTTGGAGTAACAGCAGAATATGAAAATGCCTACGATGGGTCCGACGAGTATGAGTTTGAAATTGAGCCTGCAGGTGCCATCCAGTATAGGTGGGGTGATCATTTATTTTTCTGGGAAGGTTTGGAAGCTGGTTGGAGAAAAAGACTGAGGGATAGATGGCTCATACAATTGGCTGCTAGATATGAAAGTGGTCGTGAGGAGGATGATTCTGATGACAACCGACTGGATGGGCTTCGGGATCGCGATGACGAAATTGTCGGAGTTCTTGAACTCCGCCGTGCTATCGGGCCCGATTGGCGGGCGTGGGTCGGCGGACGAATTATGGTGGGGGATAGCTCCTTCGGTATATTGGGAGTTCTGGCTGCGGGCTATAGGTTCGGATCGAACCTGGATGGAACAGGGACGGAACTTTTTCTTTTTTCAACTTTCGGAACATCCGATTTCATGAACAAAGATTTTGGTGTGACCACGGAAGAGTCCAAGTTATCAGGCTTGCCTGACACCAATCTGAACGGAGGCTATCGTTCTGTCGGTGTGAATCTTATCGATCGGCGTTACATTACGAAGCATATTCATTTTTTAAGTCAAGCAGGCATTGAAATTTACAGCGGTGAAATTCAAGACAGTCCCATTGCGCGCGAAGACTATGAAATTGAAGTCAGCGTCTCCGTTTTATATCATTTTTAACTGGGTACGAAAACTTGCGTTTCGATTTTGTAGGTGAAAAATAGGCAAAAAATGCTCATTTTTCCGGGCCCGACCTAATAAAATCAGGTGTTTACGTTTTTTGGCACCGCCAAAACCTGTAGGTAAACGCCTGTATCGATAAATATTGACATAGATGAAAGCATGCCTATCCGGTTAACCCCCAACGCACTGGTGCCGGCCGATGACAATTCTTGACAGCGTTTTGTGGACCGCCGTGAAGGCCGATGTATGGGCAACTTAGATTCTCACACGAATTATGCGATTGAAGATCCACCACATTTTGGGGGTTAACCGGATAGGCATGGAATGAACTTGCCGGCGCTCGTGTCAAGTGGCGTGATCGAAGGCGCCGTCGATTTGACCAGGGCCGCCGATTCGTCTTTGATATCCGGTTCGGCAGCA
>JBFYPZ010000359.1:0-5506 GCA_041303035.1 Flavobacteriaceae bacterium
TGTTTGTTCACTTCAACCAGCGCTGACAAGCTGTCGATACCATGGATCAGGTGCACAAAAGGCGCCATGTATTTAATCTTGTTCGTTTGCACGTGCCCAATCATATGCCAGCGTGTGTCTTTGGGCAGTTCAGCTGCCTTCTGAACCATTTCCTGAATTTTGTTCTCTCCGAAATCCCGCTGACCTGCTTCATAAGCTTCTTTTATATCTGAGATCGGTTTGGTTTTACTCACTGCAACCAGTGTAACGCCTTCTGGTACAGTACCCATTAAAGTTTTGATCCTTTCTTTGACAAACATAGGTTTCAGGTTTTAGCGCAATTCATAGATGGTAAGTCCGCTGCGCAATTTTGGTTGTATATAGGTGCTCTTAGGAGGCATGGCGAGCTGCGCATCGGCCACAGCCTTGAGTTGTTCAACGGTTACCGGGAACAAACCGAAACCGAGTTCAAACCTGCCCTTGTCAACTTCTGTTTTTAACTGGTGTATGCCATGTGCTTCCGGCAGATAGGTGATCTGCTTGTCATGGCTCAGGTCCTTGATCTGCAGAACCGGTTCTAAAACGGTTTTAAAAAGTATATAAGCATCTAGATCATCCAGGGGGTTATTAATTTCAAAGGTGTCTTTGCGCAGATATAGTTTGTAATAATCCCCATCCAGATACATGCTGATATGGTGTTTTTTTGTGGGTGCATAAAAGAAACTGCCTACATTTTCTATGCGGAAATAGCTATCCAGATGGATCAGAAATTCTTCTTTGGTCATTGGGAGCTTTTTTATGAACCGAAAAAACGAAGTAATCTTCAATTTTGATTCGGGTATGAGGTAGGCCATAAAATAATTGTAATACTCTTCACCCGTATGGTTTTTGTTCTGTGCCTGCAATACCTTTTTCAAATAGGCTGAAGAGGCGCTGCGGTGGTGCCCGTCGGCAATATAAAGGGCAGGCATCGAACTGAATTCATTTTGTATCAGTTCTATATCCGATTCTTTATCCAGCACCCAGAGTTTATGTGTTCTGTTTTTGTTGGTTGTGAATTCATACTCCGGTCTTTCCCTGATTGCATTCAAATACAATTCTGTCAGCTTGTTGTTATCAGGGTAGGTGATCAGCACGGGTTCTGCATTAAAACCGGTAACTTCCAGGTAATTGCCAAATAATTTCTCCCTTTCCTGCAAGGTGTTTTCGTGTTTTTTAACTTTTCCCTGCTCGTATTCTTCAATAGAACAAATTGCAATTATACCCCAGAAACTATGGTCGGTAAATGTTTTTTCGTGCAGGTAATAAACGGGTTTGTTTTCTTTTAAAAAGACCTCGTTTTCCTTGAATTCCAAAAACCGGTTGCTCACCATATGAAAACGTTCCAGGCCTTTGACCACTTTATTGAATTTAAATCCGGGTTCGAGTATGTGCAGAAAGGAAAAAGGATTGTATTTCAGGATGGCATTACGCTCCGAATTGCTATACACTTCATAGGACCTGGTGGTGACCAGGGCAGCCTTATCCCGTGTTGGCCTGACTGCCTGAAAGGGTTTTACGATAGCCATAGTTTGCTTTTTGATACAAACAAAAATAGGGATTTATTACGATGCCGGTAACAAATCCCCATGGTTTTTGTGTGGTACAGATCAAGCGGAATAAGCGATGATCTGTGCTGCCAGTTCTTCACCGATCCTGTCCTGTGCTTCGAGGGTCGCAGCACCGATATGCGGAGTTAAAGAAATATTTTTATTCATCAGCAATTGTATTTCAGGGGCAGGTTCGCTTTCAAACACATCCAGTGCTGCATTGGAAATGATCCCATCTTCAATGGCTTTAACCAGTGCTACCTCGTCGATTACCCCACCTCTGGCGGCATTTACTATACCCGCTCCTTTTTTCATCATTCCAAATTCTTTGGTTGAAATTACATATTCTTTCTGGGCAGGAACATGCAGCGAGATGAAATCAGCCTGCTTGAGGACTTCCTCTTTCGAAATGGTGTCTATGGTAAAACTAACTGTTTGTCCGTCGTAAAAATCAAGCGTGAGGTGGGCACTATCGATAAAGGGATCATAGGCAATAACCTTCATGCCAATGCCCAGTGCTACTTTCGCCGTGGCCTGTCCAATTCTGCCAAAACCGAGCAGACCCAGGGTTTTTCCTTTGAGCTCGGCCCCTTTTTCATAAGATTTTTTCAACTGGTTAAAATGGGTATCTCCCATCAAAGGCATATTTTGGTTCGCGTCATGTAAAAAGCGTACCATTCCAAATAGATGGGCAAAGACCAATTCCGCAACCGAATGGGAAGAAGCAGCCGGTGTATTGATCACCTTGATTCCCTTGCTTTTTGCGTATTCCACATCAATATTGTCCATACCAACGCCGCCGCGGCCGATAATCTTCAATCCGGGGCAAGCATCGATCAGATCCTTTCTCACTTTGGTGGCGCTGCGCACCAGAAGTACATCTACTTTATTCTCATTGATAAAATCAGCCAGTTGTTCCTGGGCAACAGTTTTTAAGATAACCTCGATACCCGCTTTTTCCAGTGGTTTTACGCCTGAGGCTGATAATCCGTCGTTTGCTAAGACTTTCATTGTTTTCTTGTTTGGTTTTATCGATCTGCCAAATCCCTACGTTTGTTGAAGCAGGGATTTGGATGATCCAATACTATTTTAACTTATATTTTTTTCATTACTTCCACCAGCACCTTAACACTTTCCAGAGGCATGGCGTTATAAATACTTGCGCGGTATCCTCCCACAGATTTATGGCCTTTGATACCACTGATTCCGGCTTCCTTACAGTTTTTGTCGAATACGGCCGCTTTTTCAGGATCGTTCACCAGGAAAGTAACATTCATATGCGAGCGTTCAATGCCACCGAGGTCTTTTAACCATTGCAGGGTAAGCATGGAAACATAAACCGCAAAAACAGGTGGGGTGTTGTGCATGCTTTCTTTGGTGATATGTGTCTGATAATTCAGCATACTGGGTATGTTCCTGCCCGTTTTCCCGAGGACCTCATCTTTGACAACGACCAGCGTGGTTCCTGCCGGACCCATATTTTTCTGGGCACCTGCATATATCAGGTCAAATTTGGTGAAATCCAGTTTTCTCGAAAAGATATCCGAGCTCATATCGCAAACCATGGGAATATCTGTCTTTGGAAATTCCTTTAACTGGGTACCAAAGATGGTATTATTGCTTGTGCAATGAAAATAATCTGCATCAGCAGGAATGGCATAACCTTTCGGCACATAAGAGTAGTTCTTGTCTTTTGATGAAGCAACGACAAGGACCTCGCCTAAATATTTGGCCTCTTTGATGGCAGCCGATGCCCAGGTGCCGCTGTCGAGGTAGGCAGCTTTGCCATTTTCTTTGAGCAGGTTATAAGGAACCATAAGAAACTCGAGACTTGCACCTCCCTGTAAAAATAGCGCTGTATATCCTTTGCCTGTTAATCCCAGCAGATCCAGGGCCAGAGACTGTGCCTTTTCCATTACGGCAACAAAATCTGCGCTGCGGTGAGAAATTTCCAGCAATGACAAGTCTAAATTATTAAAATTCAATATGGCTTTTGAGGCCTGTTCCAATACTTCCTGAGGCAGAATACTTGGGCCGGCACTAAAATTATGTTTCTTCATTGTCTTTAAAATTGGTAGTACAAAATTGCCGATTTTATTTTATTTAATGCGCATGAAATTTTTAAAATTTATTGAAATTATTCACTATCAGTTGATAACTTTTTCAATCAGTTTAGGGCATTTTATAAGGACCAGAAACCAAACTGAAACATTTGTTACAATCTTTAAGAAAATTTTTGTAACAATTTCAATTAACCGTAGTCTTATAAAAAAGCAATTGGCACTAAGCGTGTATTATTATGTTTAATCTGGACAACTGGCAGGAAATATTTGAAACCATACGCAAGAACAAGGTGCGCACTTTTTTGACGAGCCTGTCTGTGGCTTCAGGTATTTTTATACTGGTGCTTTTACTGGGTTTCAGCCAGGGCATGCAAAATGGCATCCGGCAGGAATTTGAAAATGATGCCACCAACGTAATTTACGTTTGGTCGGATATCACGACTGTTGAATACAAAGGATTAAATCCAGGGCGCAGAATTGAATTCAACAACGGTAATTATGATTATATTACCAATGTTTATAAGGATAAACTCGAATATCAATCGGGGCTGAACCAGCGATGGGGAACAACCATAACCTATAAGCAGGAATCCGGAGCCTACAGTTTGCAGGGTATTTATCCCGACATGCAGCACATAGAAAAGCAGTCCATGATAGCAGGCAGGTATATCAACAATGAGGACATACGCCTGACCAATAAAGTGGCTGTAATCAGTAAAAAGATACAAAATGAACTCCTGAAAGGTGTGGAAGAACCGCTTAATACGTACATACAGATAGGCGGTTTGAATTTTCAGGTTGTAGGAATTTTCTCCGATGCTGCGGGAGAAAGGGAAGAAAACAAAGTCTATATACCCATAAGTACTTTGCAAAAAGTATTTAACGGTTCTGATAAGCTGGGAAATTTATCCTTCACCCTAAAACCTGGAAAGGACCTGGAATCTTCTGTTGCAGCATCTATAAAATTCACGGATGATCTCAAAAAGTATTTAAAGGCGGCACATTCGGTTGCACCGGAGGATACCCGCGGAATTGGCGTATTCAGTGCTATAGAGGAGATGGAAAGATTTTATAAGCTAACGAATGGTATGGCCTTATTTTTCTGGTTTGTTGGAATTTGTACCATCATTGCCGGCGTTGTGGGTGTTAGCAACATTATGCTGATCGTAGTGAAAGAAAGGACACGTGAAATCGGAGTCAGAAAGGCCATTGGAGCCAGACCCTGGTCCATTATTTCCATGATCCTGCATGAATCGATATTTGTAACCACGATCGCAGGTTTTACCGGATTGATCCTCGGGATGCTGCTCCTGGAAGTTTTGGGTCCCAATATCCAGATTGACTATGTGAGTAATCCGAGTGTTAATTTTTCAATGGCCGTGACCATGGTCTTTATTTTGGTAATCGCCGGAACTTTGGCAGGTTTTATTCCTGCCTACCGCGCCGCACATATCAAACCCATTGAAGCGCTTAAAGACGAATAAAAATGAATAGCGACCGCTGGAACGAGATCATAGAAACCATTACCTCCAATTGGCTGCGCACCCTGCTGACCGCCTTTGGGGTGTTTTGGGGTATTTTCATTCTGATCATCCTGCTTTCTGCCGGGAGAGGCCTTGAAAATGGCATTCGAAATGATTTTGGAGATATCGCCACCAATACCATGTTTATATGGACCCAGAAAATCACCAAAGCCTATCAGGGTATGCCCAAAGACAGAAATTTCAATTACAAGTTGAGCGATGTGGAAGCCTTGCGCCAAAACATTCCCAATCTGCGCTTTATCTCTCCCAGAAATCAATTAAATGGGTTTAATGGCACGAACAATGTGGTAAAAGGCCTGAAAACAGGAGCCTATAATATTTATGGCGATTA
>JBFYPZ010000360.1:0-2847 GCA_041303035.1 Flavobacteriaceae bacterium
GTGAACGGCGCCGGTGCCGGCCAATCAGTAAAGATCTGCGCGCAGACTGCAGGCCCCCGCGAAAAAACGGCCCCGGTTGCTTGGGAACTTTGCAGATTTACTTCTGTCTTGGAACATGTCAGATTTTCCTCTGCTTTCGCATTTTAACCGCAGACCATTTTTGATTCCATGATATCTGATATTACGATGAAAACATGGAAAATTCGGGGTCCATTTTTCCATTTTTGCCCCTGCAATATGCGAATAAGTGGAAAATTTTCCATGTTATAAAGGCAATGCGTGGAAATTTTTCCACGTATCAACAATGTTAGCTGCCATAAGAATAAGGAAAGGAAATTATGAAATCGGAAAGATATAAAATCGGATGGGAAAAATTAGCTGAAATTGATGGCGAACAAGGAGAAAGGGTTGTGGAAGCCCTTAAGGATATTTCTCCAGAGTTTGCAGACTTACTCATAGAGTTTCCTTTTGGGGATGTTTATAGCCGCCCCGGTTTGGATTTGAAATCCCGTGAAATAGCAACAGTGGCAGCTTTAACTGCTATGGGCACAGCCTCCCCTCAACTAAAAGTTCATGTTCATGGAGCCCTTAATGTTGGCTGTAGCCCAAAAGAAATCATTGAAGTCATGATTCAAATGGCGGTGTATGCTGGTTTTCCTGCGGCATTAAATGGACTTTTTGTTGCAAAAGAAGTTTTTGACGAACGAAATTTAAAAGGCAGCAGCTAACAAGGCAAAATCAGCGGACGCAAAAAGCCGCGCCGCTGATTTTCAGCGTTAGCGATCTATAACGAACTCTATAGGAAAACGCAGAAATGAAACACCCCGACGTACCGATACACAACATTGCTGATTTGATTTCGAAATTGGAAGCACATCGGTCTCCTGGAGATAAAATTTGGTTTCGTGGCCATGCTGATAAAGCTTGGGCCTTAGCGCCATCAATTTCCAGAGGTCGAACCGAACCGATTGTAGATGAATTTAGATTTTTTAAGCAGTTCAAACAAGAGGCAGCACGGGTTATCAGCGATTTGCCAATAGATGAATGGGGCTGGATGTTTCTCATGCAGCATTATGGCGTACCAACGAGATTGCTTGATTTCAGTGAAAATCCATTGGTAGCTTTATATTTTGCTGTCTGCGAACATGAAAGTCAAGATGGGTCACTAATTGTGATTGATCCTGTCAAATGGAACAAAGAAAAAGGACACTCTGGCATATGCGACGATGATATCCCTTCTTGTGGTATCGACGAAGAAATGGAATTATATACGATGTCAAGAGTTGTAAAAGCCAGAGGGACAAGTGCATCAAATCCACCACTATCAGCCACTGGGTCCCGAAATTCAAGGCGTATTTTTGCTCAGGAAGGGGTATTTGTTGTATTTCACATGGATATGACGGTGAATATCGATGATGCTTCATGCCAATCTGTTTGGAGATATACCATTCCGGCTGCAGACAAGGCAACGATCAAGGAACATTTATCTGTGCTAAGCATAACAGAGTATACTGTTTTTCCTGAGCTCGATAAACTTGCAAAAAAGATCAGAGGGATATAAGAATGGCAAAATTTTCCGTGGATCCTTTAAAAGAAAACTCAATAATGTATCTTTATGCGATACGGGATGAAATAGACTTTTCGCCAGAATATCAAAGGCAGAGTGACATTTGGCCTATTTCAAAGCGCACGCTCCTTATCGACAGCCTTTTAAATGGTTTTGATATACCTAAAATATACTTTCATGAAGTTACAAAAAAGAAAGGCGATCAAAACATTAGATACGCCATAATTGATGGCAAACAGCGGCTGGAAACTATATTTTCTTTCCTTGATGGCAAGTTCTCTGTACCGAGTGATTTTCAGGATATGGCTGGCATATTTGGTGAGTTTACTGGCAAATATTACAAGGATTTCGGGCAGACAAGCCTTAAATTAAAAGCAAGGTTCGAATCGCTTCCGTTGCCGATATATATCGTAAAAACCAACGATATTGATCTTATTGAAGAAATGTTTTCTCGTTTAAACGAAGCATCTCCATTAAATGCGGCAGAAAAAAGAAATGCATTTGGTGGACCAATACCATCTTTGATTAGAGATTTATCCAAGCATTTATTTTTTTCTAAAAGGGTTCCATTTAATAATAAAAGATATCGGCATTATGAAATTATTGCCAAGCTGCTATTGTTAGCGGACCGAGGAAAAGTTGTTGATACAAAAAAGATACATTTAGATAGGTATGTCAAATCGTATATAGAGCATAATGTTGATTCTATACAAAGCGTGAAATCTAAAACAGAAGAAATGCTAAATGCAATGTTAAATATTTTTATTGATAAAGACAGCTTGCTTAAACTTGTGACTATGATTCCAGTATATTTTGGCTTTTTCATGGTGTTAATAGGGAGAAACGAATTGGCTTCTTTGAACAGGCAAACCCTCTTAAGATTTGAACAAGAAAAGCGGAAAAATAGAGAATTAGCTCAGAATGATGAAGAAAATGATGCTATAAACTGGGACTGGTTAGAATATGATAGGTTAACTCAGTCTCCAAACGATTCCAGTTCTATAGAATTTAAAGTAAACACTCTCCTAGAATATATCGGGGCTGAACCGATCGCTAATAAGTCGCTGCAGGGGACGCCGCTATGCGGCCGCCCCTGAGCTTTCCAGTTGCATAGAGGAAGTGTTTGAATGGATATCTTGGATGAATTGAAGGCGCTGATCAATAAACTCGAGGAAGAAAAGATCGAGTATGCCCTATGCGGCGGGTTAGCTATGGCCATATATGCGTTGCCTCGGGCTACTCTCGATATTGATATTTTGATCAAGCCGAACCTGCTTGAA
>JBFYPZ010000361.1:0-2825 GCA_041303035.1 Flavobacteriaceae bacterium
CTTGGATCCTCAGATGAAGGCCGGGCCATGTTGCAGATCGTTCACGATGTGGCACCGGGTGCCGAACTGGCCTTCCATACCGGTATTCAGTCCCCCAGAATTTTTGAACTGGCTGTGCGGAATTTACAGGTTGTAAATAGCGATATTATTGTCGATGACATCACTTTTCCGCTCGAACCTTTTTTTGGTGAGGGAAGGATCTCAGCGGCAATAAGGGATTTTACGAGTAAAGAGGGTAATTTGTATTTTACATCGGCGGGTAACTTTGCGAATAATGGTTACCAGGCAAAATTCTCTGCTTCGGGCAGCACCCCGGTTACAAATTTCCTGGGAACCGGCAGTCCCGCCCGTGCCCATGTGTTTGGAACCACCGGTGGAGTGCCCGATGTTTTGCAAAAGATCCGTGTAGTACCCGGTGTTTATATGCTTGTATTACAATGGGAAGAACCTCTTGCCTCTCAGATAAATGATCAGGGGGCAACGAATGATCTCGATATATATCTTGTTGACGATGCCGGAAATCTCATTGTTGGTAATAACCGAAAGAATCAGGCAGGTGACCCTACCGAAGTTATTGTTTTTGAGGTCAAACCAAGCACAAAAACCGAGATTTATGCCAATATCATGATCGTAAGTGCCAACGGCGTCCCTATTGCCAACAGCGTCCCCACGACAGATCTTGATTTCAAATATACTGCATTCAGAGTTCCTGATCTGAAAGGTGAAAAGTTTACACAAATGATAGAATATGGCAGTGCTGGTGCCCCAACCGTAAGCGGCCATGCCATGACCCCTGAGGCTATAACCGTAGCAGCGGTGGATTACATCAATTCCGATAACCCGGTTACTCAGGATTTTTCTTCCTGGGGAGGATCATTAACAAACGGTGTAAATCTGCAGATTGATCTGTCAGCACCGGATGGTGTCAATACCAACGTGGCTTCTATTGGAAAGGACAGACTTTCAGATGTGGACACTCAATTTACGAATTTTTTTGGTACTTCAGCCGCAGCCCCTCATGCGGCGGGTGCCTTTGCTTTGCTGATGTCGGCCATACCCAACTGGTACCCAGGTGGTTTACCCGTTAGTATCGATAAAAAGACCAATGTTGAGGCTGACAAAGCCCTGACCTTAGTAAAGAGTAAAGCCAAAGCTTTCGGAAGTTTTGACAAGGCGGGTGCAGGATTGATCGATCTCGAAGCTGCGTTCTCCCAAATTGCAAACAAAACTCCCATTATTACTGAGCTTGTTATTGCTGATAAGGATGAGGCACTGTTCACTGACGGCAATAAGCCATATCAGGTTTCAATCATTGGGGAAAATTTTACTGAGGATACAGAGGTTATCTTAAACGGAATTAAATTGAATGAAGATGATATCATTATCAATACAGAGAATGAAATTTTTATTGTAGCCAATATCGACAGCTATTCTGGCAACCCGATAGTACAGGTGCAGACCTTACCCAAAGAGGGCTCGGTGAATAACGGGGGTTTGTCTCCTGAAAAACCCTTCTTTGAAGGCACAAGACAAGCCATAAGTATTATCGCAGAGAACAAGACATTTAAGTATGGACAAAAGCCAAAATTTACTTATACTGTTAAACTTCCGGATGGATTCACATATGAACAGACAGGCTTGCCTGCTGTGAAATTTCAAACCTCGGTTCCGACAGAGGCCCTTTATGCTGATGTCAATAACTATACAATAACTCCTTCTTTTGACGTGGCCTTAACAGAAGAACAGCTTGCCGCCTATCAGATCAATTTTGTAAAGGGCATTTTGACAGTTGTGAAAAATGAGCTTACAATTAAAGCGGCTGATGTGCCTGCGGAGGGTACGCCTTTAACCTATGGGGATAAAATAGAGGTGGACCTGGAATACGAATTTGATGAAACCGGATTTACGACAGAAGAAGCAAATGCGTTTCGCGACTTTATAGAAGCAAGTCACAAGCAGGATTTTTCTGAAGGTGATATAAACAAAAGTATCTTGCTTATAGATGATCTCAAGCCTGATACTGACCCAGCCTCCTATTTTAAACAACTGGAGACTATTTTAAAGAACGGAAGCTGGATCGCTACTGAAACGAGCATAAATAATGGTAAAATACTAGGCGTTCCAAACGGCAAAGTATTGGGCGTTGCCAATAGTTTCTTTATTCCTTTGTCGGTTTCAAATTTCGAGATTGATGATGTATCATCAGGCATACCAAATGGCAAAATATTAGGTGTTCCGAATGGCAAAATATTAGGTGTTCCGAATGGCAAAATATTAGGCGTTGCCAATGCATTTGAATTGATAGAAAATGAATACTTTGCAAATGTTCTAAACGGCAAAATCTTAGGTGTGCCAAACGGCAAAATCTTAGGTGTGGCAAATACTTTGTCATTGGAAGATATACTGGATCTGGAGAATTCTATATATACTGTTTTTTCTGAAGAAGATGCAAGTACTGAATTTAATACGGTCTATGCAGTTAATCTGATTACCGGGAAAAGTGTAACAAGCGCAGGAAAGGAACATCTTATAGCTCCCGGCGCATTTTTACACGCCTTGTCAACGAATTTTAAAGTAAAATACGAGTCCGGCAAACTTTCCATTTCACCGAAGGAACTTAAGGCAACCACAAATAAAGAAATAAAATACGGGGAAGATCCAATAGATGGAATTGTGACTCAATTTGAAGGTTTTGCTTTTGATGAAACACCGTTAACTGTTTTCCCTGATGGGAAACCTGAGTATTACTTTGTTGATGAGACCATAACAACACCAACTGTTGATGATGAATTGGAAGCAGGAGATAAATTGCCTGTCGGTGTTTA
>JBFYPZ010000362.1:0-2824 GCA_041303035.1 Flavobacteriaceae bacterium
CTTATTTCCCTGATTTTCTTATTTATACCTAAATTGAGCGATTCTTTTTCTAACCTATAAAATTTCATTGAATTTTTCCTCTCTTATCCTTTTTTTCTCCAATCCTCGAAGGATTTTTAAAATATTTCATGTGAATTCAAGAAAAACCATTTAAATTGTTAAATAATAATTTTAAAAAACATGAAACACCTCCGAAACGCTTTTATAATGCGAACTTTTCCTGGAATTCTCTTATTATTTCTTACTTCAACTAATTCTGCAAATTTCGAGTATCTTCGCTTTAGCGCAATATCACTGGAACTCTATTACACAATTCCCAGATTCGTTCCAATGAAAGCCTTTCTTTGACTTCTTTTGTTACTTTCAGGATGCACTTTCTACCATGGCGGACAATCTTTCCTGCGATATCTATCAAGGTTCGACGGAAGGTATTGGGTTGAGCCGTTAATGCTACCACATCAACCTCCTGGCAAATATCCCATTTAAAAGATTCATACAGGTTGAAACTTAATACCATCATTTGAAAAAATGCATGATTACTGGAAAATTTTTTGAAGGGCATCTGTTCAAACCCAAACTCCTTTAAATTCCGATGGACCAACTCGGCTTCTCCACGCTGATGCGCCAATTTTATGATGCTTTCGGCAGCAAGGTATTCAGATACTCCTGCGTTTTCCAACTTCCGAGTCATTAAATCATTCTCTCCAATGTTGGTGTAATAAATGCTTTCCACACCAAATAGTAACCGCTGGTTCGACTCCATTATATGTACGCTATACAATGCTCTGCGCTCTTTCTGCCAGCTATTTCTGCGATCCTTGAATTCTACACACTTCCATTGACTCTGCTCATTCTCTGGCCCTCTCTCATTCTTCCGATAAATAAAGAAATCTTCGCTCTTGAAACCGGATACTCGCTCACGAATATCATCATACAGCTTGCCTGTGCAAATATAATGGATGCAAAGCTCTCTCTCGAAAAATTCAAATAACTTCTGATCAAAGAAACCACTGTCACAAGTGACGATAATAGGAATTTCCGCACTATAATTACACCGTATCAAGCTAACTAAATGAGCCAGGGACTTTTTCACCGTATCTCCATGATTACTGTGCTTTTTACCACCACGAAACACCGCATCGATTATGTAGCGCCCCCATTTGACCAGGTAAGGCTGAAAGCCTTTCTTCTTTTTATATGTCGGGCTTACACCATCTCGCTTTTTTGCATCATCATTATCCATTACCATGGTATCAATATCGATCAACAACACTGACGGTTTCTCTAACTTCAAACGCCATAAAAACATCTTCTGAAGCAATTTTCGAAATAAATGATTGCGCAAATAGGAAAAACCACTGATAAATCTCTTGATACCGTGAGACGAACTCATTTGGCCTGGGGTAAATTCGATACTGGCGGCATAACCTTCATCCTTTTTCAGGCTATCGAAATAACTTATATGGCGGCTGCTTCCATCCAAAAAAAAGCATATCACTTGTTTGAATAAGTCGTAGATGCTTTTACCTTTACGGCTTTTTCGGATAGAACCAAAAAAATTCTCTATTATCCCTTTTATGCCGATTCTATCAAGGTATCTGGCAAAGAAACTTAATCCGGCTCGACCGGTTATCTTGTCCGATGTCGTTCCTATCTCGTCAATCCGCATGCTGGCAGGTGCAAAAATAGCTTCTTTTATTTCTTTTATTTTGCTATTGTTTTTTTCTTCAAAAATTGTTATCATTGTATCACCTCCTGGGTGGAATATTTTTTTGGTCTTCAAGACCTACTTTGCAAGTTATATTCTACCTCAGGAGGCTACTTTTTGCAACATTTTTTTCATAATCGCTCACTTTAGGTTTTATATATTTTTCAATTTGAGGCCGGTAAACTTCCATAAGTTCAAGGGATTTAAGAATGATGGCATTTTTCAAAACCGGGACGGCCATACTCTCGATCACTTTGATCACATCCGGTTCTGCCGGGACTCCAGGAAAAGCCTTTTGGAATATTTCCACCTGGTCGGAAGTGCCCTCCAAACTCGATAAAAACATATCACCTACTCCCATGAGAAACCACAGGGGGGAAACACGATATATTTTAAACAGGCTGACCAGCATTGGTATGGTAGGCAATTGTATTTTGTTTTCGATGTTTGAAATAGGCTTGATTTTCATACCCAACTGATTTGCCAGGTCATTCTGGGTTAAGCCCAGTTTTTCTCTCAGATTTCTGAGCCTGTCGGACATGGTTCTTTTAAAAGATAGCGATGAATATTTCATTTTGATACTCCGTTACCCTATATGGATTTTACTATCGGTTTTTTTCCCTGGAAAGGAGTCTTTATCACTACTAATGCCATGAAAAATTCCTTCGTGCCGGTAAATCCCCAGGCGACTGGAAATGAAAAGGCCAAAGGGTTTGATATGATATCGTTTAGAGGCGAAAGCTTCGCCTGTCGAGGCAAAAATTTTGCTTGTTTCCGGTGGAAACAGGCCCGACCTGTTTTTTTATGCCTCCCTTCATCTTACCATTGGAAGAATTATTGCCTCTACATCCAAATTTTTTGCCGATTTATCCATAACTTATGCTCAAATAGGCATAAGTTATGCCGTTAGATCCACAACTTGTGCTCATATAGGCACAACTTATGCCGTTACATCCACAACCTGTGCACAAATAGGCACAAGTTATGCCGTTACATCCACAACTTGTGCTCATATAGGTATCTGGGTGTTTTCACGGTTTCCGTGAAGAAAACGTTACCTTTCCCATGCACCAGCCACATTATATCGAGACCGTATTCATTACAAAAATACCCGAT
>JBFYPZ010000363.1:0-2818 GCA_041303035.1 Flavobacteriaceae bacterium
TCATACGCCGCCTGGTCGCCCGTTTTGAGGGCATCGAGCAAACTGTCCTCTAAAAGTTCCATTCAGCAGTCGGTTTCCTGTCCTATTTAGACGTTTATAGTACCCTTGCGGTTGACTCAAATCTATGTAAAATTTTCGTAAAAATGGTGCCTTTTTCTGCGGCTGGAAGCATTCGGTCATATTCGGAAGGCCAAATTGTCAAATTCATTAAAATCCACTCAAAAACAAGGGGACTACGATGATTTTGTCGAAATTATAGGTCTTTTTGCTTGACAACTTGATTGTATTATGGTAATTTAACTTAGTTTTACTGAAACCGGCATTTCTTTAAGAGCCGGAGAAGAGATGAGAGGGTGAACAACGAAATTTATCCCGCTGCAAACCCTCAGAGAAAACATATATTCATCAGGTCTTGAATTTTGACCTGGAAAGAGGATTTTGAAGGAGAAGGGCGATGAAAATACTCACACTCTTTATCACTGTTATTGCATTTCTTTGTTTATCGATGCCTGTTTATGGTGATGTTACGTATGGACTTGTTTCTCACTGGGCGCTGGATGAAGGGCAGGGAAATACAGCTTATGATTCGGCGGGCACTAACAACGGCACACTTACAGGAAACGCGGCCTGGGTTGAAGGCAGGGTAGGCGACCATGCTCTTTATTTTCATGACCAAAGATATGACTATGTGCAGGGTAATAATTCTCCGTTTGATTTTGCAAATACCACTTTTACCGCCTGCGGCTGGCTCAAGACAACCTCTAATCTCTACATATTTTCTGAAGGATCATATTTGCATGGCGGTTGGAGCTTATTTAGTAACGGTGGAGGTAAAGCACGTTTTCAATTGAAGGAAGGAAGCCCAAATGCTTATGATGCCTACGATGCTTGGAGCACAAGCCAAGCTTATGATGACGGGAATTGGCATCATATTGCTGCAGTTGTCACAACAAGTACCACTAACGCTAACGGTAATAAGGCAACCGTGTATGTAGATGGTTTGCCTATTACGATAACAGAATTGAACGCTTACCCTTATTCGCCTTCTACAGAAAAATGGTGTATGGCTAGTTTATGGGCAATATCAGGTCAATCACCTGCTAATTATCAAGGTTATGTTGATGATATTCGAATTTATAATCGGGCATTAAGCAGCGAAGAGATATATGCGTTATATACCATTCCGGAACCAGCAACGATTTTTCTTATTTTTTCAGGCGGTGTGTGGATTCTAAGTCGGAGGAGGAACAGTAATAAATAATGTTTCAGTGCTCCAATCCATCAAAATTTATGCATAAATTTTCCTTCAACGGACCATGCAGATTTGTTCGATACTGATAACTTTACATAAGTGGATTTAACCTCGTGATAGACTTTAAAACATGTAAAGTTTTTTTAAACGTGTAAAGTTATCTATATGAAAGTGTTTACCTCCGCGAAAAAAACTGCTAATATTCCCGGCGAAACATGAAAGACTGGAAATTTGCCTTTAGAAAAGTATGAAATTTGATTATGACAAGATGTATGAATCTGAAGACCAAAGTCATATCGACTGGGTTAAAAAGATGGCGGTTTGGAAAGCCTGCCAGCTGTGCAGCCTGATTGATAATGAACCGACCAATTCCATAATCGAAATAGGCAGCGGCAGAGGCGATGTCCTGAACGCCTGCCTGCCTTTCAAAGTCAAAATCGCCGCCGATATTTCGTCTGAGGCACTCGAGCAGCAGCGGCGTGAATACGGCAATGAAAACCTTGTTGTGCTTGATGCGGATAAGGAGCTACCCTTCGCAGACAAAGAAGCTGACTTTGTTTTGCTTTGTGATATCCTCGAGCATGTCGAGAACCCCACAAAGCTTCTACGCCAGGCTGCCCGGGTCGGGAAAAATGTGATGCTGAAAATACCTGTTGAAAACGCATTACTTGTAAAGCTGATGCACAGTATTCGCGGCATCAAATACGGCGCTTCACACCCGAGCGGACATTTACACTGCTGGAAATTGAAAGATGTTTATAAGATGATTGAAGAAGCGGGACTGAAAATAACTAAAAGTAAATTTATCGGCACAGTTAATGAAACTTCTGAAAAAGGAAATTTTGTTAAAAAGATTTTTCTTGCTGTTATCGGGGCAATAGACCGCCTGATGCCAAACCACCTGTTGAGTCGATTTCTTATCGGCGGTTCTTTTTTTGCCATTGTGAGGGAAAAATCCAAAACAGACTAAAAAGTCTGAATTCAGGTTGATTTTATATTCTTAACCTTCTCAATTCGGTAAATAAACGAAGCAGCAAGAAAAGTGCAGTTAGTTCTGAACATAAAGTACCGTCCTTTTTTTATCCCATGAGGAGAATAGGGGAGAATTGTATAGGTGCCGATTCTTTTTTTGATTTCAAAACCTGTAAAATCCGCCAGGGCTGTGAGGTCCTGAAAGGTAAAAGAATGAATATGGCCTTCTTTTGCTGGAAGCCTTCTGATATTCGCATAAATTAAAATCCAGTTGTATGGATTAGGAACCGACAAAATAAGACAGCCGCTTTTGTTAAGCGTCCTGTTAATCTCATTGAGTAAAAAAGTAGGATTTTCGACATGCTCAAGAAGCTCCATGCAAAAAACATAATCGAACTGACCTTCTTCAAAGGGAAGCCCCTTCATAACATCGCATACCTGAAAATTTCCTTTTTTGCTCTTTAAGTTTTGTATGACACTTTCAGATATATCAACTCCGTAATACTGAAAGTTTATCTTCCTTTCGGTTAAAATATCAGATAAATAAGCATGCTTGCATCCAATATCGAGAATTTTGTCACCGTCCCTGATTGT
>JBFYPZ010000364.1:0-2817 GCA_041303035.1 Flavobacteriaceae bacterium
AAAGTCTTTAGGCAATGCCGCAATGGCACTGTCATAGTAAAGTTTGGCAAGGCTATATTTCTTTAATGAATCAAATTCAAGCTGACCAATTCTAAGATATGCACTGCCCTGTATTCGCTTATTGGTGCCTGCATGAGCGGCAAGCGTATAATTGCTGATGGCTTTTGAAAGATTATTTTGCTTACGTTCAAATTCACCGATTTCATAGTAAATTTTATCCTTAAACTCCTGGTTTTTTAAATCCTCCAGCATCTTCTCAAACTGGGCCCTTAAAAGCTTGATGTCTTTCTTATCGTCAAGGCGGGCTACCTGCGCCATATTGAGTCGGGCATAAAAATCAATTTCATACTCGGGACTGGTATTCACGCATTTGCGATAATAATTGAATGCTTCCGAATCGAATCCCAGTTTTTGATATACTTGTCCGATAATAAAATAAATTCTCCCCTTCCGATCACTTCTTACCAGCAATGAATCCGCCAGGGTTAGGTTGCGAACCATGTAGTCATAATTGTTACGCACCTGGTAATAGTAGGCTTTCTCGAGGTATAGTTGTTTTTGATTTTCTTTATTTAGTTTTTCTTTTTCGAGATACCGAAAGGTTTCTTCGGCCCGATCAAAATCAGCCTGCTCTGTAAATGTGCGCAGCAATTGCACCAGTGCCGCGTGTCGTGTGTCAACATGCTGGCTCTTTGTGTTGACATATTTAAAAGTCTGAATCGCATTTTGAAAATCACAATCGAATAAGCGGGCTTTACCTACCAGCAAGTAGTCATCATCCACCCATCGGCTATTGGGATGCCGCTGAATGGAGAGTGACGCCATCTTAATAATTTCTTCGGTGTCTTTTGAATAACTTTTAGCCAGGTTGGTGTCTAATTTTGGAAAGAGTCTTAGTATCTGATTGGGATCGTCATCCAGACTTTTCAAAATTAGCTTTTCAACTTCCAGTGTTTTTTCCAGCGCATAATAATATCCATTGAAGTGTGCGGTGGTGTTGTGATATATATTGCTGGTAATGTTATTCTGGTTAGACGAGCAACCCCCTATTAGTCCGCCTAACAGGAAGATAACAGTATAAAACGAAAGGGTGTTAATTCGAAAAGTCACTGAATACAAATATCCGTTTACAAACGTTAAAAACAGACATTCAATATTATACTCAGTCAGAATATCTAATTTTGTGAAATATTACTCATTTGAAACCTAAAAAGACAATATCAGAGCGCCTCACCACCAAATATCAACTGGTGATCCGCAATGAAGAGAACCTTGCTGAGAAATCTAATATTGGCTTTACGTACGCCAAATTAATGGTGATTTCCGCGTCATTGTTTCTTGTACTTTTTTCCGGCAGTCTTTTTCTTTCAAAGACACTTTTAGCGAAATGGTTCGACCCCAGACACGCCCAGATGGAAGCCAATAAAAAATTATATGAGCTTGCCATCAAAGTGGATTCACTGGCTATCGAAGTAAACCAGAAAGACGCGTTTATACATAACTTTCAACGGATATTAAGCGGAGATACTTCAACCGGATTTTCTGATCCGGCACAAGCGCTTGGCGTTGAGGGAAAGCCTGCAACGGCTGTTGGTAATCTTGAACTTGCCTCCTCTGATTCCGTATTTAGAAAGGAATTTGAGAAGGGTGAATTCTCTGTGGTTTCATTAACAAGTTCTAAATACCGTGAGCTGGCAGAGGTATTTTTCTTCACACCCATTACCGGTTTCATATCCGATCATTATGATGTAAAGAAGGGTCATTATGGTGTAGATATTGTGGCTAAAAGCAATGAGCCAGTAAAATCACTGGCCGATGGTATGGTAATAATGGCCTCCTGGACACAGGATTCAGGGAATGTTATTGCTGTGCAGCATCGGGGCAACCTGGTTTCGGTCTATAAGCACAATGCCGGTTTGTTGAAAAAAGTTGGTAATTTTGTGAACGCAGGAGAGATTATCTCCATTGTTGGCAATAGCGGAGAGATGACTGATGGTCCGCATTTACATTTTGAAATGTGGTATAATGGAAACTCGTTGAATCCGGAGGATTTTGTTACTTTTTAAAAAACCAAGACATGTTAACATCTAAAGAACAAAAAAGAGTTGCTGAAGAGATCAGCAATTCAAGCAATGTAATCGGAAAGGGAACTTCGCTGGAAGGAAATATTGAGACCTTTGGTAATATCCGCATTGAAGGTAAGGTAACAGGAAGTATAAAATCCAAATCAAAGATAGCCCTGGGTCATTCAAGTTATGTGGATGGCAACATCATCGCACAAAATGCCGATATAGAAGGTGAGGTAAAAGGTAAGCTGGAGGTGTCAGAACTTCTTATCCTGAAGGCAACTGCAAAAATTCACGGTGATATTTTAACAGGAAAACTGGTTGTCGAGCCGGGGGCTGTATTTAATGGAACCTGTAAAATGGGAGCTATAATCAAGGATATCAAAATAGGTGAAAATGCCATGCATGCAATACGCCCTGAAGAGGCCCGTGTGAACTGAACTTGTTATTAAACATACATTAAGCCACAGGTTCTCTGAATTTGTGGCTTCTTTTTTCATGGAAGAGGATAAGAAAAATCGACCAAATACTTTCCTGAAGTTTAGCGGCCTGGGCATACAAATGGTAGCAGCCATTGGCCTTGCAGCCTGGCTTGGTTTAAAACTTGACAAATATCTTGGACTTGAATTCCCGGTCTTCCTGCTCTCATTTGTGTTTGTGATATTTGGCGGTATGATGTATCAACTTTACCGATCATTAAATAACGACTGACCTTGCTGCGCTTTTTCATAATTATTTTAACGGCCACACT
>JBFYPZ010000365.1:0-2809 GCA_041303035.1 Flavobacteriaceae bacterium
CAATTAACTTTTCACGAGTCAAATGCGCGATTGTCGCTTTATTACACAAGATAGAGAACCAACCTGCTTCTGCTACAGCATAAAGAACATACTTGAGAAATCGTATATCAGAATCCTTTCTTGCTCGTACACGATGTAAGGCATTCTGAATAATACAACCTTTGGGCGGATCTATGACAATACCCGCTCTTCCTACTTCGCCCCCTTCACAAATAAGCAAATCACCATCTTGAATGCCATATTGATTTAAGTCAGAGAAACTGGCCCACATTTCTGGCAGATCACTCATTTCAATATCACTCCAGTTAACATGTAGCGCTTTTAAGTATGGGACCAATTGATCTCCAAAAGAACCCGACTCATTCTGAAGCATCTTGCCTAATTGCACATGAAAGGATGCTTTTACCGGCCGTGCCTGCCATTTTTTGGGGATTCGAGGACTCCATTCAATGCCAGAATCTTTCATCTCAACCTTGGGATCAAGCCCCTTGGTCACGGCTTGATTAATAATTGCCGCCCGCTCCTCTTTAAGTAGCTCAATCATGCGCTCTTTTTTAATGACCAGCTCGTCAAGCTGCGCAGTTTTTCGATCAAGACAGTCCGCAATCGCTTTTTGTTCAACATCCTTTGGAATCGGTAACTCAATAGAGGACATATCATCTTGAGTAAGTTTATCCCGCGTGCTACCTGTAATATACCTACGATACTCAACGCAATTTAATGCAAAAGTTAAAAATTTCTGATCATGCCCCTTAAAAGCTTTCAAAATGTGAGCATGATTATTAACCCAAAATTTTCCTCTCATAAAAAAAGCAACGTCCTTATAGGCTTCAAAAAATGGAGCACCATCTTCTCCAAGTAAAATATATTCACCATCAAATAAATAATCATTTACATGATCAACAATTCCATTCGATCCATAATAAGGATAATCTCCCCGCATTTCAGCACGTTGTTCAGAACTTAAAGGAATGCGCTTCCCATCAAAATTTTGCATAATATATTTTAACTTGATAACTTCCCATTTGGCGGGAATTTTACCAATCCACTCAATCCCTGAATCTTTATATTCCAGATAATGTTTCATATTTAATCATTTCAAAAACGCGAAAATTAAACGGCCACTGGCTCAACTTTTAACACTGTACCTTTTTCAATCTGTCCCGTTATTAACTCCACCAAACTTAATACTTTTTTCATGGGTTCATTAGAGATATTCTCCCCCATGTGAATCGGCGATTTGTCTTCAATTTCAGATGGTATGCTTGTATAAAAAATTTGATACCAGCAAATATGTCGTACCTCATAAAGTAATGAGAGAACGCCTTCATTAAGACAATTGCCATATCGCGTGATAAACTGATCGACGTTATTATGGAATGAACGAAACATGTCATTCATTTCTTTAAGCTCCTCAATCGAATATACCGTATCCTTTCTTCTCTCAAGTTGAGCTTTCAATCCGGATAGATTCTTCTTCAGAAAAATACCATGTGTACTAAGGTCAATTACCCCCATCCCTTTAAATCCGCTATTATCAAACTGATACTTCAACAAAAACCCTAATTGACAAACATAACCAAATAGACACAAATTTAATTGGGGGATTACAAATTTGGTCAGCGTTTTGGACATCGGCGGGTAGAAAAACCTCAATAATGGTACAATAATAAGTACAGTAAAACCCAAACCAATAATATATGCTTTTAAATTCGACTTAAGACTATTGTCAAACGGTAAATAATTTAGGAATAGCCAAGAAATAATTAAAATAATACCCAAGACACCGCAAAATTTTTTATCATCTCTTGTCATTCAAGCACCTCTGATAATAATCCTTCCGTTTCCTTTTCCAGTGATAGTATGTCTTTGCGGATCTCGTCAAGACTACGCAAAGGCTTATATTTATAAAACTCTTTAGTAAAATTAATCTCGTAACCGACCTTATCCTTGCTCCGATCCATCCACACATCCGGCACATGGGGAAGAACTTCGCGTTTGAAATAGTCATCAATATTGTCCGAGAGAGGCACATTCTCTGCGTCTCGCAATTCGGCATCTGCCTCGGGCATGCCGTCTTTATCTTTGCAGATCTCCGCCTCCTCGGACCTCTCCGAAAGAGCCTCCAAGATTGCCTTTATTACAGGAGCTTTGAGCTTAAGCCCCGCCTTATCTATGGCCGCGTCCATAACTGCTACAAACATCTCCCGGTTCTTGTAAATCTTGAAGCCATCCAGCCCAGATAACATCGCTTTAATGGCTTTCTGCAAGGATACACCTTCTTCAACCTCTTTGACGCCTTCCTTGCCCTTTTTTTGGGACTTGGCGAGGTTAATAAAGCAAGACTGCTGGTCAAGTCGAGCGATCCTCTCCGGTGAAGCCTGAAAACTTAACCGCAATGGTTTCTCTACAATCACGCGGGTAAAACCAAAATACTCATTCGAGAATATCTTGCAGTATTCACCATTCTTGAATGCACCGTAAATCTTCGTAACCGCCTCAATGTGCTCATCACTGATCTCGTTACGCTTGTTGCCAAGGCTCCGGGACATCTTCTTAAAAAATCCAACAGCGTTGACAAGCTGAACCTTGCCTTTACGGTCTTTGGCCTTGCGATTAGTAACGATCCAGATATACGTTGAAATCCCTGTGTTATAGAAAAGCTGATCGGGGAGGGCAATGATCGCCTCCAACATATCGTTATTAATGATCCATTTACGGATTTCACTTTCACCGCTCCCGGCGCCTCCTGAAAAAAGCGGGGAACCGTTAAATACAATTGCCAAGCGAGCGCCGCCATTTTCCGGCC
>JBFYPZ010000366.1:0-3434 GCA_041303035.1 Flavobacteriaceae bacterium
AAGAGGAATATAATAACAGGAAGACAAAAATTCTTAACTCATAACTTTGACAACAATTAGGACAACCAAAGAAGCCCGAACCGCTAACAGGAGCCAGAAAAATTGGCGGTTCAGTGGTTAAATGATCCCGATAGCTATCGGGATTGTGCTTCGTATCAAGTTCAGTGCTGGCAGACAGTTTTGTGCTCCTAAACCCGCCCGAACGCAAAGCCCGAAACCGTTAGGGGCAAGTGTAAAAAAAGACCCCGGTAACCTGATACGATAACGATAAAATTGAAAAAGAATTGATTTAGCTCTTTGATAGGTCAGTGCAAACTTGAGGGGAATTTATTTTGTTTTTTCTCCCCCCGCACAAAGACAAAAGAAATCCAGCCCACAAAACAACACATTTGCGAACCGCTGCAGGCCAGCCCTGCAAACCAAAGTTTACAAAAGAGTTGTTTTTTGCCAACATACCCATCAATATTTCGGCAGCATTTCTTGTTTGCTGCCATTTTATAGTTTTTTTATTATATTTGTATTTTTAAAACAATAGCTATCGCAACTGAGAAACTAAATATTGAAGAATTAACAAAACAGTTTAAAGATGTACAATCTTTAAAGACTAATGATATTGTTAAGTTTTATAGAATTAATGAACCAGAATTAAAAACTACAACGATAAATTGGAGAATTTATGCTTTGGTTCAAATGGGTGTATTAACGAGAATAGGAAGGGGCAAATTTTCTTTAGGCAATAGTAAAATATTTATACCTGAAATAAACAGCAAACTCAAAACAATAAACTCAAAGTTGAAAAAGGAATTTCCTTTTTTAGAAATATGTTTATGGAATACATCCTCTTTCAATGAATTTATGGTTCATCAACCAGGTAGGTTTTATATTTTAATTGAAGTTGAAAAAGATGCTGCTCAATCAGTTTTCTTCTTTCTAAAAGAGGCAAAGTATTCAGTATTTATTGACCCAACAAAAGATTTAATTGAGAAATATCTTCCAGACGAAAAAGAAACTTTAATTGTTAAACCATTAGTTACTGAGGCTCCTACTCAAAAAATTGAAGGATTAAATACTACAACTATAGAAAAAATATTGGTAGATATTTTTTGTGATGAAGTTATTTTTTCGACTCAACAAGGTGCTGAAAAGCGAACTATTTTTAAAGAAGCATTTACCAAATACACCATTAACCAAAGCAAAATGCTTCGCTATGCCGATAGGAGACGAAAAAAAGAAGAACTGAATCAATTTGTAAAAACAATTTCAAATTTATGGCAGTAATAAAAATAAACTGCCGTTTTATAGAATGATAAACTTAAACGAAATATCAAGCGAGTGGCTTAACCAATTTTCAAAACAACATCGCAATGCGGACAAAATCCTTGCAGAAAAAGTTATCCGTGCGTTGTTGCTTTTGGAGGGCTTGGCTAAGCAAAAACTGTCCTTTGTTTTCAAAGGCGGAACGGCTTTAATGTTGCATTTCAATTCAACCAAACGACTTTCAATAGATATTGACATCATTTTGCCGAATGATTCCGATAGTTATCGGAACAAAGATTTGGAAAGCGTTTTAGATGCAATCATAAAAGAACAAGGGTTTTTAAGGAAAGAGCTACAACTCCGAAGCACAACTTCAAAAATAAAAAAAGAGCATTACAAATTTTTCTACACGCCTTTGCATAAAACCAATAAAGACGAAGAATATGTATTATTAGACATCCTTTTTGAAAAAGTTAATTATGAAAACCTAATTTCATTGCCAATTCAATCAGACTTTGTTCCAATTATAGACAAACCATTGAGCGTAAATGTGCCAAGTTTGGAAGATATTTTGGGTGATAAACTCACGGCTTTTGCACCCAACACCACAGGTATTCCATATTTCAAAAATGACGACAGTATGAGTATGGAAATCATCAAGCAACTTTACGACATCGGGAATTTGTTTGATACGGTAACCGATTTATACACCATTAAAACTACATTTTATCGTTTTGCAAAAACCGAGATTGATTATCGCAATTCCGAAGGAATAAACGAAAACGATGTATTGGAAGATATTTACCAAACGGCTCTTTGCATTGTAAGCAGAGGAACAGATGGCAAAGGCGATTTTATAGAATTGCAAAACGGTATTGGGCGAATCAGCCGTTTTATTTTTTCTGAAAGCTATCACATTGAAAAAGCAATTGCCCACGCTTCAAAGGCGGCTTACCTTTCGACATTGATATTTCTCAATGCAAAAACGATTGCTAAGTTTGAAAATCCACTTCAACTAAAAGATTGGCAAATTGACGAACCGCTCAATAACCAATTGAACAAACTCAAAAAGTCCAACCCTGAAGCGTTTTTCTATTGGTATAAAATTTACGAATTGAAAAAATAAAAATGGCTGACACTTTTTAAATATTAAACAATAAAAGCGAAACAACGACTTAAGAGAAAAACAGACGACAGAAAAAAAGGCGAAGGCATAACATCCCCTATACGCAAGCAGGGGTTGCGTGCTTCGTAGTACAGGAAAGTGCTAAATTTGAAGTTCAACTCTTCGTAGGAGGTTCTGTGGTAAAATACCCTGCCTGCGTATAGCTGTAAACCGTTAAAGGCAACAAGTAGTGATGCCCTACAATTAATAATCGGCAGACAGAATGAGCAGGACTTACAACAGCACAAGGCTAACTTGAAACTGACTGCAATAAACGAACTGACAGAACTTTTGACAACAAATAATTATACACCAATAAAATAGAAAAAGTAAAATGAAAACGCAACTTAAAAGAGACGAAAAGGTAATCTTTCAATCTCAACCTTAATTGGAGTGGTTGGTATCGGCTATTTTATTTACAAAGTCGTTGAACGAAATAACAATTTGTGGGTGGTTACAAATTTAAGAGTCATAGACGAATTTGGAGTGTTCTCTAATAACTCAAAGGAAAGTCCGCTTGAAAAAATTAACAATGTCTCATACAGCCAATCCTTTATTGGTCGAATTTTTGGATACGGGAATATTGAAATTCAAACAGCGGCAGAAGTTGGTTCAACAACTTATTATTACGTTGAGAATCCAAAGGAACTAAAGGACACAATTACACATATGCAAGAAGAATACAAGCATCATCAAATTAAAAAGCAAGCAACTGAATTAGCAAGTGCCATATTAGCGGAACAACGAAACAATAAAGCAGATTTTGTATCCGAACTTGAAAAACTACATGAGTTGAAACAAAAGGGAATTTTGACTGAAGAGGAATATAATAACAGGAAGACAAAAATTCTTAACTCATAACTTTGACAACAATTAGGACAACCAAAGAAGCCCGAACCACCCCGGCCTCAAAGCCCTTCGGGCAAGGACAAAGGACAAAGTTTAAAGGATAAAGTAGTTGATTGTCATTGAATTAATATGACAATGTAATTTGACGTATTTAAAACCCGGC
>JBFYPZ010000367.1:0-2800 GCA_041303035.1 Flavobacteriaceae bacterium
TTAATAACGACTTGTATATGTCTCTGGAATACTGGATCATTGATACTGATGATTTTGTTACCCAGGATTTCACGATTGTCAGTACTACGGCCATTGATGCAGCAGCACCCTATGTGAATTTGGGTTCTGTGCGAAATACAGGTATTGATTTTGCTTTGGGATATCACAAGACCTATGATTCAACATTTAAATGGGGGATAGATGCCACAGTTACTTCTTATAAAAATGAAATTACCGAATTGAGCAGCGAGTTTCAACCCGGTAGAACTGACCTGAGAGTTGGTGCCATTACCAGAACTGAAGAAGGAAGACCTATATCCTCTTTTTATGGCAGGGTAGTGGAAGGTATCTTCCAGAATGAGGCTGAAGTTGCAGCTCATGCTGATCAGGGATTTGCAACACCGGCTGACGGTGTAGGCAGGTTTAAATACCGAGATTTACCGGATGAAAATGGAGTGGTAGATGGAATAATCAATGATAACGACAGGGATTATATCGGTTCTCCTCATCCTGATTTTACCTACGGTATCAACTTGATGTTGGGTTACGGTGGCTTTGATCTGTCTGCCTTTTTCAACGGCTCTGAGGGTAACGATCTGTACAATTACAACAAGATCTATTCTGATTTTCCATCTTTCTTTGATGCGAACAGAAGTACCCGTGTAAACGATTCCTGGAGACCGGACAACACCAATGCGAGTTTACCTGCTTTAAGTCAGTCAGTACAAAATAATGAGGCTTCTGCACCCAATTCTTTCTTTGTTGAGGATGGTTCTTATTTCAGGTTGAAAAACCTGCAGGTGGGTTATACCTTTGACGGAGACTGGACCAGAAAGGCCCATTTGGATTCTTTCAGAATTTACGCACAGGGAACCAATTTGTTTACGATTACCGATTATGACGGTTTAGATCCTGAGATTGCCGGTAACAATAACCTTTCATTGGGGATAGATTACAGGGTATATCCATACTCTCAGATATTTACTTTAGGCTTTAATGTTAAATTTTAAAAAAAATGAAAAATAAGTTATTCTATATCGCCATCCTGCTGCTTACTATGGTAGCCTGTAGCGATTCGTTTACCGAAACCCCGGCATATGGTGCCTTGAGTGATGACGCACTTCAGAATGCCACGGGTATCGAATTGAAGTTGATCGGGGCCTATTCGGTACTCGACGGGATCAGAAACAACCAGGGAGCTGCCGATTGGACAGCTTCTGGAGATAACTGGTGGCTGGATGTGCTTTCAGATGATGCTCACAAGGGCAGTACCGACGGTGACCAGCCAACATTATATGATGTTGAAGTATATAAATGGAATACCGGAAATGATTATATTCTCGGAAAATGGCTGGCTCTATACGCAGGTGTGAACAGAGCAAATGCAGTCATAGACCTTATAGGTAAAGTAACCGAAGGTGATTTTAGTTCCCAGTTGGCTGAAGCCCGATTTTTAAGAGGTCATTTCAATTTTGAATTGCAAAAGATCTATGGAAGACCGGCTTATATTTCGGAAGAGAACTATGCGGCTATCCAGTTTAACCAACCAAACCCGGGCCCGATCTGGGATAAAATTGAGGCAGATCTTGCTTACGCAAAGGATAATTTGCCAGCTAGTCAGGCTGATAAAGGAAGGCCTACTTCCTGGACTGCACAGGCTCTGCTGGGAAAGGCTCAATTGCACCAGGGCAAATGGGCTAATGCCCTGACCAACTTAAAGAATGTTATTACCTCAGGGCCTTATTCCTTATTGCCTGAATACGGAAATAACTTCAGATTGGCAGGCGACAACAGTCCTGAGTCATTATTTTCGATCCAGTTCACTGCGGATGCAGGTCAGTCATTTAATGGTAATCGCGGCGGCACCTTGAATTTTGGTGGGCCCAATGGCTGGTGTTGTGGTTTTTACCAACCAACACAGGACCTGGTTAACGCTTTCCAGACAGATGCCAACGGTTTGCCTTTACTGGATACGTTTAACCAAACGGATGTAAAGAATGATTACGGAATTGAAAGTTCACAACCTTTTACACCGCATACTGGAACTTTAGATCCACGGATTGATTTTACCGTAGGCCGCAGAGGCATTCAGTTCAACGGCTGGGGTTTAATGCCCGGAAAAGACTGGATTCGCTCAAACTTTGCTGATATTTCAGGTCCATATATGGGTAAGAAACACATTTACCATGCAGGTGAAGATGCCAACGTGGGTACCGGTGGCTGGGGTCAGCAGCATTCAGGGATCAATTACCATATCCTCCGATATGCTGATGTCTTGTTAATGGCTGCTGAGGCTGCCATTGAAACCGGAGACCTCGTTACAGGATTGGATTATGTGAACAGGGTACGTAACAGGGCAAAAAATTCAACTCCTGTGAAGGCTGACAATGGTGCACCAGCTGCCAATTACAAGATATCACCTTATCCTTCTTTTGCCAGTCAGGATTACGCAAGAAAAGCGGTACGCATGGAAAGAAGGCTGGAACTGGGTATGGAGGGCCACAGGTTGTTCGATATCAGACGTTGGGGCAATGGTGTTCAGATCATGAATGCCTATAGAGTAAATGAAGCAAGGGTGATCAAGTCGTTTGCAGGGAAAATGACTCCTTATGAAACGAAACATGATATGCTGCCAATCCCGATCAATGCAATAGACCTGAGTGGAGGAGTATTAACACAAAATCCCGGATTCTAATAATAATTAATTTTGTTTAAAGCAAAATAATAAGAAAAATAGGGCATTCATTGAATGCCCTGTTTTTATTTTAATAAGGCTGCATGCAGCAATTGGGATATGATA
>JBFYPZ010000368.1:0-2800 GCA_041303035.1 Flavobacteriaceae bacterium
CCGGGCAAGGTCCAACCGGGAAAAGGCAGAATTCGTTCCAAAGCGCCTTTTGCTATAATAACAGTATCTGAAAACAAACATGCTCCCTCTTCAAAAGCCTCATTCTTCTCTTTGGAAAGCTTGGGGTTGCGTGTATGACTCAACGAAACTACACCATTTGAATCAACGTTCCATGCACGCATATTTCGAAGCACGGATATTTTGCTGCCAAACTTGTCAAGGTCTGTCTGCAGACGTTTAGCTGTGCGATTGGCCTCTACATCAACCGATCTAGTTCCGAAATGATGCAAAACCTTCCCGCCGATTCTGTCAGTTTCTTCAACAAGTACGGAACTAACACCAAATTTTGCTGCTTCACAGGCCGCAGACACTCCAGCAGGTCCTCCACCGATTATGGTGAGAGCCGCTTTATTCATACCTGACCTCCTAATTCGGCATCCAACTGTGTCTGCACAGAAAGTCCTTCACTTGCTTGTTCTTGGCAGGAACAAATATTGGGTACGCCTTCAACAATAACTCGACATTCTCCGCAGATCCCCATCCCGCAGAATACGCCGCGGCCTTGCCCTTTAATGGTTTTTCGCAAAAGGGTGATACCATTTGAAAAAAGTGCTTCAGCAACACTTTGCCCAGGCAAAAATTCTATGTTTTTTCCATCCATGGTGAATGTTTTTGCATTCTTAATTGACAAGATTAAACTCTCCTTAAATTTATTAATGGTTTAAGTAAGATTGGAATATCTAAATTCGCCATCCAGCTTAAGTCGTGAATCCAGGTAACAACACAGGACACAACAAACCGCGTAATGACTTTGCTCGCTTTACCTTAACGCAATCATTAGCTCTATGTGTGCTAAAGGCTTTGTAAAGTACACTTCGGTTCTGATTAAAGTCCTGCCGCGATGCTTGGTATAACCATGAGAAAAGTTTTGCTTCACGTTAGGAAATTAATTGGCCCGTTGCAAACAATTTTCATGTAGCCTGCGACGCTATCATAACAAAACTCATTTTTAAATATTCTATTTACTTATCTCTTATGATTGCTTCGTGATGCCATTTTTCGGACTCTGAACATTATATTTTATGCCCTATCAATAGGGCTTAAGCGAATAATAAACTTAATTAATCGGTAGAAAGGTTAATCTCAAAATTAGGGTTTTTCATTAAGAATTCCGTAAATTGTTTCCAAACTTTAATGACATGGTTTTTAGCTATTAAATCTGCTTTTTCTCCATCTTTGTGTTTAATAGATTCCAGCAGATCCATATGATCTTGAATATATTCTTCGGGAAGTTCATCATTAAACGTGTGGAAGTGAAAACGTAGTAATCTGTAGTTGTCTTCAAGAAGCCTTGCATAAAGTCCATGAAAATAGGGATTCTTGCTGGCAGCACCGATGCTCCCATGAAATTGCCTGTTAAGAGTAATCATGGCCATGATGTCGCCGTCATTATATGCTTTCAAGTGTGCATGACAAAATCCCTCAATGGTTTTAATGTCTTCACGAGTTGCATTATATGCTGCGAGACGGGATGTCATGCGCTGCATAAGACTGAGTGCTTCAATATATTTGGGGAGGTGTGCCATGTCGAAAGGCCTAACAATGGAGACCCTGTTTTTTTCTTGAATAATAAAACCGCCTGCAGCCAATCGGATGAGAGCTTCACGAACTGGTGAACGTGATATATGAAAACGCCCAGCCAAAGCAATTTCATCCAACGAACTTCCGGGCATTAGCTTCATATCGATAATCTCGTTATGAAGAATTCGGTATACTCTTTCAGCCTCGGAAATTTTCTTATTTTTACCTGTTGGAAAAGCTGTTATATTTTTCTTTAATTCTTTTCTTGTCAATTTTAATTTTATATTCTGTTTGAGGGACATGTTTAAATTATTTCCTCTTTTTTATAAGCGTTAACACCAGCTTATTATTAGAAGATCCTGTTTTTTAGTTGCAATAATGCTCAACACTATAATTCCTAAAAAACATTGTATTTTTGAAGAGCGTAGTGGCTTACTAAAATCAAAATGAATCAAAACGCGCACCTTTCACAATTTAATTTCTGGTGTATTAGTGGATATTTATCTCCTATTTTATCAAAATACAAATATTCACTTATTCTAATAAGTAACAGCTGTAAATACCTGCTAATTATTGCCACCAAAATCATTTTTTACCCTATAGCTACATCCATTCAAGTCAGCCTACCACCGGCAAAGTCGGATGTATTCGCAGATGTCCACCTCATCTGCCCCAACCGTTGAAACCAAAAAGCCGGGGCCTAGAAATGCATCCAGTGGTAATTCTTCCGCCCCCCCAAATAGCTAAGGGCGATGTGAATAGCGCTTTTGCCATTTATAAACCAAACTATCTGCGCCACGGAGCACTTGGGTGAGATTGACACCCGCATATGCACATTATCCGCCTGTTAATGCCCTTTCAGAATCTTGCTCTCCTTCTGGGAGGCCAGGTCGTGCCATCCCCCTCCTGGGTGTTTTCGCAACTGCCCATATAAAATTTTGCGACGCCATCTGGGTATCCATTCCAGATGATACTTGCATTCCCATCGCGTGTGGCTTAAACTTTCTGCACCATGGAGTCTCCTCTGGTTCGTGAACTTGAGCGGTTCACGTCCGAGGAAGCTTCACAGTTTTTCCGGAACTGTCAAACTTTGGGAGTCTCCCGGCAGAGCCATGGGTTTGCCTAAATGAAATTAAAGTGCCTAGAAGCCCCCTCACTGTAAACTAGAGAATTGTCAAATCACATCATTAGAATATAAGCCGAACCTTCCGAAAGGCAT
>JBFYPZ010000369.1:0-2791 GCA_041303035.1 Flavobacteriaceae bacterium
ATCCCAATGCCCTTAACCTCTTCTAAAATTTTGTCAATGTTTTCATCTGTTGCCGTAGCTCCGATTTCTGCAAGCTTAACCTTAATAGACTGCCGGCCGCTCTTTTTTCCTAATACAACTTCGAATTTCCTGCCTACAAATTCTGGATGAATAGCGAAAGCAACTCTTGGCTCTTTTATGAATACCTCCATACCCAAACCGCTCTCCCTGGTAAAAGCTAGTTTTCCGACAAGAGCCTTGTTTCTACCCACTTCCATTTTAGCTATATTACTGACTAATTGTGATAACTCGTAAAGCCTTTTAAAATCAATTTGTTCCATTGGATATCCCAGTAAAGTCTTTAAACAGACAGTAATTTCTTCAAGCGCAGCATTACCACATCTCTCTCCAATTCCGTTGACACAAACATGTGCTACTTCAGCTCCTACTTCCACTGCAGCAAGTGTATTAGCAATACCGAGGCCTAAATCATTGTGAGTATGTATTTCAAGCGGTAAATGAGTAAGCTGTCTAACTTCTCTTATTAGGAATTTGATACCCTCGGGAAGACAGCATCCATTCGTGTCAACTATAGCGATAGAATCCGGTTGTGATCTTGCAGTAACTTCGGTAATAATTTTCCTAAGAACGGATAGCTCAGCTCGAGTGGTGTCATAAGGGAAGAAAGACACAAACAAACCTTTATTCTTGGCATAGTTAATACAGTCGACGCTTTTTTTAATAACCTCTTCCGGTGTCCATTTAATTTGGTATTTTAACCTAGGTTCTCCGCACGGTGCTTCCATCACGATACCCCAAACTCCGCAGTCAACTGCTTTATCAATGTCTGCTACCAAAGTACGGCAAAGAACCATTATTTTAGCTCGAAGATTCATTTTTGCGATTTCCTTGACTGCACTCTCGTCTTCCTCTGAAACTGCCGGCATACCAGCTTCTATTCGATCAACTCCAACTAAATCTAGCTCACGCGCTATCCGTATTTTTTCTTCCTTTCGAAACACTACACCAGGCGTTTGTTCACCATCTCTCAGTGTTGCATCATGAATTATTACCCGTTTCGGCAGTGAAAAATTTTGTTTTATTTCAGGAAGAAAATTAATTTCGCTTGTCCACCATCCATTTTCCTGGTTCCACAATGTATTTTTTATCATGGTTAGCTTTTACCTCCTTTTAATTTTAAACTAGTAGAGCATTATCAATTTCCAAAAAAATCTATACTGAAAAGTCGATCGAATAAATTATTCCCGTTCCGAGAGGCAGAGTATTAGAACATAGACTACTGCCGATCCTCATACAACTTGAGATATTTTGTGCTTGCCTTTTAACTTTGTCGGTTAAGGTGTTCTCATCTCCCTGTCTGCCAACGGTGCTCGCAATTATATCTGTTGGTCCAAAACTCACCGCCCTGGTTCCTCTTTTTGACATGGGGGGCAGCGTTTTAACAACTTTCTTGTGGTAAGGCTCTTTAAGGTCGTCACAAGCTCTCTCACATAATTGTTCGGTACAGACTGTATCGAAAAATGGACATGATCTTGATCTGTCCCAGACTCATTAATTTTTATCTAGTATCGCTTTTCAAAATTCAACGAAATTCCTTCGAGGACTGAATCAACTGTTTCATCAAATATTACACGCCGGAATTTTGCCGGATATACAAAATGATAGATCAGCACCGTTACGTAATTACTTTTATCGACGTATTCGATCACACCTCAAATCTACGCCGCAAGCGGCGGAGAATACAACTCCAGGGAATTTAGTTTTGTCCCTAAAAAGGTTACTTCATTTCAGAAAATGCTCTTTTTTTAATAATTTTAAAAAGCAGCACAGCATAAATACACAAAACTATTACTGCGCCTATCATATCGGTTTTTAGCTCAGGAGCAAACAAAAGCACACCTGCAATAAAAGAGCATATCCTTATTGGTATCTTTATTATTCCAATGCCAGGTAAATATCCCTGTATGGCTCCTGCCAACATTATTATTGCGGTAGATGCCGTTAAGACAACAATCAATATCTCTATATAAGAGCCTCGAAATATCATAGCCGGATTGAGCACAAAGCAAAAGGGTAACATGTAAATAACAAAGCCGATTTTCATTGCAGTAAGCGCCACCTTTATAGGAGGTACATCAGCTATCTTGGAGGCGACAAAAGCAGCAATGGCAACGGGAGGAGTAATAAAAGAGATCATACCACAATACATTACAAAAAGATGCGCAGCTAAAGAATCTATTTTAACTTGTATAAGTGCTGGTATTAATGTAACCGCTAAAAAAATATAGCAAGGAGTAATGGTCATCCCGGTACCAAGAACAAAACTTGCAAAAAACCCGAAAACAAGCAACAGGTAGAGGTTGCCGCCTGCTAACGATAAAAGTTCGCTGGACATGGCATGAGCGACACCGGTTAGGCTAAGTGAACCCATAATCATACCAGCTGCTGCCATCATAGGGGTTAATGTGACAAAATATTCACCCAAAACTCCAACAAATTCCAAAAATTTTTTAATATTTAATCTGTTATTTTTTTTAATTATCGAAATAATAATAATCGCTAGGCAGGCATAAAACGGAGCCCTGGATGTTTCTCTGAAAACGACTAAACTGAGTATCAGAATCAATAGTGCAAACAAATAAAACCATCCCTCTAATAAAACTGCCCTAATAGAAGGAAGATCTCCACGAGAAATCCCCTTCAATCCAGTCTTTGCAGCATAAAAGTCGAGTTCCACGAAAATCGAAGCGTAATATAAAAAAGCCGGTATCAATGCACTAAGGCACACTTG
>JBFYPZ010000370.1:0-2777 GCA_041303035.1 Flavobacteriaceae bacterium
TGACCCCTCCGCAAATAAGGAGAAAAGCGGCTTTTTCATTTTATTGGTTTTTACAGTATTTTTGTTCCTGTAATTGGTAATTTTGAAGCGGTATGGCATATCTCATAGGGAGCTTTGTCATTGATTTTGAGCCTGCGTATGCGACTTAAACCAAATCACCTCACTAAAATTTTGAAGAATATGGACGAACTAAATAGGGCAAAAAATGGCAAACAATTCAGGCGTAAATTCTTGAAGACATTCTTGGATTTACATCGTGTCACACTCCCTATTTGGGGTTCACTTGTCCTGCTGGTGGTGCTCCTTGGCGTGGTCTTCTCTTTTGTTGAGAAAATCAGGGTTTTTGAAGGTATTTATTTCTCATTTATTACCGCCCTTACCATTGGTTTCGGTGATATTTCGCCGAGTACAAGGTTGGGTATGATACTTTCGGTTTTTATAGGCATAATAGGTATGGTTGCCACAGGGATCATCGTGGCCCTGGCCATTCAGGCGGTTAGGATATCCTATGAAAGCGTTCATGGTAAGGACCTGACGATTACAGGCGAACCGGAGAATAAGGGGACTGAAGAGAGAAATTCTTAATTACCGCTTCTGTTTTTAAAAGTCCCGAAACAACGGAGATACAAGTAGTCCTTTATTGGATTTTATCTTCCTCCAGCAATTCTTTTGACCTTTCTAAGGCAGCATGTATATTGTCATGTATATTGTGCTTGCCCAGCAAAGCGTAAAGATCTGCTTTTAACAGTTCAAGTTTTACGTTGTGATTGGCCCCTGAAATCAATATGGCGGTTCCGCTCGCTGTTATTTGTTTGCAGATTTCCTGTAATCTGTTGATCCCTGTAGCATCAATAAATGGCACATGCCGCATTCTCAGGATCAAAATTTTGGGTTTTTCGTGCAGGTCTGAAATGATTTCCTGAAATTTCTGGGAAGCACCAAAAAATAGGGGCCCGTTGATTTCGTATAAAACAACTCCTTCTGGTATTTCCGATAATTCTTCTTCAAACAAAGGGATCCCCCTTTCATCATTGGTTTTGAAAATATTTGCCGTACCCGTTATGGAAGTGGCCTCACTCATTCTTTTCATAAACATAAAGCTGGACAAGATCATTCCCACTTCTATTGCAATGATCAGGTCAAAAAATACGGTAAGAAAAAAAGTTGTGAGCAAAACAATGACATCCATGCGGTTGCTTTTTAAAAGCGCATAAAAATGATGCCATTCCCCCATGTGCCAGGAAACAACGATCAGTATTCCGGCAAGACATGAAAGCGGTATGAGTTTGGCAACGGGAGCAAACAAGAGCATGATTAAGAGAAGGATCACGGCATGAATAATTCCTGCAATGGGTGTTCTTCCGCCATTTTTGATGTTGGTGGCCGTTCTGGCAATGGCTCCCGTGGCCGGTATCCCACCAAAAATACTCGAAAATATGTTTGCGGTGCCCTGAGCCAGCAGCTCCATGTTCGAGCGGTGCCTGCCACCGATCATACCATCAGCAACAACTGCTGAGAGCAGTGATTCTATAGCCCCGAGCAGGGCAATGGCAATGGCCGGTTGTATGAGTGCCTGTATGGTAGCAAAATCTACTCTGGGAATCACCGGCAGGGAGATGTGATTTGGAATTTCGCCAAATTTGGATTCGATGGTATCTACGGGAAGATCGAAAAAATAGACAACAAAGGTACTTAGTGCAATGGCTGCGATAGATCCCGGAATTTTTTTGCTTAGCCTGTGAAAATTTAGTGCGATCAGTATCGTTGAAATTCCAATGACGACGGCTGTCCAGTTAAGTGCGGTGAAATTACCGGCGTAAACTTTCCATTTTTCAATAAAATCTGCCGGAAGCGAATCTATTGGTAAACCAAACAGGTCCTTGACCTGGGAAGAAAAGATGATAATGGCTATACCGCTGGTAAAACCAACGATAAGGGGATACGGAATGAATTTCAAATAATTACCGAGTTTGGCCAGGCCCATGCCAATTATGATAAAACCGGCCATCAGCGTGGCTATGGTTAGTCCGCCAACCCCATGTTCCTGGACAATAGCATACACAATAACGATAAAGGCACCGGTTGGACCGCCTATCTGTACGCGGCTACCGCCAAGAGCTGAAATGATCAGACCGGCGATAATGGCTGTGATCAATCCTTTTTCAGGAGAGACTCCGGATGCAATGGCAAAGGCAATGGCGAGAGGTAAGGCAACAATTCCTACAATGATTCCGGCAAGTATATCCTTTTCAATTTGTTTTTTAGAAATACCGGCTTTGAGAAGTGAAAAAAGCTTTGGGGTAAATTGTTCTTTCATTTTTTCGTTTTTGCCCGGAAGTGAAAATGGTGGTTAAAATCTTATGACGAAAGTAATGAATATTGGAACGGGACAGGCATTCAATTTGTTTTTTAAAAGGGTATACTATAACTAATTCAGCACAAGTTCGGGCATGACCAGTCCTTTACCGGTTTCTATCGCTTTTTCGTTTTCCGGTATCATGCCATGGTGGCGTGCAGGAAGGGATTTTTCCAGTCCTTTGTGAATGTATTCCATACTCAGAATGGGTTTCAGTTTTAAGAATCCGCCGAGTACAATCATATTAAATACTTTTGAGAGGCCCAATTTAGCAGCTTTTTCGGCTGCCTCGATCCTGTAAATATTGATATCCCTTCGAACTGGAAACCGGGTGATGCCATTGGGATCATAGAGTAGCAATCCGCCTTTTTTTACGGCATGTTCAAATTTGTCCAGCGACTGCTGGTTGAGAATAATTGCG
>JBFYPZ010000371.1:0-2763 GCA_041303035.1 Flavobacteriaceae bacterium
GGCTGTTGCACAATGGGTGGGTCAATGGGCATGGGTGATAGCACCCTGGTTTTGGGTAATTATGTATGATCAGGAAATGTTTGAGTCTGCAGATGTAGCTACAAGAACATTGGCCGTTTGGGTAGGGTTCATTTTAATGCTTTTTGCTATGGTCCCTGCCATATTCATTAAAAGCGAGTCCACGCTTAATAAGGATTATGCCCCCCTTAATGTTAAAAGCATTGGGAATAGTCTGAAAGAAATTTTAAAGGCCTTTAAAGAGGCATTCCAATCAAAACCTTTCAGAAAATTATGCATTGCAACATTTCTGGTCTTTAATGCCTTTAATACCATTGCAGCCTTTTCGTTTTTTATTATTGTATACCATCTTTTTGATGGTAGTGCCGGAGATGCCGGTATTTGGCCCACACTCTTCGGATCAGTAGGCGCTTTGGGAACGACCTTTTTAGTCATACCCATTGTAACCAAAATGTCAAAAATAATTGGCAAAAAGAATGCCTTTCTTATTTCACAGGGAATATCAATCATAGGATATATCATGTTGTGGTTTCTTTTTATTCCCGGGAAACCTTATATGTTCCTGTTTGCATTGCCATTCTTTTCCTTCGGAATTGGAAGTTTATTTGTGTTAATGATGTCTATGACTGCGGATGTAATTGATCTGGACGAACTGAACACAGGTTTGAGAAGAGAAGGAACATTTGGAGCCATTTATTGGTGGATGGTAAAATTTGGGTTTGCCATTGCGGGAGGATTGAGCGGTGCAATTATGACCCTTGTAGGGTTTAATTCAGGTGCTGAAACCCAACCTGAAGGCGCTATCGTTGGACTGAGGGTATTCTTCTCCGGACTTCCCATTTTAGGAACACTCATTGCGATCTTCGTGATGCGGAATTATGATCTTACAGAAGAGCGGGCCAATGAAATAAGGGCCGAACTGGATAAACGTAAAAACCAGCCAACCCAAAAAGTAAAATTACATTACCAAACAGACAGGTTGCCTTCTGTGGGATTGACAGACCTAAAAACGGGTTTAAATACGGATACCGATTTTGCTTTAAAAACCAATGCTGAAATTAAAGAACTTTTTTCAAATTCATTGGGTAAAGGCCTTCATGGTTTATCCTTTAGTCCCTATCTGGAAGGACAAAATATTGGAGATCAATTATCTCTGAAGCAAATTCGACAACGAATGGAGGTGATTAAACCCTATACCAAATGGGTCCGGTCGTTTTCTTGTACCGAAGGAAATGAGTTTATCCCAAAGGTAGCACATGAACATGGTTTAAAAACTATGGTTGGCGCCTGGATTGGTGATGATAAATCACAAAATGATAAAGAAATTAATGGATTAATTGAACTTGCCAAAGCGGGTTATGTTGATATTGCCGTGGTAGGTAACGAAGTTTTGCTGCGTGGTGAATTAACTGAGAAAGAAATACTTGCCTATATTCGAAAAGTTAAAGAAGTATTGCCAAACATTCCTGTTGGTTATGTAGATGCTTACTATCAGTTCAGTGAACGTCCGGCCATTGTTGATGCCTGTGACCTTATTTTGATTAACTGTTATCCATTCTGGGAAGGGTGCAATATTGACCATGCGTCGGTTTATTTAAAACAAATGTTTACTCTGGCTAAAAAAGCTGCAAAGGGAAAACCCGTTATCATTACAGAAACAGGATGGCCGAGCCAGGGAGATCATATCAAAGAGGCAGAACCTTCTCCGGAAAACGCGATGAAATATTTTGTCAATGTAAATAATTGGGTCCGGGTTGAGGGAGTAAAAATGTTTTATTTCTCATCATTTGATGAATCATGGAAAGAGCATTATGAAGGCAATGTGGGCCAGCGATGGGGAATATGGGATAAAAATGAAAAATTAAAATATAGTTAAAGATGTCAATAAGAACAGAAAAATTTTTAGCCCTGGCTTCTCTCGATTTTGAGAACAAAACAGAAAAAGAATTGGGCAACCTGGGTAGAAAGGCTCTGAAAAATGGTATGCATGGAATTGGTTTTAGCCCCTATGAGGAAGGACAAAAGCCCGGAGATCAAATTTCTGAGGAACAAATCCACAGGCGTATGCAAATTATTAAGCCCTACACCAAATGGATACGATCTTTTTCATGTACAGACGGTAACGAAGCCATTCCCCGAATTGCGCGGGAATATGGTATAAAAACAATGGTAGGTGCCTGGTTGGGTGATGATCCTGATATCAACAAACGGGAAGTTGAAAACCTGATTAAGTTGGCTCATGGGGGATATGTAGATATTGCCGCTGTGGGGAATGAAGTAATGTACCGCGGTGATTTAACCGAAGATGAATTGCTGGATTTTATAACTCAGGTAAAAGAAGCCATACCAAATAATATTCCTGTGGGCTATGTCGATGCCTATTATGAGTTTACCGATCATCCAAGAATTACGGAAGCCTGTGATGTGATCTTAGCAAATTGCTATCCGTATTGGGAAGGTTGTGACCAGGATTATTCCTTGCTGTATATGAAAGATATGTATAATCGTGTAATTCGTGCAGCGAACGGAAAAAAAGTAATTATTTCAGAAACGGGATGGCCCAGTCAGGGAACCAACCTTTATGGGGCTTATCCATCACAGGAAAACGCCATTAAATATTTTATCAATACCCAAAAATGGTCTCAGGAAGAGGCTATTGAAATATTCTATTTTTCGTCTTTTGATGAATCGTGGAAAGTTGGAGCTGAAGGTGATGTGGGTGCCTATTGGGGTCTTTGGGATAAA
>JBFYPZ010000372.1:0-2763 GCA_041303035.1 Flavobacteriaceae bacterium
CCATCCTAATTAATGGAATATTTGATATCACAGGATGTAAAGGATATCCCGAATTGGTGTTCCAAGGAAATACCGGGTTCCATGATTTTTATCCTGATTTTAAAGATGCAACCCTTAAAGCACAAAGATATTTAGAGGAGCCGGTTGAACCTAATTTACCATTAAGAATGGACCCTGATGATTTATCTGTTAGAAATGGATTGGCTCCGTTTGATTACTGTGAAATACTTCATAAGACCCCTGGTAAATTCAAAATTTCTTATCCGCATCAATTCACAAGGATTGATTTGATCGCATTTATTCGCGAGTATTTTCTCTATATCATTAATAAGGCAAAATACGACTACCATAGGTCTATTCTGAAAATTCCACTGGGTACTTTGCTTCCCTATTTTATGGAAGACAGCAAGCATGCCTATGTTATTATTCCCGGGTTTTACAAGAAAGTTGAGGCTAAAGGTGATCTGAATACCTATACACTAGATGATACAGAAAAAAGAACAGCTTCAGATATTTTTCAATTAATGGATGATATTGTCAACTGGATTAAAAAAATCCAATTCGAATTCCAGGCGAATCCGCCGGAAGATAATCAAGCCGCTATTCAACGTATTTTAACCGATTCCGATTTCCAGGATATATTAAAAGAACTCAGTAAATATGCAAATTTGGATTTTATCTTGAATTTTTTAATAGGTGTGAGCGGTGATCCAATTATTGATAAATTTTTGAAGGAACTGACTGAGGAAAAACCTTTGATATATGGTGAACAATTCAAGAATATGTATCATCCCTTGGTTTGTACATTGCGAAGCACCTTATACAAAGACGGCATACCGGCTTTGATGAAACGGGATCTGCAGTTATTCAGATCCGATAAAAAAGAAATCACAGATAAAGCCTATTTTGAATTTGGGAAAAACTATGGTCCCAACACTCAAATAGTTCCTAAGGGGTTATATAAAAGCGAAACAGGTGTTGAACATATATATCCCATTGAAGATTTTGATTTTGCCAGTGATGGCAGCTACAGCACATATAACTGGGATTTGTTTTTTAGAGTGCCGCTGCATATTGCAAACCGCCTTTCAAAAAATCAACGGTTTGAAGAAGCCTTATTCTGGTTTCATTATATGTTTAATCCGACTGGAGCGTTGGCTGGTGCCGATGTTCAAAAGTATTGGGTAACCAAACCATTTTATCTCAATCAGGATACGGACTATGAAAGCCAAAGAATCGATAATCTGCTCTACAACGTGGCTGACCAGTCTAATCCGAGTATTAAAGAATTGGAATTTGCCATCTCAGAGTGGCGGGAAAAACCTTTCAGACCTGATGTGGTTGCCCGTTTCCGCCCTGTCGCATACCAGAAGGCATTATTGATGCAATATATCGATAACCTGACAGAATGGGGAGATTATCTGTTCAGACAAGACACCATGGAATCCATTGCGCAAGCAACACAAATGTATATCCTGGCAGATAAATTACTAGGTCCAAAACCGAGAATTGTTCCTTCAGTCGTTAAACAACCATACGAAACATACAACCAAATTGAAACCAAACTGGACAGTTTCGGCAACGCACTGATTGAACTGGAAAATATACTTCCTGATTTATCGGTATTGCCCGAAAGCGGGGCTGAACTTCCTGCCCCTCCGGTCACGCTTTCAATGCTTTATTTCTGTGTTCCTGCAAATGAAAAAATGTTTGAATACTGGGATAGGGTTGCTGACAGGCTATTTAAAATCAGACATTGCCAGAATATTGATGGAGTTGAAAGAAGCCTGGCATTGTTTGCTCCTCCCATTGACCCTGGTATGCTGGTTCGAGCTGCTGCTTCAGGACTTGATATTTCATCCATTATTGCAGGGTTGAATGCTCCTGCGCCTTATTACCGGTTTAATGTGCTTTCTCAAAAAGCTACCGAATTAGCTCAGGAGGCAAGAGGGCTTGGTACTTCATTGCTTCAGGCTCTGGAAAAAAAAGATGCGGAAGCCATGTCTTTATTGCGAAGTGAATTGGAACTCAAGGTGCTCAATGCGGTAAAGGACATGAAGTTGCTTCAGATTAAAGAAGCTAAGGAACAGATCGAGATTCTGAAAAAAACGAAAACAGTTACAGAAGAAAGGCATACCTACTATTCAAATATTGAAAAGATCATTTCGAAAGAGCAGTTGAATTTGGATAAACTCAGTGAATCACAGGATTATCAATTTGCCTCTCAAATAATCAGAACTGTTGCCGGTGCTCTTAGATTAATTCCAGAGATGCATGTTGGTGCAAATGGGTTTGGTGGTTCCCCTCAAGTTGTATTTCAATTTGGCGGTTCTGCTCTTTCAAATGCAACAAATATTGGAGCTGATATTTTAAATATTCTCAGTAGTGTTGCCTCTTATGAAGCAAGTCGTGCCTCAATCCTTGGCGGCTATGATAGAAGATATGATGATTGGAAATTACAGGAACGTTTGGCAAAAAAAGAATTAGATTCCATTGAAAAACAAATCACAGCAGCAGAGATCCGAAAAGAAATTGCCGAAACCGATTTAAAAAACCACGAGCTTCAAATTGAAAATGCTAAAAAAACCGATGAATTTATGCGGACTAAATTCACCAATAAGGAATTGTACGATTGGATGATTGGGCAAATCAGTTCTGTATATTTCCGGGCTTATCAACTGGCTCACGATTTGGCCAAGAAAGCGGAACAGAGCTATCGGTTTGAATTAGGGAATGATGATTCATTCATTTCTTATGGTTACT
>JBFYPZ010000373.1:0-2758 GCA_041303035.1 Flavobacteriaceae bacterium
CTTTTTGTCAGTATAAACCTGGAAATCTGTACCCAAAAATTCATTTTACAAAGTATATTCGTTACAGATCGTCTACATTTATTTTTCTGCTCAGGATAAAGATAGGGCTATAACATTAACAATAAACAGTTTAAACTTTCATGATCTCTTCTTCTTTGATCAGCAGGTGGCTGTCAACTTTTTTAATAAATTTATCTGTGAGTTCCTGAACATCTTCTTCAGCGTTTTTTAAAAGATCTTCAGAGATATCTAATTTTTTCAGATCGGCATTGGCTTCTTTCCTGTCATTTCTGATACCGACTTTGGTGTATTCAGCAATACTTTTAGCTTGTTTTACAAGATCTCTGCGCCTTTCTTCGGTCAATGGCGGGACATGTATAATTACATATTCTCCGTTGTTCATAGGATTAAACCCAAGATTGGCACTCATTATCCCTTTTTCTATTTCAGTGATCATTGATTTTTCCCAGGGCTGAACGGCCAAAGTATGCGCATCCATGGTATTTATATTAGCAACCTGAGTAAGTGGTGTGCTCGCACCGTAATAATTTACTCTCACATTTTGCAGCATGATCGGAGAGGCCTTACCAGCTCTTAAATTGGTAAATTCATGCTCAAGGTGCTTGATTGCACCTTCCATTTGCTCTTTTGCAGTGTCTATGATAAATTGAAGCTCTTCTTCCATAGTAAAGAAATAAAATAGGTTATACTTGATTACAGATCTACGATTGTTCCGATATTTTCTCCGGAAACGATTCGGAGTAAATTGCCTTCCTTGTTCATGTCGAAAACAATGATCGGAAGTTTATTTTCTTCGCTAAGCGTAAAAGCAGTTAAATCCATTACTTTTAAGCCCCTTTCAAGCACCTCCCTAAAGGTAATTTCATCAAATTTTACGGCAGTACTGTCCTTTTCCGGGTCTGAGGTATAAACACCATCCACCCGGGTACCTTTTAAGATCACATCGGCATTGACCTCAATGGCTCTCAAAACGGCGGCTGTGTCTGTAGTAAAATACGGATTCCCTGTTCCTGCGCCGAAAATAACTACCCTTCCTTTTTCCAGGTGCCTTACCGCCCTTCTTTTAATATAGGGTTCTGCAATTTGTTCCATTTTTATAGCGGTCAGCATTCGGGTTTGTACACCTTTTTCTTCAAGACTGCTCTGTAAGGCCAGACCGTTGATCACCGTGGCCAGCATTCCCATATAGTCACCCTGTACCCTGTCCATGCCCGTATTGGAAGCAGCAAGTCCGCGAAAAATATTTCCCCCGCCAATGACTATGGCTACTTCCACCTTTTCATCAACTATTTTTTTAATTTCATCGGCATAGGTAGACAGGCGGTTGGCATCAATACCGTACTGCTGATCTCCCATCAGTGCCTCACCGCTTAATTTTAAAAGAACTCTCTTGTATTTCATAGGGGGATAAAAATTGTTTTACAAATATACTAAAATTTACTTTTTGGCGATTTTCAATCTGGGGGTCCTGAAAAAAAAATCCCCGACTGTTTAGCGGGGATTTTTTTTTCTCATCAGTGATTAACCAAGGGCAACACGTTTAAAATCTGTAATTTCAACGTCCTTACCCAGTGTTTTCACATATTGTGCAACACTCATTTTGTTGTCTTTGATAAACTCCTGATTCACCAGGGTGTTTTCTTTAAAGAATCTGCTCAGTTTTCCTTCGGCGATCTTATCCAGCATGGCTTCAGCTTTTCCTTCGTTTCTCAACTGTTCCTTTGCAATTTCTATTTCTTTGGCAATGGTAGCAGCATCAACACCGGCTTCATTTAATGCAAGCGGGTTCATTGCAGCCACCTGCATGGCCACATCTTTGCCAACTTCATCGGAACCATTGACATTAGCAGACAAACCTACCAGGGTGGCAATTTTATTGCCGGCATGGATATAGCTGCTCACATAAGGAGCTTTAACTTTTTGAAAGCTGGGAATTTCAATTTTCTCACCGATAACACCCGTTTGTTCAATTAATTTATCTGCAACAGTGATGCCATCGATCTTTGCATTGAACAGTTCTTCTTTGGTTTCAAAATTCAAGGCGATTTCTGCAATCTTATTTGCCAGGCTGATAAAGTTTTCGTTCTTTCCAACAAAGTCAGTTTCACAGGCCAACACGATAGAAACACCTGCGGTACGGTCAGCATTTACTTTTGAAATAGCTGCACCCTCACTTGAAGCTCTGTCAGCCCTGTTGGCCGCAACTTTCTGACCTTTTTTTCTTAAAAATTCAATTGCTTTTTCAAAATCTCCATTGGATTCAGTCAAGGCTTGTTTGCAATCCATCATACCTGCACCGGTAGTTTGCCTTAATTTGTTTACATCTGCAGCGGTTATATTTGCCATATTCTTATTGTTTATAGTTAAAGAATACTCCAAACGGATTGGAGTATTCTTCTTTAATTTAAAATTAATCTGTTTATTCAGCTTCTGACGAGGAAACGTCTTCTTTAATATCTTTGTTGTTCTTTCTTTCAGACAAACCTTCACCTATTGCGTCAGTCAGGTAAGTAAGGACTTTTTCAATAGATTTTGAAGCGTCATCATTAGAAGGAATTACGAAATCAATAGGTCTTGGGTCGGAATTGGTATCCACCATAGCAAAGATCGGGATATTTAACTTCAAAGCCTCAGCAACGGCGATGTGCTCGCGCTTGATATCGACTACCAGCAAAGCTCCGGGGATTCTGGTCATTTCAACGATAGAACCCAGGTTTTTTTCCAGTTTAGCCCTTAA
>JBFYPZ010000374.1:0-2757 GCA_041303035.1 Flavobacteriaceae bacterium
ATTCTCTATTTAGTTTTGAATAGATTTTTTTAAGTTTCGTTGAAATCTCAGGCAAGTATTTTTTGCCCTCGCCCAATGCCAGTTTACCTCTTCCAACACGGTTTAAAATTCCCCGCTGGACTAAATGATATATTCTCCAATTGACAGTAGTGTTTTTTATTTGTGGCTCATCTTTCTCATAAAATCTGACAATATCTATGGCATCAAAGGTTTCTTTACCTCTGAAATTTTCTTTTAAACGGTCGATATTTAACTTATCTGTTGCGATGATAAAATATGTTTGAATGCAAAGATAATAAAATTCTATAAATTGGCAGCAAAATAAAAATGCTGCCTATATTTTGATGGAAACTTCAGATGTTTTACTTTTCTTCGACTTACACCAGCCTGGCTATCTTTCAGGGTTACCCGGTAAGAAGAATTTGACAGGCCTTCTCCAATTGGCTTAATCTCGTTTTGTGTTCAGCTTATGCTGAAGGTTGGCAAACTAATCCGGGTTTTTCCATTGTGGCTTGTTTGGTTTTTATTGTTTTTAGAAGAAGTGTGTCGTTTTATTTAGACCCTTGGCTTGTTCCTCATGTACGGCAATCCTGTTAGTCAGCGTTGTGGACAGCCCCGGGTAGATGACCTTGCAGCCCATCCCCGACAGGACGGCTACTACCAGCGACTGAACCATGGGGTCCGTGATCCGGGCATCACGCCCTGCAAAAATGGTCATGCTCTGTCCCGGATTATGCTCTTTGGCCAACTGTGCACAGGCTGCCGTGTATTTGATAACATCCAGGGGACTTAATCCATTGCGCACAGATCCTCCGATGGCCTTTCCATTGCCTGAAATAGATTTGATTGGTACTTTGGGGTAAGTTTCAGCGTGTAGGTCATCTTCCAGGAAGTTCACTGATATCTTCTGTAAAAAGAAAAACCTGGCAACAAATTACTTAATTGGTGTCAGGCTAAAATGCCATCCAACCATAAATGTTAGAATAAATTTGAGTAAATTTGCACAAAACATATATTGTTATGAACCAGATAGAGAGGATTACGATTGACCTGGAAATATGTCATGGCAAACCGTGTATCCGTGGCATGAGATGGCCTGTTGAAGTAATAATTGACATGCTGGGTTCTGGTCTGACAATTCGCGAGATTTTAGAAGACCATCCTGAATTAGAAAGGGAAGATATTTTAGCTGCTTTGAATTTTGCAAAGCTTTATTTGTCAGGCAGATCGATTATAGAAGTTGCTTAATGAAGTTCCTTTGCGATGTGCATATATCGTTTAAGGTTGTAAATCACCTATTGAAAAGCGATTTCTCATTGAAGTCGGGAAGAATTACATCACATTTATCAGGTAAAAGAGAGATGCCAAAAACCGGAGGGAACCGTGGCCAGGATTTGTCCCGTACATCTTCATTGCTCATAAGAGAGGTATAGGTTGGGCGCACTGAAATTCCGGTAGTGGTAATGCCCCCGCCATCAATACAGCCCACCCTTAGCTGCAAACGGGCAGTGGGTTGATTTTATAAATTTATCAACCATTTCCATACAGGTATGACTTCAATCTTTTTGCCACTTATCTCCAACATCCGTTCGGTGTCGCGTGTGATGATTAACAAATGACGACACTCCAATACTACTGTAATTTTCAGTAATGCCTTCACTTCCCTGTCGAAAGTGCCGTCGCTGTTGTCAATATCAAAACAAACCTGAATAGCTATGCCGGCATCCGGCACATAGAAATCGACTTCAATTCCCTTGTTGTAAAACCAGACAGCATCATTGCGTCCGTATTTTCGCAACAGATTTATGGCCACCATATTTTCCAGCAATGAAGTATTCCCATCCAACAGGAAGAGGTTCAACAGGCCGTTATCGGTGAAATAATATTTAGGAACAGTTTCTTTATCCACCAGTTTACCCGCAATATTCTGTATAGGATTGATAAGCCAGGCATCTTTGGCATATTCCATATAGTTGATAATTGTATTTGTGCCAACCTTTGCCCCGGTAGATGATACGATATTCGCTATCCGGTTAAAAGACAAAGGCTGTTTAATGCTCTCGGCCAGTTTCTTAAACAATATGCGTAATGCGAAGGTATTTTCCACTGCATGACGGGCAGCAATATCTCCTAAAAAAATCTTTTGGTAAACACTTGTCAAATAATCTCTTTTCGATAAAAGTTCTGCACCTTCCGGGAATCCTCCAAAATAGAAATAGTCATTGAACTTTCTCAGAACTTCAGCTTTGGCTTCTGTGGATAACAGGGAGTTTTCAGTTATACGAATTTCGTTTGCCGCCAAAAACTCCATGAAATTGTAAGGATAAACATCGACAGGGATATAGCGTCCTCACAGCGTTGACTGAATGTCCTGACTCAACATCCTGGCATTGCTACCTGTGATATAAACTCTGTGTTTGGTATCGGCCATGCGGCGGGCAAATTTTTCCCATCCCGGAATATTTTGAATCTCATCAAGAAAAAGAATGGGTTTCTTTCCATACATTTCCAAATGAACCTCCTACACAGGTTCAGGTGCTCTGCCCTCATCCCTGTAAGAGGTTCATCCTCAAAATTAATACAGACCATCTCATCCCGCTGAATACCACAGGTTCTCAATTGTTGCACTCATTGCGGGTAAAAACCTGCCCGACCCTGCCGGCAGTTAGCAGTTCAGGCAGGCGGCAAGATGGGCACCCCTTAAATTTAAAGTACTGTTATTTCAAGTATTCCCGGATTTTTGGCATAATCGGTTAA
>JBFYPZ010000375.1:0-2755 GCA_041303035.1 Flavobacteriaceae bacterium
TAGAGTATTTTGGCTAGATATTTTACTTATTTTTATTTGGCAAAGCCACGCGATGCAATCGCGCGGGAGCGGGGGTTTTTGATCCTGTTTTTGGAGATCCCGCCTTTGGTCTTTACCAGAAAGCCATCTTTTCCTTTATAGAAACTCAGTTCATCCAGAGTTCCGGTCACTTTTAATATTCCATTTTGCTTTGCCATATTATATCATTTTTAATGGTTAAACTAATAATGAAATAAAGATAAAAAAGCTTCTAACTACTTCAAAATCAATGGTTCCGCAAAGAACCATCCCTGCCAATTTAGCCGAAAAACGACAATTCATGCCAACGTGTTTTTGTACATTGCCTTAAAAAACAAATCATGACAAATCCATACCCTAAAAAAACCCAATGAAAACTTTATCCTTTGTCCTTTATCCTTTATCCTTTGTCCTTTGTCCTTTATCCTTGTCCTCATACATTCGGAATGTATGCCGAATGTATGCGTAGTGTATGCCGAATGTATGAGGAGTGTATGAGGAGTGTATGAGTTATGTATGGGAAAGCCCTATCAAAGCCCTATCAAAGCCCACTCACATGTATGTGACATGTATGAACCCCTAAACCAAAACTTTGAATTATGAACTTTTTACTTTTTACTTTTTACCTGCCTCCGGCAGGCTTTATCCTTTATCCTTTATCCTTTGTCCTTTATCCTTTATCCTTTATCCTTTATCCTTTGTCCTTTATCCTTTGTCCTTGTTCTTTGAGGGTGGGTTCGGGGACAAAATCCGGAATGTTTCCCAGGTATTTGTCTTGAGATTGGATAATTATGCTTATCTTAGGGTTTAAATAAGCCGGTAATTTCCGAAACGCAGCTTTCTGTATTACACCCCTTTCTGTAGCCCGGGGCTATTCATTTCTTCTGAAATTATCCGCATGAAAATCAGATCGAACTGACTAAAAATTAACTTTGATGTAAAGTGAATTTTAAAAAATTTATAGGAGAACTAAAAAGACGCAATGTCTTCAGATCAGCGATAACCTATCTGGTGGTTGCCTGGTTAATTACTCAGGTATCAGCCATCGTACTTCCTGCTTTCAATGCCTCAGATTATATGAAAACCATGATTTTTATATTGGCACTTGGTTTTCCAATTTTTTTAGTTTTTGCCTGGGTGTATCAATTATCTCCCAAAGGTATAATGAAAATTAAAAATATTGAATCAGAGCAAAACAAAGCAGAACCAATCCAGCATCAACCAGCTAATGACAATAAAAAACTCGTTGTCTTGCCCTTTCAGAATACCAGCACAGATAAGGACAGCAATTATTTTAGCGATGGCCTGACAGAAGAGATTATCATTCGCCTGGCCGGAATCAAGGATCTTGATATTGCCTCAAGAAGCACTTCCATGAAGTATAAAGATTCACAATTGGATATTGCCTCCCTCGGACGGGAATTGAATGCGCGATATCTTTTACAGGGTACTGTGCGCAAATTTCAGGATGACCTGAAGATCTCTACGGCATTAATTGATATTGAGAAGGATAGTCAGCTTTGGGCCGATATTTATCACGGAAAAATTGAAGATATTTTTGGTATTCAGGAGCAGGTTTCCAAAAAGATTGCAGAGTCATTACAATTGAAACTTACTCCAAAAGAAAAATTGGCTCTTGGAAAAAGGGCAACAACGAACAGCAAAGCCTATGATGCGAATTTAAAGGCCCGGGAATTTCTTTTAACATACACCAAAAGTTATCTTCTTTTGGCAATAGAACTTTTTCAGAATGCAATCGACCTGGATCCAAAGTATGCAGCACCCTATGCCGGTATGGCCGAGGCTTGTGCCCTTTTGTATGAAACACACGATAAAAATATAAAATGGATAGAAAAGGCAGAAGATTCATCGTTAAAAGCCCTGCTCTATGATCCCACTTCATCTGAAGCTTACAGTGCCCTGGGTTTGGTTTATTACAACAAAAATTTACCGGATGAAGCCCTGGTAGCCGTTGAAAAGGCAATTTCCTTTGACCCTGATAATTTCTTTGCTTATTGGGTCAGGGGCAGGTTGTACAGGGTAATGGACAGGGATTTTGATTCTGTATCTGATTTCAAAAAAGTACTGGAACTGAATAAAGATTTTCATTCTCCGTTTGGCGATCTGCAGATGGCCTATGAAAGGTTACATGATAAAAAAGGACTTCAGGAAATTATTGAGCGGGCTGTATTATTTTATCCAAATTATTTGCTGCATCACCCGGATGACTCACGTGCCCGGCAGTTTTATGCCTTTACATTGAAAAGGCTGGGGAGAATAGACGAAGCAAAAAAAGAAATGCAAAAAGGAACAGAACAAAATCCCGATGACCCGATCATTGTTTACAATGCTGCCTGTTTTTATTCCTTGCTGGATGATAAAAAGGCCGCTGTTGAAAACCTGAAAAAAGCCATCGAAATCGGCTTTGAAAACTATAACTACATCAAACATGATCCCGATCTGGCTTGTTTACAAGAAGAGCCGGGCTTTATTGAATTGATGAAGGGGAAAGGATGATAAGGATAAAGGACAAAGTTCAAGGAAAAAGGAAAAAGTAAAAAGTAAAAAGGAAAAAGTTAAATTCATAGTAACCTTGAACCTTGAACCTTGAACTTTGAACCAGGAACCAGGAGACAATAATCAGGAGGACAAGGAAAAAGTTAAAAGGAAAAAGGAAAAAGGAAAAAGTAAAAAGTTCAGTTCAAGGTAACCTTGAACCTGCCAGACAGCCATACTT
>JBFYPZ010000376.1:0-2755 GCA_041303035.1 Flavobacteriaceae bacterium
CTCATTGTTTACGCCTTCGGCGAATAGACCAATCACCATTCTACCACTCACCACTCACCAAAATTTGTCCACAGATTACACAGATTCACACAGATTAAATAAAGAAAACCACGAATGAATACATATTGCGGTTAGTGTGCCCGGCTCAATTGGTGACGCAGTGCGTCACAATTTGGGAAAGCCTCCTTCGTGTGTCTTCGTGTATCTTCGTGGCAGGGATTAAGAATTAAAAGAAAAAAATTCTCCGCGTGTCTTCGCGGCTAAAATTAGAAATGGAAAATGCCTTTTAAGATTGACATTTTTTGGGTTTTTATTTAAAATGAACAGTAATAAATAAATTAACTATAGAGGATGAATTCAACAGTAATGAGTACGAAACAGACATCGCAAATTATTATCTACCAGGCTAAAGATGGACAAACAAAGTTGGATGTTCGTTTGGAGGATGAAACCGTCTGGCTGACTCAAGATCAGATGGCGGATTTATATGGAAAGTCAAAGTCAACCATTAACGAGCATATAAAAAATGTATATGAAGAGAAAGAACTTGAAGAAGAACCGACCATGAGAAAATTCGGAATTTCCGAATTTTCTACCAAACCCACCAATTTCTATAACCTTGATGTGATTATATCCGTAGGATACCGGGTTAAATCCGTGCAGGGCACGCAATTTCGCATCTGGGCAACACAAAGGATTAAGGAATATATAGTAAAAGGGTTTGCTTTAGATGACGAACGATTAAAACAGGGCGGCCAAAAGGCGCGATATTTTCAAGAGTTATTGCAGCGTATCCGCGATATACGAAGCAGTGAACGTAATTTTTACCAGAAAGTAACCGATATCTATGCCACCAGCATCGATTATCGAAGCGACGATGCGATGACAAAAACCTTTTTTGCCACCGTACAGAATAAAATGCATTTTGCCGTGCATGGACAAACCGCTGCCGAGATGATTGTAAGCCGCGCCGACAGCAGCAAACCATCAATGGGCCTGGTCAACTTTAAAGGTAATTATATTACTCGGCAGGATATAAAAATTGCGGTTGTGTCAAGTATTTTGTGTAAATTGTTGAAAGACAGGTAGCATCATGTTCTTTCGTCCAAAAGGTGCTTTTCTCCATCCTAACTCCATTTTAAGTGCAATAAAGCACAACAGCCGATAAGCTGATTTTTCTCCAGCCAAAATTTCCATTGACCGGGTTCTTCTTTTAAATTCCTTGTTTAGCCGCTCAATAATATTCGTAGTCCTTAAAGAGGCCCATTCTTCATTTGGGAAGGAATAAAAGGTTAGGCATGAGTTAATACTATTTTCCAATGAATGTACCGCAGAGGGGATAATGCTTTCGTATTCCTTATAGAAGTCTTGATAGTAGTTTAGTGCCTTCTCTTTACTGGACGCATAAAAAATATCCCGCAGTCCATCGGCTACTTTCTCTTTCATTTTTTTTGGCACTTTGGTTATTACATTTCGGGCTACGTGAACTTGACACCGCTGAACCTGGGCCTGGGGGAATTCCTCTTTAAATACTTTTTCCAATCCCGTAAGACCATCCATTATTCCTAATTGGACCAAAAGAGGATCAAGCCCTCTAACTTTCAAATCTTTGAAGATTTCCCGCCAGGAGGTGGCCGAATCTTTATCTCCCTGTTGAATACACAGGATTAGCCGATGGTTGGTTTCTGTCACCCCTATGACTACCAACATCGGTATTTTTTCTATGCTCTTTTCTATCCTCATAGAAAAGAATACCCCATCTACAACCAGGTATTTCACCTTAAACTCCTTCAATGCCCTTGTTCGCCAGGCTTCTATCCCCGTTAATAACTCCTGGTTTACCCTGGATACTTCCCCAGCAGATATCTTCCTACCAATTAATGTCTCCGACATTAATGATATTCCCCGGGTCGATATCCCGGAGAGGAACATCAGTCCCAGGTCTTTCTCTAAAATTTTCTCATAACGATCATATTTAGAAATCAGTTCAGAACTGAATTTGGCTAATCGATCTCGGGGAACTTCTATTTTTAAGTTCCCAATCCCTTTGACTGTATAATGCCGCGAATAGTACCCATTTCGATAGTTTGGCTTTTCACCCGATGGCGGGGATGGGGGAGATTGGGGCGAGGGGGAGGCCGGGCACAATGCCGAATTTGTCGAAACCGGAACTTCAGCCGATGTAGAAGAGGTAGAAACTGGAGCTTCTTCCGATGCAGAAGAAGTAGATATAGCGGTCAACGCCGGGGGAGGTTGAATAGGGCTTCGGCTATATCTTTCCCTACCAAGAAAGTCGGATAACTCTGCCTTAAGCAGCTCGCTTACCGCTCGCTCACAAATACGTCTCATGTCAAACCTTAATAGGTCAAACATTTTCCCAGGTTCTTCCATTATTTCCTTGAAAATTAACTTAGCATCTGGTATACTTACCATACTTTTCATGGGTGCATATCCTCCTTTTGTTCTTTTTTTTCTCTTTAAAGAATGGAGTATATGCACCTTTTTTGTTTCTGTCAAATTTACACAATCTATTATACACTACCAAAATTGCCAAGAACTACCTTACGGAAAAGGAGTTACATCAACTCAACCTGATTGTTTCGCTGTATCTTGATTTTGCCGAACTGCAAGCCACCAACGGTCGCTTGATGAAGATGAAAGATTGGATTGACAAATTGGATGATTTTCTGAAGCTGAGTGAAAAAGAGCTTTTGACCCATGCTGGAAGCATCAGCGCGGAGGCCGCCGCCCAAAA
>JBFYPZ010000377.1:0-2752 GCA_041303035.1 Flavobacteriaceae bacterium
GGTGCAAGAGGATTTTGGCAGATCATGCCTGCTACGGCAAAAGAATACGGCCTGGAAGTTAATGAAAATGTCGATGAGCGAAACCACCTGGAAAAATCAACCGAGGCTGCCTGCAAGTATTTTCTGAAAGCATACGAGAAATTTGGCAGCTGGTCTCTTGTAGCCGGGTCTTACAATGCCGGAATGTCGGGGATCACCAAAGTGCAGGAAATTCAGAAATCAAATTCTTATTACGACCTCTATCTGAATACGGAAACTTCAAGGTATGTCCCCAGAATCGTGGCAACAAAAGAAATCATGACCAATCCCAAAAAATACGGTTTTCTTTATGATCAGGAAGATCTGTATACCCTGGCACCCGTTAAAAAAGTAGAAGTTGAAATAGAGTTGCCCAGTCTGGCCGATTTTTCCGCAGAGCATGGAGCCTCTTATAAAGACCTGAAGCTTTTGAATCCCTGGCTGATGGAACCAAAACTCAACAACAAATCGGGTAAAAAATACATAATTGATCTGCCAAAATAGGTAACTTAATCTAAGGTAAAGGTCTCAACAATTTCCCAGTTCGCATTGGCTGTCAGCACAGTTGAAAAGTAAAAAACTTCCTCAGGCTGTTTTTTTGCAAGGTAGTTTCCGCTATCCCATACCTTGTTGTTGTTGGTATCGTAAATTACCCTTACCTTATAGCGGCCGGGCATGATATTTTCGAACTGAATCTCCTCCTCGCGCAGCATATGCCTTGTTGCGCCAATGGCTCCCCGCTCAGTCATCAACTGAACTATGATGGGATACGATTTCACATTTCTTAAAGTAATAAATACTGAACTGTAATTAGACGGACGTTTGGTGCTGAATTTCTGAACCAGGCTGTCATTACTGAAACCATAGATGTCTGAATACGCTCCGGACAATAATTTAAGGCTGTAATTTGTATCAAATTCTTTGTTAAAATAAAATAACAAATTCAATTTTGACGGGTCTGTCTCCATGCTGTATTTTACCATTACAGAATCGTTCTTATACAAAGAAATTTTACTCGTATCTATCTGATAAACAGGATTATTAGTACCTAGTTTTAAAGTATCTCTTAAATCAAGACTGCCCCGGGTTCCCGAAACCAGTTTAAGTGTGTCCACCTCTTTTTTCCTGAGCTTAATATACAATTGATTCGAGTATCCTTTGTTTGTCAGCTTAAACTGTATGCTATCCCTGTCATAATTGCTGAACCAATACTTTATAGTATCTGTTTTTATGTCAGGTGCATAATGTGATCTGAATTCTTTATTTATGTCTGACAGCACTTCAATTTTAAGGCTGTCTGCATTTCCCTCATAGCCAAAATAAATCAGGCCTTTTGAAACCTCACTCGGTTTTACTGGCAATTTGAAGGCTTTATCCTCCGGAAATAAGACCAGCGGAAAAGCCAGCTCTGTCGGTGTTTCAATAACCCCGTCATAAAAAGCGATCTTATCTTCTTTGGGATTGTATTTTAAATTTTTGTTGTTGTCGTTCATGGCCAGCAAGGCATACTTCCCTTCTTTTATATTGCTGATCTCATAATTAACACTGTCCAGCATGGCCCCTACATAACCTGGCCTTTCATTAAAAACCACCGAATCCTTGAATTTCTCATCGTGTTTATACAGCATGACTACGATGTTCTTATCCGGTTTTAATAGCAATGCGTCTTTGATGGAACCCTTTATGCTCAATGAGTCGATGTAATCACCGGTTGAAACAACATATTTAAAATTTTCAAGCACATTGCCCTCTGTGTTGTCAATAACACTTTTTCCGAAATTGAAAGTATAGGTCGTATTTTCCTGAAGCGTATCCAATATCTTGATAGAGATATACTTGCTTGCAGTGCCCTGTGGAACTATGATGGGCTGGTATTTTAATGGAGGAGAGATTACCAGCTGGGTCGAAATATCCTTTAATTTTATAAATTCATCAAAGTACAACCTAATTTCCTTTGCCTTAAAATTTACCGTTCCATAATCAGGTTCAGCCTTTACCATGATCGGTTTGTCCTCATCTTTCGGACCTCCTTCAGGTCTTCCTCTGCGTGCGCAACTGAGGATGGCTAAGAAAATAAGAAGAATCAGCAAAGTTTTAATTCGCATATCCATTTTTTTACAAATTAACATATAATTTGCCTAATTATACAAGTCTTACCAATTCGTAAAACAAAAATTACTGGTAAAGAACTTGATTAAACGGTATAGGCCATGGCTGCAATACTGATCTTTATCCCGGGTATTTGATACAATGCCTGGCAGCAGGCCTCTATGGTTGCTCCGCTGGTTATTACATCATCTAAAAGAAGGATGTGTTTACCCTTCAAAGCAGCCGGATCTTCAACTGCGTAGATACCATCCGAAATCATTCTGTGTATCCGGTCTTTTTTTGTTTGTGATTCTTTAAAGACCTTTCTGATCAAAACATTTTCAATGAATGGCACGCCAAGGGTTGTGGAAATACGCCTTCCAAATTCACTGACCTGATTATAACCCCGCTGCCTTTCTTTTTTCGGGTGCAGGGGAACCGGGATTATGGCCTCAATTCTTTTGAACCTGTCGGACTGATTTATGATTTCTCCCAGCCAGTTTCCAATAAAAATTCCAACATCTACCCTACCCTTATACTTTAACTGATGCAACAACTTTTGTGCAGGATTTCCTACCTGATAATACAAAAGTGCAGTACCTTCCTCAAGCAGAATACGACCAAAAAAATTCTTTTCAAGCTGATT
>JBFYPZ010000378.1:0-2731 GCA_041303035.1 Flavobacteriaceae bacterium
GAGTCAAAATAGATATTCTTAACGAAGAAGGGCACCCGATAAAACCCGGAGAGATCGGAGAAATCGTTGCCAAGGGCGATAATATCATGTTGGGGTACTGGAATTCCGGCGAAGAAACTAAGAAGGTACTGAGAAAACAAGGCCTTTGGACCGGAGATTTCGCTAAGATCGATGGAGATGGTTTTATTTATTTAGTCAGCCGAAGGACAGAGATCATCAAAAGCGGAGCCAACCGGATCAGTCCTTTTGAAATAGAAGACGTGGTTTGCCGAATGCCCGGAGTGCTCGAGTGCGCCGCGGTCGGCATGCCGGATGAGATCCTGGGAGAAGCGATCAGGCTTTGTGTAGTCAGGAACGGTGTCCCTTTGAGCGAAAAAGAATTGTTTTTGTTCTGCAAACGCAACCTCGCTGCTTTTAAGATCCCTAAAGTTATCCAATTTGTGGAAAGCTTGCCTAAAACCTCAACCGGCAAGATAAAACGTTCCGCATTAGTATAAAAAGGTTAACCATGAAAATCTGTACCAAATGCATTCTTCCCGACACCTTCCCCGGCATCAACTTCGATGACCAAGGCGTGTGCAATTTCTGCCGCGACTTCAAAGGCGAAGAAGCTTTGAAAGAAGAGAAGCAGGAGTATTACAATAAGTTCCTGGAGCTCATTAAACAAGTCAAAGGCAAGAGCGACTACGAAGCCACACTGGCATATTCCGGCGGCAAAGACAGCACCTACACATTGTATTTGCTCAAAGAAGTCTTCAAACTGCGCGTTCTGACCGTAACTTTCGACAATGGCTTTATCTCCGACCAGGCATTTAAGAACATCCGCACAGTAACCGAGAACTTAGGCGTAGACGGTATTGTTTTCAAGGCTGACTTTCAGCTTTTAAAGAAGATTTTCAAAGCCGGCGTAGAGAAGGAGATGTATTCAGCTAAGGCGCTTGAACGCGCAAGCACGATTTGCACCTCGTGCATAGGATTGGTTAAATTTACTACCCTGAAGATTGCGATTGAGAAGCAAATTCCGCTTATGGCATGGGGTTGGTCTCCCGGACAGGCTCCGCTAAGGTCATCAATTATGAAGATCAATTCAGGACTGTTTAAAATAACTCAGGAAATGTACCGCAGACCAATGTCTGAAATAGTCGGAGATGAAATTAATCGATATTTTCTAAAAGATGAAGACTTCAAAGTTCATGATTTTCCCTATAATGTTAGTCCTTTAGCTTTTATGGATTATGATGAAGAAAAGATTATAAAGAAAATAGAAGATTTAGGATGGTCAGTTCCTCAAGGTCTTGATTCCAACTCAACCAATTGTTTGCTTAATGTATTTGCGAATCAAATTCACTTGGATAAATATAACTTCCATCCTTATGCTTTTGAAATCGCTGTAATGGTGAGGAATGGCGTGATGTCTCGTTCTGACGGTTTAAAGAAAATTTACGGAGATAAGGAAACAGGATTAAAAACTCAGGATATTAGAAAAAAACTCTGTATTTGAAAGAGAGGGTGATATGAAGATTTGTGTTTGTTTGCTAATTATGTTAATAACTATATCAGGAGGAAGCGTGATGAGCCAAATGGAAGATAACGCGGAGTACGAAGGTATTAACAAGGTTTCTTTACGGGAACTTTCTGAAACGCGAATATTTTTCGGCCATCAGTCAGTAGGATTTAACATCATGGATGGAGTAAACGATATTATAAAGAGTGATAGTTCTTTAATGCTCAAAGTTAAAAAAACGAAAGATCCTTTGGGGTTTGCTGAAGACGGGCTCTTTGCCCATGATATGATCGGAAAAAACGAAGATCCGGAAGCAAAGATCCTGGATTTTAAACGTTTAGTCGAAAACGGCATTGGGGATAAAGTCGATATTGCATTCTTTAAGTTTTGTTACGTAGACGTCCATAGAAATACCGACATTAAAAAATTGTTTGCTCTGTACATTGACACAATGGATGATTTGCAAAAATCGTTTCCCAATGTTCACTTCTTGCATTTTACCGTTCCCATCCGGGTAAGAGTTCAGGGAATTAAGCTAAACGTAAAACGATTTCTGGGGATGACCATCGATGATGATGAAGATGCCCTGAAAAGAATGCTTTTTAATAATATGTTAAGGGAGAAATACTCAAAAACAGGCAAATTGTTTGATTTGGCTGCTTGGGAGTCTACATATTCAGATGGTAAAAGAAACTTAGCATTGTTCCGCGGAAAAAGCGTTGAATTCCTTATCCCGGAATATTCTCAGGATGGCAGGCATCTCAAAGAGAATGGTAGGATATTTATTGCAACCAGATTGTTAGATTTTTTGTGTAAACAAAACTAATCGTAATGGCAATTATTTCTTTAAAATTCAAACAAGAAGTCTTAAATATTTTAAAATGATAAAAAAAGAAAGTTATGATCTTGGTTCAAAAATAAAAATTGTCCACGTTCTCGAGCGTATGAATGTAGGAGGCAAAGAGAACGGAATCGTTAATCTCTGCAATCGACTTGATAAACAAAATTTTCAGCTTTTTATTTGTTGTTTGAAAGATAAAGGCGGGATGATTGAGAGAGTGAATGATGACATTAAGGTATTTAATCTGAAGTTACCGGAAGGCAAACCGATTTTTTCTCCTTTTGTTTTAGCGCGATTTTTTCGTAAGCTTAAGCCGGATATTGTGCATACTCATGCCTGGGGAGGAGGTTACTTTGCTGGCGTTGTGGCCGCAAAATTGGCGGGAG
>JBFYPZ010000379.1:0-2693 GCA_041303035.1 Flavobacteriaceae bacterium
CCGAATAGGCGAAAAGATTTAAATAATATTCTTCACCTTCTACAGCAGACAAAGAGACTTGTGACAAAGGAATATACACCAATTGCCGAAGATATAAAAAAGCCTTGTACATACTGCGGTCAGGGGGTTTATGAATTGAAAGCCAATGAAGAACCTGATAGTGTCAGGGCCTTTGGGTTTTCTCCTACGAGAGAATCCAAGTGGCTTATTTATGTTTGTAATAAATGTGGACACGTACAGTCTTTTAGATTAGACTATTTGTGGCAGTCAGCCTATTAGATTAGACTCTGCCGCTGAGCCTCATTTATCTTTTTCCATTTCCAATCGTGAATTATTAACCCGGTACGAACGAATTTGTTAGAGGGCGCGTTTTCAGGAGAAAATATGTTATCTCCCGGGAATCCGTCGTCGCCGGATTCATCAACATAAAGAATATGCACAATAGCCTCCAAAAAAAAAGCGACTGAGGAAAGATGTATCTTTCACCAGCCGGTTACAGCTGTCTCAGTCGCTTAGAATATTAATATGCACCAAATACAGATTTTTGTCAACCCCTCTTAAAATAATTTTTTAGAATTTTGGAATCTTACCTCTTGTCCACCACCCTTGCCAAAAAAATTGAAGAGAAGAAAAAAAAGTGGCCGGAGACCACTAAAAGATGGAAGGATAAGAAATGGAGGCCGGGAGTACCGGGCGGGTGATAATGCCCCTGTAAATGCCCCTATAAAATTATCGGAATTGCAAATACGAACGATACGAATTAAGAGCAATCAGTGCCTAAGAACGTACCTTCATTTAAACCCCGGGAATTGATAAAAGTCCTTAAAGCGGGTTGGTTGTGAGTTTTATCGGGAAGGGAAAGGCGATCACAAATTGTATTCCCGATTTGTTGAAGGAAAGAAAAGAGTTGTACCCATCGATATGGGAGTTGGAGTATTAGAAGTTTTTGGGGGTGTCGGGACCTTTTTTCAAAAAGGGGCTGGCAGCCCCAACCCATTGAGGACTTGCGTCGGAAGTCGCTTAAACCAGGGAATGAAGAAAAAGTTTGTTTTTTTTGAAAGCTTTTGGAATGTATTAATAAAAAGGTCCTGACCCGTCGGAGACAAATTTGATGGGAAATTCAAGGTCGGCAAAAGGATAGACTATTTTTACAAAATCGATTATACTATCACCATGACCGCCTCGGAACATATCGGACACAGGTTTGAACAAGCTGCCGGAAAACTCTTTAAAGAAATTTTCCCGCGGTTGGGATTCGAGGTTTGCGGTGAGCCGGTATCCCGGCGGGGAGGGAGCCAGTATGGTTTCGATGTGCAGGTGGAAGCACGCCCTATTGGTGCCGGTGTCTCCGTACGTTTCTTTATCGAGTGCAAAGGCGCTTCCTCTATAAACCCCATGCCCCTGGCGGAATTCTCCGGGAAACCTGAGCAATTGCATCTCTCCGGCTGCTGCCCCGATTACTGGATTTTGTTCTCACCGCTCCGGTATATAACCAATGAATTCCAGGAGAGTGTGCAGCGCTATCGCCGCGAATATCCGTTTGCGTTGATCGATTGGCGGAATTTACCGCGTTTTATATTTCACTGCCTCGGGTCATAGATTTATAATGCTCCATGGGTTTACAAAAAAAACTAAAAAAACACCGAAAAAAGAGAAGGAGATCGCATTAAAAAGAAAGAAGGAGTTTTTAAATGAGCGACTTTAAAAATTTTTTGAAAGAAAACCTTGAAACCGATCCTGAATTCAAAGAAATATGGGAAAATAATGCACAAAAAAGAGAACTGGTGAAAACGATCATTGCCTTAAGAATTAAAGAACACCTAACTCAAGAAGACCTGGCTGAAAAAATAGGGACACACCAGTCGGCAATTTCAAGACTTGAAAGCGGTAAATATAATCCCAGTGTCGATTTTCTTTTTCGAATTGCGAAAGCTTTAAATCGGAAAGTTGAGATTAACTTTGCCTGATCGAAGGAGCATCCGCAAGTGCCCTTGAAAACCGTGGACAGCGCGAAAGCGCTTATGGTTTCAGGGTGTTTCATGGTGTCAGGGATGGCTGCACTGTGGTGCCGGGCCGGTAAAAGATGGAAGTTGAGAAGTTGAAGTTATTAAGAGAAAATTGTGGCACTGCGTGCCTTTTTTAGTTTTATTTATGGCCAGGCGGAAAAAACGTAACGTAAGATTTGAACGATGATAAAAAAACAAAGGCGCTCATAAAACAAAATAAACGCCCTCCGGGCTTCTTATGGCTTCTTATTAATGCCTATTGACATTCTTGCCTATTTCTGCAAAAATAGATTACGATGCGTGACATTCGGGACAGGCAAAGTTTTGGCCCACAACTTTTTGTTTGCCCATGCTGTGAGAAATCCACCCACCCCCAGATATTGACATTCTTACCTATTTCTGCAAAAATAGATTACGAGGTAATATTTTATGAAACCAATAATGGATTTTTATACGATAATCTTAAGACAGAGTCAAAATTACTGGGTGGCATTGTGCCTGGAAAACGGGATCGTTGGCCAAGGAGTAACCCGGGAAGATTCCATTCGCGGCTTGAAGGAGGCCGTCGATTCCTTTGAAGAGGCACGCAGCAGCGATGAAAACATTTATTGCCAACCCATATCCATAAATGAGCTCCATGAGTTTCTTACGGTCGAGGGAATCGAACCGTTATACGAACGATACGAA
>JBFYPZ010000380.1:0-2693 GCA_041303035.1 Flavobacteriaceae bacterium
CAAAAAATTGGAGATGATTTTATTGATTCTCGGGAAGCTTGTGTCTTAAAAGTACCTTCCGCTGTGGTTAAGGGAGATTTTAATTTTCTGATAAATCCATACCATTCAGATTTTAAAAAAATTAATATATGGGATGTAACAGCATTTCCGTTTGATAAACGGATTTTAAAATAACTAAAGTCAACAAGGATATCCGTTGCACAAGGAGTTAAAATCTGTTTTTATTGAGGAAAAGTAGTTTTTCCGGTTCTGAATTTGATTTTAAAAACGCAAGAAGGATTTGTTAAACACTTACCTTCTGGAATTACAAGGTACTGTGGTGTTTTAATAGGACAAACGATATCCCGGGATTGGAACATTTAAATAATTAATTTAGTAATTATATAACCAGTGGATCTCTTTTTAAGAATTACATAAACAGAGAATTAAAATATGATGACACTCGAAGATAAATTTAAATTACTTGAAGCAGACCATGCTCCCGGACAAGAGGTCAGGCAATCTCTTGGAGATTTAAATTCAATAATGATTGGTGAAAAACTGGATGGTATTTTTGTTGATTTCTCACATGGGGATGTTGATGCTTTTGCCCCTTTGCCTGGTGCTGAAGAGGCCTGGAATAGCGGTTTTAAAAAAGGTGCAAAGCAAGCGTACACCGAGTATCGGGGAGCAGCCAAAATCCGCACTGGACTGGCTGAACGGCTTGGGAAATTTACAGGTAAACCCATTTCAGCAGAAAATGAATTGATTATCGCTCCCGGAACACAAGGTGCTTTGTTTTTGGCCTTAGGTACTACTGTTACATTCGGAACAAAAGTTGCTGTGGTCACGCCTGATTATTTTGCAAATCGAAAGCTGGTAGTCTTCCTTGGTGGAGAAGTTGTACCAATCACCTTGAATTACAAAGAAGCTCAATCCAAAATGGGTGTTGACCTTAATCAACTTGAAAATGCATTTAAAAGTGGAACAGAGGTCTTTGTTTTTTCAACGCCCAACAACCCAACCGGATTTGTTTATTCAAGCACTACAATAAATCAGATCGCAGCTCTGGCAGCAGCATATAATGTTACATTAATTGTTGATGAACTCTATTCCAGAATGCTATACAGCGGTGAAAAATACACGCATCTTTGTGCCTGTGATGTAGTTCCGGAAAATCTCATCACGATCATCGGACCTTCAAAAACTGAGTCGCTCAGCGGATTCCGCCTGGGAGTTGCATTCGGTACACCAAAATTGATTGACAGAATGGAACGTCTGCAGGCCATCGTTTCACTTCGTGCCGCAGGTTACAATCAATCCGTTCTTGATACCTGGTTTAATGAACCTCCAGGCTGGCTGGAAGATCGTATTCGCGGGCATGAAGCAATCAGAGATGAATTACACGGAATATTCAATGCCGGTAAACTTCAAACTGTCTGTCCGCAAGCAGGAAGTTATCTCTTCCCGCAGCTTCCTGAGCTAAGTGTTGATTTACATACATTTGTGCGTTTGCTTCGTTATCAGGCCAATGTGGTAGTTACACCGGGAACAGAATTTGACCTTAACTGCACTGACAGTATCCGGCTTAACTTTTCCCAGGATCTCACTGCGGCAGTTGCGGCAGCAAAACGAATCGTAAAAATGGCAGAATTCTACAGTATATGAGTAAAGATAAAGAACAACCCATCCCACAAGGCAAGTATTCACCTGCTGTTCGGCACGCAGATATGATATTCACTTCCGGAATGACACCTCGTAAAGCAGGAAATCTAATATATTCCGGAAAAATCAGCGTTGCAGATTCAATAGAATCGCACAGAGATGCTGTAAGGTTGGCAACTTTCAATGCCTTACATGCAGCGCAGGCCTGCTTGCAAGAAGGCGAAAAAATTGCTTTCATCCTTCAGCTAAATGTTTTTTTAAATGCTGAGGAGGAATTTAAAGCCCACACTCAAGTTGCGGATTTTGCATCTGAGATCTTGATAGAAAATCTGGGTTCTAATTGCATTGGAAGTCGGGCTGCGATTGGCGTTTCTTCATTGCCTTCAAATTCCCCCGTTGAAATAACAATTATTTGCAAAGTAGAATAATCTCAAGAATGATTAATTTACAAAATAGAAATGGGCCAACGGATTTGAAAACCATACTTTTGAAGAAAACAAAGGCACAACAACCCTTACTGTTGACATAGACGCCACTGAAGATTTTTTAGATTATATGAACCAGACTTATCCCAAAGCCCTCGACAAACTAAAAGAACTTTGTGAAAAATAACAACGGCAAGCATATCTTATAAGGCAAAGAAATAAACACAGCCTGTAACTGATACTCCATTGCGGCGTGTAGTCATTACTTGTCACTGATAATAGATCACCGATAATAATGTCATTCCGAATTCCCGCTCAAAGCGGGATGAGGAATCTCAAGGAATATAGAAAAATTGAATAGAACCGGATGTATGCAAAATCAATGATTAGGATTAAATAATCGCCTTATGTTAGACTACGGAGAAGGTTATCACACCTATTATCTTTATATTATTACCAACAAACACCGTTCGACCTATTATATTGGTATGACCAATAATTTGAGTCAACGCTTGCAGCAACACAAAGAAAACATTATAAATAGGATTAAAACTTTTGCATCAAGGTACAACCTTGAGTACTTAGTTTATTATGAAAAATTTGCCTGGGTTCAGGAGGCAATTC
>JBFYPZ010000381.1:0-2682 GCA_041303035.1 Flavobacteriaceae bacterium
AATTATCAGAACAGCAAAAAAAATTCAATTTGGTCGAAGTCAAACCTTGTAAATATATTTTCATTTTAAAGTTTTGTCAAGTTAAATTTGCAAAAAAATATCCGGTTTTTTTTAACCGGAATTTATTAAAAACAAATTTTAACTTTTTCTCAAAAACAAAAAAATCTTTTTACAGATCTTTTTTTGTTTTGTCAATTCTTTTTTTAATTTTTTTTTAAAGATCAAATTTAAATCCACTTTAACCTTTTCTCGACGGATCCAAACAATTTGTGTCCGAATCGAATGGGAACTTTTAATTGAATGGAAATCTTTTGTCAACATAAAATTCACTTTTTTTTAACATAAATTAAACACTGCTCTTTAACGTATTTTAATATCTTGTCAAAACAGCCATTATGAATATATTATCAAAAATTAAATTTCGAATGAATATTTTCAACGCTTCAGAATATTTATAACAATTAACAAGGAGAAACAGGCATGTCACAAACCATTGACCAAAAGTCAACAATTCAAGCCTTAAATAAAGTAACCCTTTCGGTCAACGCTCGCACTCAACCAGATGCCGATGATCTAAATCCGAAAAGGTCGACTTTCGATTTTATTTTCGGTCTGGGCATAGAGGGGTTGACGCCTTTTGAATTTTTGCTTTCTGAACAGGTCGAAAACGGCTGCTTTTCGTTGAAGCTTCGCCCAAATGAAGTCTGCCAAACATTCCAACACATTACTCTGCCTTATGGTGATTTTCCGGAATCAACGGAGTCCATTTTTTTTACATTTCAGGTGATCAAGGTGGAAAAAGCCGATAATCGTGAAGTGATTAAGGCCATGGCAGAATTAAGTTCTTGTGGCGGCGTATCATGTGAATGCTGTAGCCATTAACTAAAATCCGTTTGGTTCAATCATTTGTTCTGAAAAATAATCCGTCCTTATGCCTTTTACATAAGCCGGTTTAAAATTTTTCTGTGGAACATATTCGGACAATTTTATCATCTATTGTCACGATAGAACCACCCTGCCTTATATATTACCCTCGTTTGCACCTCATTTTTTTCCAATCCGATCCATCATAACTTTCTGAGCGCCCGATATTGCAATATTCTGATTTTTAATTTGACATTTAGCACAACTTATATTTTAGTGGGATTTTAATTATAAATTAATCTTTTGGCATTTTCCCGCCTTACCTTCAATTAATGTCATAGTGGAGGGTTATTGTGTGTCGGTTACTGGCGATAAGCAGCAAAAATTATATGGTTCCGGACCAAGCTTTGTATGCGCTTGATGTAATGCAGGATGGTATCGAAGAGTCGGGTTGCGGACTTCTTTTAAGGGGCTTGGGAGGACCTTTTGAAAAAATTGGTTCCGCCCCTATTCTTTCCGGTATTTTCAGTAAAACCGGTATTAAGAAACTTGGTCAGTTCATGCTGGACAATGGTTTTACCACCAAATACAAGCTGAGCATCAAACCAATTAAAAAACGTCCTGCCGGAGTTCCAAAACGCTATATTTACCTTGTCAGCGCCTATGATTACCCCTCCGAATGGGAAAGTTTTACCGACTCCGAGCGCCTGGAAAAATTGACCATCATCCGCATGGAACTTATTAAACTCGGGAAATATTCAGGAGACATGATTCCCTTTTCATTTTGGCCAGACACAATTATCATCAAGGAAATGGGAAACCCTTTGGATATTGCCGACTTCCTGAATTTAAACCGAAAAGAGATGATGGCAAAGATCATAATGGTTCAGGGCGAGCAAAGCGTAAGATTCGGAAAAAACCTTCAATCCTGTTCTCCTTCTTTTCTCCAGGGATTTGCGACCATCGTAAATGGGGAAAACATGGCTGCTGGAACAAATCGCGAGTTTTTAAAAAGCAGGGGTTTCGTGGGATACAATGGTTTTCGATCTGTCGGTGACGTATTCACAGATACACTCCATTATACGATCAACAAATTGGGGCTTTCGCTCGATGCTTACAAACACATTCTTACACCTCTGGAAAGTTGTTTGATGGAAAAGCATCCACATTATCAACTCCTCAAGCATATCAAACAAAGCTGCCGGGATCTGATCATTGATGGCCCCAATTGCGTAATCGGTGTTTTACCCGATCAAACCATGTTTATGCTTCAAGACAGAAATAAGTGGCTGCAAGGCATCGTCGGCACGGACAATGGAACATATGTGTTTTCTTCGGATATCAGCGGGCTAGACGCCACCTTGCCCAAAAGAGACATGCGAATGGATTTTCAACCTATGCATATGGATATCGTTTTTGTCGGGCCTGAGCGCAAGCAGATTTGTGTTTACCGCCAAACCGACCCGCTGCAATTGCCGAATTAGAAAATCGACCTTCCCGGGATTATTTTTTTTCATCTAACAACATATTTTTTCAATATATAGGCAACTGGAAGCGGGTGACATTTCCGACCTTTAGTGCGTGACTTATTCCTTTCGATAGATTTTTCCCATCATTTGTCGATGAAACCATAATACTTGCATTCTATTTTTTCTTACGTAAATTATATAATAAAATTAATGCTTTTTTAAGGTTATAATAACTTGATTTGAATAAAGGAGATTACGGAAATGACGGATACGAAAAATTCCCAACTATTAACAATTATCGTTAACACGGTAGAAAAGCACGGATGCAAACTAGTAGATGTTGACCTTG
>JBFYPZ010000382.1:0-2679 GCA_041303035.1 Flavobacteriaceae bacterium
GGCTGTATATGCCATTGCCTTCAGATTCCCTAATGATTGCACAACCTTTTTCAGTCTTCCCATAAATAAAGAAAATAACAAAAAGCACAATAACCCTGCAATCACCCGGATATCGGTAGCGAGTAAGGGGTCTCCTCCCGCAATCCCTATTTTCGATGTGACAATGCCTCCCGCCTGGCCGAGCGCGCCGATGAAAGCGTAGAAGATACCGCGGATCGGATAGGCGACCTGAATTTTCCCATCATCGTTGTGTGTTAGTATGACGATCGCGATACCTGACAGTGTCAGAAAAATTGCAAAGCCTATTGACAGGGACACTGCCTCATTCAGAAATAAAAACCCGAGCAGTGCCGCGCACACAGGGGCAATTGACATGATAAGCATGGAAATTCTGGAACCAATGAGTACAAAGGCCTGGAACAGAAATAAGTCCCCGATGAAAAAACCGATGAATCCTGACAATGAAAGCCAGATGAGGCTTGTGTTGCTGATCTGAGGAAAAATTTTTCCATAGAAGATGAGCGAATATGCGGTAAATAAAATAAAGGCGATTGAAAGCCTTACGATATTTACTGAAAGCGAGCCGATGCGCTTGGAAGCCTGCTCGGAAAATAAAGCAGTAAGTGTCCATAACAGGGCCACACAGAGCGCGGCGATTTCGCCTTTTAATGTATTCATAATTGTAATTACTCGACAGATATATACCCTATCCCGCAACCCGAAAAAATGCCTGACTTAAATTATTTAATAATATTCACCTGAAACAGGTTTATTATTGTAAGAGGTCGCAAAGTGGGGGTAATTATTTTCCATCGTACCTCATTACATTCTGTCCTTTGCCCCCGGCGTTTTAAATAAAATTCATGTTAATATTTTTCTTACGCCACCCCCTATAATTATGCCAAATGACATTAATCATAGTTGAAAAATTAACAAAATAAACAATACTTGAATATATTTAATGTTACCAAAGGAAGAGCATTATGAAAGCACATAGAGATATGAAATATGATCGTTTATCAGTTAAGAATCTTGACCAACAGTTTCTTAATAGAATAGAAACGGGAATGAACTGTGCCCCTTTTGTTTCTGAGGCAATTTTGGAGGTAGTTCATGAGATTTTTTTTCCTCTAATAAATTCCCCGGACAATATATCTCATGGTAAAATTAGGTTTAGTTGTATTTCCCTGAGTGAGGGATCATCAACTCCCCTTGTCGCAGCAAAACAGATAACCGTTATTTTAACACTTGATGCTGGAGAATCTGACATAGAGATTCGAAAAATATCTGGAGTTGAAGAGGTACGTCGTGAGCGCATTATACGACTCTGCACTGAAGCATACAACCAAGGGGGATTATTAACCGTTGAAGATCTAGCATACCGGATTTTAAATACTGGAGAAAGAACGATCGTGCGTGATCTAAAAAAAATACGAGAGCGAGGAGAGAATCCGCCTTTGCGTTCAACGATTAAAGATATGGGTAGGACTATTAGTCATAAAACACTTATAATTAAGAATTGGCTGAAAGGTGATGAACTCAGTGATTTAAAAAGAAAATATAATCATTCATTTTCAGCCATTGAAAACTATATAAATAAATTCAAACGAGTGATATTTCTTTCTCATGAAAATAAACCCATTGAGCAGATTGCATATTTATTAAAAATATCAATAGCCCTTGCAGAATCATATCGAGATTTATGGCAAGCGTATTCAGAAAACGCATTGCCGCATAGGAAAAAAGAGGTTTTAGAGCTTATTGGAGCGACACATGCAACAAAAAAAAAGGAGAGGAATGTATAATGATGCCAGAATCATATGCTGAAAAACATTTCCGGAGTGCTACTGAAAGATTTTTTCATGCAGTACTTGATGGATTTTTCAAGGAGAACATACCGCATTTGGGACCAGAGTTGAGAATGGTGCTTGGCAAAAAAGTGATTGAATTATTTGAAAAACACATGCATACGAAAGATCGAGTTAAACCTGGCCAAATGGTGTGGCTTGCAGTTGATAAGAATACCCGGGCTGACTCAAAAAAAGTAAAATATATTTCAACAATTCTTACACTTGTTGATAAAGAAGAAATACAGGATCTTGTATACGGGTTGTCATGCGGAAAGCCAAATCGGTTATTGCCAAACACAATAAGTCGTTTATGTAAAGAGGCGTATGATCAGGGTGCTTTGCTTTCGATGAGAGATATGGCTTTAATATTTAAAAGAACCTCTATGGATATTTCTGTTATGAGAAAAAAAATAGAAGAACAAAACGGTGAGGTTCTACCAACACCGGCTACTCTCCAAGATATGGGTAGTGGTATTTCACATAAAGCAATGATAATAAGAAAAGTATTGATAGAAAAAAAGGATATGGATAAAGTAAGAGCAGAAACTTTTCACACTCAAAATGCAATTGATCGATATATAAAAGAATTCCGGCGTGTAGAAATGCTTTTAGATGATGATAAACCTATTAAATATATTTCAAAGGTAACAAGGATTCAATCCTTCGTTGTGAAACAATATCAAAAAATTTACCAGGAAGTGAAAAAATATTGACAGCCAAATGGCGTTATCGGAGGGGGTTTATGAAATTATTGTCCATTCAGACATTTTCATGAGCATAGATTGCAATGATTCGATCAATTGAGTGAAAAATTGCATCAATAAGCCCC
>JBFYPZ010000383.1:0-2678 GCA_041303035.1 Flavobacteriaceae bacterium
GAAGATTTTGTTTATCCCGAAGAGTTGTTGTACAAATTTACGCGTGGCGACTGGAGTGAAGTGGAAATAGACAAATACGGAAACCGGACCGAAAACCGCTCCTGTAAACAGACCAGAGGTTTGCGCAGAGAGCACGTAGAAAAATGGCGGCACAACTGGCTGCCCTTCAAGAAAAATTTTCTGCCCATCATACACCTGATCTCAGAAGAATTCGAAATACCTCAATTGAACAAGACCAGAAAAGTTTGGGCCCTGCTACCCCATGATTACGATACTGCCACTGAGCGCTACCCTGTACTGTACCTTCAGGACGCCCAGAACCTGTTCAATGAAAAGGCAAAATACGGCAACTGGGAGATCGATAAAAAACTTGCGGTGATGGCAGAATACAATATCGGCAAGATCATCATCATTGCCGTTGAGCACGCCGAAAAAGAGCGAATCACCGAATACAATGTAGGCAATACGGTCCTCGGTAACGGACAAGGGAAAAGATATATCCGTTTCATTGCGGATACTTTAAAACCCTTTGTCGATTCAAATTTCAGAACCAGACCGGAAAGGGAGTATACCGGGATTGGAGGAAGTTCTATGGGCGGACTTGTCAGCATATTTTCCGGGATCATGTATCCCGAAGTTTTTGGAAAACTGATGATCTTTTCCCCTTCACTCTGGGTAGTTCCAAAGATCAAATTGTCATTTTTAGATATGGAAGAACCCCAGGATACACGCATTTATTTATATGCTGGCGGCGAAGAAAGCGCTACCCTGATTGACCATGTAAAAACCTTTAAAAAGAGGCTGTCGAACAAAACGGGCATTTCAGATAAAATGAAAGTCAGACTGAGTATCAACATGCAGGGAAAACACAGTGAGACCTACTGGAGTGATGAATTTCCAAAAGCTATAGAATGGTTGTTTTTTAGTACAAAAAATGACTAAATTGAAACCATATTCCGCGAGGAAGGAACAGATAAACATTTGATGAAGCTATACTACCAAATAAAAGGAGAACCGACAGCAGGATTGACCATCATTCCTTATTTTGAATCGGATAAAGAAATTAAGTACAGTGGCATCCCTTTGTCGGCTAAACTTTTTTCCGGAAAGAAAGACACGAGTTATCTCCTGGAAAAAGACAAGGCATTTTTACTGTTTGTCGGTCTGGGAAAAGACCCGGATTACAAAACGATAAAAACCGCATTCAGAAGGGTCTCTGCGAAACAGGATGCCTTTTTTTCTGACCAGGCAAACATTGTGTTCTCTGATAACTTTTCCGATGAAAGAATCGAGGCCGCCATTTCCGGCCTGGTTTTGGGATCCTATGTCCTCGGGCATTACAAAAATGATAAGAAAATACATCCGCTCTCAAAGCATGATTTTTCACTTACTGTTTTTTCGGAAAGGACTGTACAACCCATTGTTGAAAAAGGGATCAGGATCGCGGCCGCACAACTGGAGGTATTTCATCTGGTAGATCTGCCCCGCAACAGAATTACACCAGAATATTTATCGGACTGGGCTAAAAAAGCCGGGAAAAAATTCGGTTTTACCGTGGACGTACTCGGACTTAAAGAATCTGAGGACGCAGGCCTTCACGCCTTTTTGTCTGTGAGTCAGGGAAGTGAGAACAAACCCCGGTTTATTATTATGGATTACAATCCCCCTGGTGCTAAAGACCATATTGGCCTTGTTGGCAAAGCGGTAACTTTTGACACCGGTGGCCTCAACATAAAAGTGGCCGGTATGATCCATATGAAATGTGATATGGCGGGCGGTGCTGCTGTGCTTGGCGCCATGCAACTGATCGCCGACCAGAGTTTACCCTGCAGAGTAACTGCTGTCGTTCCTGCCTGTGAAAATGTGATAGACGGCAAATCATTCGTGCCGAGCGATGTGATCCAAAGCTACAGCGGCAAAAGTATTGAGGTCACGGATACCGATGCCGAAGGAAGGCTGATACTTGCAGACGGCCTGGCTTATCTGATAAAAAATTACAAGCCACAGACCGTTATTGATGTTGCCACCTTAACCGGAAGTGCGGTTTCAACCTTTGGCTATGAATGCGGCGCTTTGTTTACCAACAATGAACAACTATCCAAAAAAATTCAGAAAGCCGGCTTCGATATAGGAGAACGGTTATGGCCTTTGCCTTTATGGGATGCCTACAAAACCGATATTGAAAGTGAACTGGCTGACGTAAAAAACTATTCAGGTAAACTGGTCGCCGGAGCCATTTCTGCCGCTAAATTCCTCGAGTACTTCACAGAAAATCATCCCTCCTGGGCACATCTCGATATGGCCGGAGTGTCGTTTGTTGATGACGAGTTTGCAAAAACAAAGCATGCAACTGCCTTCGGAGTGCACCTGCTCACCAACTTCATCGAAAATTTATAAATTATGGAAAATCAAAAAACCTACCTCTGTATTTCCAACTATTTTAAAGGAAATGACTTTTTGATCAATTTAAAAAAACTGGGAAACCGTGTTTTTCTGATCACCTCCGAAAAACTGAAAGAAAAAGCCTGGGCACGGGAATATATCGATGAGATATTTTATATGCCGGGACAGGACACGGACTGGAATTTAGAGGATCTGTTAAACGGGGTTGCCGGCTTGATGCGGCACCATAAAATAGATTCCATAGTTGCCCTGGATGATTTCGATGTGGAAAAAGC
>JBFYPZ010000384.1:0-2676 GCA_041303035.1 Flavobacteriaceae bacterium
GAAAAGGACAGTTTAGTAAGTAAGCATAATCCGCAAGGACCACCGGATGGTGAACACAAGATTTCAAAAGGAGTCAGCTGGTTTTACAACACACAGGATAAAGATGGAAAACCTTTGGAATTTGGTATCCACATGCCTGAAGTAAGATACCAGTCCCCGCCTGAAACACGAAATGACGGATTTGGATTCAGAATAGCTAAGGAGAAATAAAACTCTTCAATTCCAATTCGCCCTCTACAGCCTTTTAGGATTAGGAAAAAGAGCTGTATAGTTATATCAGGATTTATTTGTTAACCTGTAAAGTTATTTTAGGACGGGTCAGGACGGGTCATCCGGTATAGCTCCCTAATAGCTCCGTTATAGATGCTTAATAGATGCGTCGTATCAACGTCCACCATACGTCTATGAATGTCTATGAATTTCATAGCACCCCCCCTTCAGGTTTGGTCGAAAGTTGATGGAAGAAAACAGGAAGTAAAGTGGATGGAAAAGGGTAGAAAACCGGATGGAAACAACAGACAGTTATACCGGAAAGTGGCAGATTCCGGGCATAAAATAAGCCCGGCGATTAGCCGGACTTTTCTTTATTAAAAAAGCACTACAACAATCTGCCTGCTTTTGCAATCTGAAAAGTGCTGTTGTTGGTAATCGCATAATACAAATCGTTGATGCGCTGGCAGAACAGAATTCCGGTACCTGTCAAAAAACCCGAAGTTTCCGGAAGTGCAGCACCCAGCCAAGATCTGCGGTAAGCACTTTTACCCGATTTTGTATTTATATCTGGTAATAAATTAAAATAGGTAATGGAATCCTTATCCCGGGTTTATCCCGATTATTTGTATAGGATATTTATCATTAACGGTATAAAAACAGCAATAAAAGATAACTTAAATAGCATGACAATTGCACCAATATTGCCCTTTTTGTGCACTTATGGTGCACTTTCAGTGCACTCTCAGTGCACTTAAGTCAGAATTAAGGTGTTTTTTAGCATGAATCATCTATTACCGGTCCGGGTCTATTTTGTTGGATTAAGCTTGCGATTTTTTTTGATGTATTGTACTTCACCATTCGTGCACATACCTGCCGGAAAAAGATATTTTTGGGAATCATTTACGGCAATTTCAATTTTAAAGTTCTATTACATTTTTGTCTTGTCAAAAGCCCTTTGGGTTTTCACTTTCGGCGTTCCATGAGCGCTGATGTGGATTTGAAAAACATGATTAGAGGAACAAGGCGACATGGTTTGGCGTAATTAATCACTAATTTTGAAGCATTAAATCACCAAATATGGAAATTGTTTACCTGCTTATCCTCACCGTTCTAAACCTGCTGGTCCTGGTTTATCTGGTTTTTGTATCGAATAAAAATAAAATCGCACAGGTCATTGAGCCCATCCGTACCCTGATCCAGGGGGAATTAAAGGAAAACAGGAGTGAGTTGTCGGTATCCCTGAAACAAAACCGGGAAGAACTGACCAACGGCCTCGACAGGCTGACACAAAAACTGGAAAATAAACTTTTGCTGATCAGTGAGGGTATGAATAGCCATGCGAAAGAAAACCGCCTTGAGCTTACAAATTCCCTGAACAGCTTCAGAGATACCTTTACGCAAAACGTAAGGGATTTTAACGAAATGCAAAAACAAAAGTTTGATGCCATGGCCTTAAAACAGGATGAGCTCGTGAGATCTACCGAAGCCAAACTGGAAAAAATGAGGGAAACGGTTGATGAAAAATTGCACAAGACCTTAGAGGAAAGACTGGGTCAGTCGTTTCAGATAGTGAGCGAGCGGCTGGAAGCTGTGCAGAAGGGTCTGGGAGAAATGCAAAATCTGGCCAATGGGGTAGGAGATCTTAAAAAAGTACTGAGCAATGTAAAAACCAGGGGTGTACTGGGCGAAATCCAGCTGGGAAATATCCTGGAACAGATCATGGCGCCTGAACAGTATTGTGCCAATGTAAAGACCAAACAAAACTCAAATGACCATGTGGAATTTGCCATCCGTCTGCCGGGTAAGGATGATCAGGGCAAAGAAGTCTATATGCCTATTGATGCCAAGTTTCCGCAGGAAGATTATGTGCGTCTGCAAACGGCCTATGATTTAGGCGATGCGGCGGGGATCGAGTCTGCGAACAAGGCCTTGTCTCAGTCTATTAAAAAATTTGCCAGAGACATACGGGATAAATATATTGACCCGCCCTATACCACCGATTTCGGTATCATGTTTCTGCCTATTGAAGGATTGTTTGCCGAGATCGTGCGGCAACCCGAACTCGTTGCTTTTTTGCAAAGGGAATACAAGATCATCGTTACGGGCCCGACTACCCTGGCAGCCATGCTGAACAGCCTTCAGATGGGATTTAAAACCCTGGCCATTCAGAAGCGCAGCAGTGAGGTTTGGCAAATACTCGGGGCCGTGAAAACAGAGTTTGGAAAATTCGGTGAAGTTCTCGAAAAGGCGCAGAAAAAGATCAATGAAGCCAACAAAGAAATTGATGTTCTGGTGGGTACCCGCACCCGGATGATGCTCTCAAGACTCAAAAATGTAGAAGGTTTGCCTGTTTCGGAAAGCATAGAAATGATAGAAGAGGCTTTGGACCTGGAGGAAGGGGCCTGAGGAATGCAGTAAAATTCTGTGATAAAGAACAAAGTAAAAAGGCAAAAGTTAAAAGTA
>JBFYPZ010000385.1:0-2674 GCA_041303035.1 Flavobacteriaceae bacterium
TCAAAAATTATAAGTTGCTGCTTCTTTACAGGGGTGTTTTTTAAAAGATATTCTCCCACCATGAAATGAATAGCCTTACAAATTTCAGGTTCGATCATTGAGTAAATGAAATCACGAATCTTATCATGGGAAAAGCGAAAATAGTTAGAAGTATGCTCTGAACTTTGTTTACCCTCCTGTTTCATCGGAAAATAGCCTTTACTAACAGGCGTCAAAATTCCTTCTATGATAGGTTCCTGGAATAGTTTTACACAATGTCCGGTGGATTTGTTGGATATGGCTGCTATGGTCTTTACTAAAAACTGACTTCCCGCGCAGGAGGAAATTTGCAATAGTTGCAGGGTTTCATCTGAAAATCTTCTGATTTTATTTGTAAGCAAGTCAGCAACATTATCAGTGATATTTATTTGCTGGATATAAGGTAAGTTCCATTGCCATGTTTGATTTTCAAAATTGAAGGTCAAATGCTTTTCAGTATACAAAGAATTAATAAACATGGCCGTAAAGAAAGGGTTCCCACCGGTTTTTTCCAGAACCAGCCGGGCCAGGTCTTGAATTTGTTCTTGGGGTGCACGAAGGGTATCGGAAATCCATTGATGAATATGTTTAGGTTCCAGGGGGCGAAGATTTCGATGGCCAAATTCAATGCCGTCTTTTTTTAGAGTCTGCAAAAGGTTATATAGCGGATTGCCCTGTTGGACTTCGTTGTCCCTGTAAGCTCCGATGATAAGAAGATGTTTTATTTTTTGGTCAGTGAACAGAAGTTGTATTAAATTCAAAGATGCTGGGTCGGCCCATTGCAGGTCATCCAGGAAAATGACCAAAGGATGCTCAGGTTCACAAAAGACTTTGATAAAATTTTGAAAAACCAGGTTGAAACGATTCTGAGTCTCTGCAGGACCAAATATGGGTATGGGGGGCTGTGGTCCAACAATGAATTCCAGTTCCGGGATTAAATCGATCACAATTTGCGCATTGGGTCCAAGAGCGTTGAGCAGTTTAATTTTCCAGGATTGAACCTGCTCATCGGATCCCATGAGAAAATATTGGACAAGTTCCCTCAAAGCCTCTGCCAGAGCGTAATAAGGCATATCCTTTTGAAACTGATCAAATTTACCTGAAATGAAAAAACCTCTGCGAAGTGCAATCGGGCGGTGAATTTCACGTACCAGGGATGTCTTTCCAATACCTGAATATCCTGCAATAAAGATTAATTTGTTTTTGCCTTCATAGACTTCTTCAAATTCCCTGATCAAAAAATCGATTTCATCTTCCAGTCCATAGAGCTTTTGGAATGGCTGCAGGATGCCGGAAAAATCTTTTTGGGCCGGAATGAACGGTTCGATTTTTCCAAACATTTTCCATTGTTGAAGACAGTTTTCAAAATCCGCTATCAACCCGCGACAAGTTTGATATCTGTCTTCGGCATTCTTGGACAGAAGTTTCATTATGATGTCTGAAATGGAAGGGGGAATACTTTTGTCAATAGTATGCAGTGGAGTCGGATTTTTGGCGATATGAGCATGAATAAGCTCCAATGGATCTTCGGACTGGAAAGGAGGAACCCCTGAAATAAGATGGTAAAGGGTTGCCCCTAAAGAGTAAAAATCTGTTCTATAATCGATTAGCCGGTTCATTCTGCCGGTCTGTTCCGGAGAAATATAGCTCAAAGTCCCTTCTAAAAAATTCGGCGCCAGCATGGAGGGGATTTCATGTGAAAGGGAGGTTGAGCTGCCGAAATCGATTATCTTTATTTTACCGGTTTTGGGATCAAAAAGAATATTCGATGGGCTGATATCTTTATGGATAATATTTGTATTGTGAATTTGACCGAGGACTCCAGCAATTTGAATAGCTAAATGAAGAAATTCTCCGATGGAAAAACCGTTGTCGGATATAAAATTTTTAATCGATTTTCCTTTAAAATCCTCAAAAATGATTGCTCGTCTCTGATTAAATTCTTCAAAGTTGATAACCTTGATGACACCTTCAGTGTCAATTGAACGCAAGATTTTAAATTCATTTTCAAATCGTAAGATTTCATTGGAAGTCGGATATTCATTTTTTAATACTTTTATGATCACCGGACACATGTCCTGGATTCGCTTACCGCGAAAAATAATTGTATTAGCACTTTCATAAATCTGGGTTTCAATTTGGTAACCTGGAATCATACTCATATTTGAATTTCGATCTGAAATAAAAAGCATGGCCGATTATGAACCATCTGATTGTCAGTTTATGGTTAGAGTCAGGAAAAAGTACAAAAATAATAATCATATCAAATTATATTTTTTATTTCATGTGCTTTTTCATTTTTCATCAGTTATTCCAAAATATAAACATTTTATATGAAAGAACGATTTCCTGATTCATTCTTTCATGTTTTGTTGTGCCCGGCAGGGCACGGGTGTTATTAACAAACAAAAAATTCAATTGAAAAATAAAATATCTACCAATAATAATTAAAACTTATTAAAGTGTATTTGACAACAGTTATTTAAAAGAATAAAAGCAGAAACACTCTCTGTAAGGCTTTTTTTTCTCAATGATTGTACAAATCCCATAAATGTTGTTGGAATTTTTATGAGAACAAAAACCCCATCCGTTCCTCTTGCTGTTATCGGTCTTTCATGCTGGTACCCTGATGCACGCAATCCTCGTCAACTTTGGG
>JBFYPZ010000386.1:0-2668 GCA_041303035.1 Flavobacteriaceae bacterium
TCCAGAATTGCCAGATCTTATCTGGAAGGAAAAGAAATCGCACAGGAATTCGGCTTTCCGCTGGTAATCCGTCCTTCCTTTACCCTGGGTGGCTCCGGTGCTTCTATCGTATATAAAAAAGAAGATTTTGATACCTTGCTGCAAAGAGGGATTGAAGCTTCACCCATACATGAAGTTCTGATCGATAAGGCCTTACTGGGCTGGAAAGAATACGAGCTGGAACTTTTAAGGGATAAAAATGACAACGTGGTCATTATCTGTACCATTGAGAACATGGATCCCATGGGTATTCATACCGGTGATTCCATTACCGTGGCCCCTGCAATGACACTAAGCGATACTACTTTCCAGCGCATGCGGGATCTGGGCATCAAAATGATGCGCGCTATCGGAGATTTTGCCGGCGGATGCAACGTGCAATTTGCTGTGAGTCCCGATGAAAAAGAAGATATCATTGCCATAGAGATCAACCCCAGGGTGTCGAGATCCTCGGCACTGGCCTCTAAAGCAACCGGTTACCCCATCGCAAAGATCGCTGCCAAGCTGGCCATCGGATACCACCTCGATGAATTGCAAAACCAGATCACCAAAAATACTTCTGCCCTTTTTGAACCAACCCTGGATTATGTCATTGTAAAAATTCCCCGCTGGAATTTTGACAAATTTGAGGGCTCCGACCGTACAATCGGACTCATGATGAAATCTGTAGGTGAAGTAATGGGTATAGGCAGGTGCTTCCAGGAGGCGCTGCACAAGGCAACCCAGTCACTCGAGATCAGCAGAAATGGTCTGGGCGCAGATGGAAAAGGGATTAAAAACTACGACATGATCATTCAAAAATTGCAGTTCCCCAGCTGGGACAGGGTTTTTGTGATCTATGATGCGATACAGATGGGTATCCCTCTCAGCAGAATACACGATATCACCAAAATAGATATGTGGTTCTTAAAACAATATGAAGAACTGTACAATCTTGAAAAAGAGATAACTTCGTACAAGAATCTGGAATCCCTGCCCCGAGAACTGCTGCTCGAGGCCAAACAAAAAGGATTCGCCGACAGGCAGATCGCGCATATGCTGAACTGCTATGAAAGTGAGGTGTACAACAAAAGAGAACTGGAAGGCGTGAACCGGGTTTTTAAACTGGTGGATACCTGTGCCGCTGAATTTGCTGCCCATACTCCCTATTACTACTCGACCTTTGAGAACCATCAGGTTATTGATGGCAAGGCATTTTCTGAAAATGAAAGTACAGCTACAAACAAAAAAAAGATCGTTGTTCTGGGCTCAGGCCCAAACAGGATCGGACAGGGTATAGAATTCGACTATTCCTGTGTACACGGGGTTTTGGCCGCACGCGAATGCGGTTATGAAACCATCATGATCAACTGCAATCCGGAAACCGTATCGACAGATTTTGATATTTCGGACAAACTCTATTTTGAACCCGTATTCTGGGAACATATTTACGATATCATCAGACATGAGAAACCCGAAGGGGTAATTGTGCAACTGGGTGGACAAACAGCCCTAAAACTGGCTGAGAAGTTGCATAAATACGGCATTAAGATCATAGGAACCAGTTTTGATTCCCTGGATCTGGCGGAAGACAGAGGAAGGTTTTCCAACCTCTTAAAATCTTTGGGCATTCCCTTTCCCCAATTTGGTACAGCCCGATCTGCTGATGAAGCACTGGCTGTTGCCAGAGAACTGGATTTCCCGATCCTGGTGCGGCCCAGCTATGTATTGGGCGGTCAGGGAATGAAAATCGTGATCAACAAAGAGGAACTGGAAGAACATGTGATCGACATCCTGAGAAAGATTCCGAATAATGTACTACTCTTAGACCATTACCTGGACGGAGCGGTTGAAGCCGAAGCAGACGCGATCTGCGACGGAGAGAATGTTTATATTATAGGCATCATGGAGCATATCGAGCCCTGCGGTGTGCATTCGGGTGATTCAAACGCCACCCTGCCTCCTTTTAATCTGGGTAATTTTGTAATGGATCAGATCATCGACCACACCCATAAGATCGCCGTAGCTTTGAAAACCGTCGGACTGATCAATATTCAGTTTGCCATAAAGGATGATACCGTTTATATTATTGAAGCCAATCCGAGGGCTTCCCGAACAGTTCCTTTCATATCCAAGGCCTATAACGAGCCCTATGTGAATTATGCTACCAAGGTAATGCTGGGGATCAATAAGGTTACCGATTTCAAATTCAATCCGCAATTAAAAGGCTTTGCGATCAAACAACCTGTTTTCTCGTTCAATAAATTTCCGAATGTGAACAAGAATTTGGGTCCGGAGATGAAGTCAACCGGTGAAAGCATTTTATTCATAGATAACCTGAAAGATGACCAGTTCTATGAGCTTTATCTCAGAAGGAAAATGTATCTGAGCAAATAAAAAAAACAACAGGAAGGATCGTGATCTTTCCTGTTCCGTTTTTAAAAATTTACTGCCACGGTAAGGCCCCAGACCGGTTTTTTGGAAATGTAATCGTACTGAATCGGAGCGAAGGAAGAATAGGTCTGCATTTTGTTTTTGGTTTTATAACCCAGTCCATCCAGGATCTCATTAAAAGGGTCCATAAGTATCAGTGTAGTTACACCCAATGCCCTGGATTTCAATATCCTGTGATCATTTTCAACGATCTTCT
>JBFYPZ010000387.1:0-2647 GCA_041303035.1 Flavobacteriaceae bacterium
AACAATAAAATGTTGTCCTGCAAAGCCCGAATTTCTGGCGGGGAAAACTTCAATGATTCCAATGTGACTTTTCCGCGTTTTGTCACCCAAAAAGCGCGAATGCCGCCATAAGTTGCAATGTATGGGTCCTGCTTGCCTGCAATGCTGTGCATACTTTCAAATTTGCACGCTTCATCCGCCAAATCCACTTTGCTTACATTCAAATTTTTGTGATTGTGAACAGCGTTCAATAATGCCACAGTGAAAGTTCCACTGCTTCCCAACCCCGTGCCTGCGCCGACATCTGCAACGGTTGTGATTTCCAAAGCCCGCGTCAAATTATATTCCTGCAAAACCTCGCGGAAAATGTTGTGCTTGATTTTAGAAATATCGCTGACAACTTCAATTTCAGAATACTTCAATTTCACGGATTGTTCAATGCTTCTGTCGTGCAATATGCAATAAATGTGGCGATTGATTGCCGCAGAAATCCAGAACCCGCCACAATTGCTTTTTTCATAATAGAACGGCAAATCCGTTCCACCGCCACCGAAAGTTATCCGCAACGGCGCACGCGACAAAATCACTGCAACACCCTCATCATAACTCTTTTGTTCGATTTTGATTTTTTCAAATTCTCCAAAAAATCTTTCAAAGCAAAAAACGTCAATGGCTTCAAATCACTTGGATAAAACCCTAACTCGCGCTCTAAGTCCGATAAAACTCTTTTTTTTCTTTCCATTTGCGCCACTGTCGGTATCGGCGTGCTCGCACGGATTGGCGCGGGTTTCTTTTTTGCTGTTTTTGCGTTTAATTTACGCCTGCGTCTCGCCACTTCCGAAATCATCCAGCGCACCTCCCAACTCAAGATTCCGAGCAATCCGATTCATTTTTCCCCTAAAGAATTCGTATGCTTCAATTCTGGAAGTTTGGCAGGTTAGTTTGCCTGCCAAATCATACATCCCCAACAAAACTTCCACTTGGCAAGCCTCCCTCGGGCGTTTTTCAGAAATCTTCACCGAAATCGACCTCAACGCCGTTCCCAAAGTGCTCCGAATTTCTTTTTCCGACGAAAAACTAAAACTCATCATCCTCACCTACAATATCGGTTTTTTCAATAATTTTGTATCCTTTGTTTTTGCATATTTTTTGGGCTTCTTCGCGCCATTCTGGTTTATCCGCATACACTACGGCTTCTTTTGTTTTCAAGAAATATATCATATAAAGAACATTAGTTCCATCCAATTTAATTTCTGGTACGTCCTCCAACCTGTCCACACAATACTTCGAGAACTTGGCTTCACTGGTTAGTCTTGAAATTTCTCCGCGCAACTTAGGCATCTTTTTATCGATAGTCTTTTTGTATCGTAAATACCACTTAAAGATGTCGTGTTCTTCCCTTCCTTTTAGCAGGGCTTTGTCAATTTTTCCTTTTCTGATTACACTCATTTCCCAACCCGACAAATCGATTTTAGTTGAACAAGTATTTCCTTTTTGGCGTTCCCTTTCTCTCCAATTTTCAATCGCTGTTTGGTTTTCTTTGCAAAAACAAGACTTCGCCACGTCGATAGCGACACCGTTGAGTAATAGTTTTTGGAATTTTTTTATTGCGTCGCCACCGAATTCGAAAGGTAAAAAAATTGGCTCACGATACGGAGTAGTTTTATACTTGTTGATTTTGTGGAGCACCAGTATCTACCTCCGTGTTTTCCGTCCACCTATCTACCTCCGTGTTTTCCGTGTACCACCGATTGGAGTGGCATTTCGGGCAAATTACTGGGTGTTTGTGTTTTGATTCCCAATTGTGTCCGCATCGAAGACATTTGATTGGTTCGGTTTTGGGTCTTTCTCTGCCCCAATAGGGAGAGCTGCATTTCGGGCAAAATATGGGATGGGGTTCGATGTTTGAAAACCATTCATGCTCGCAACGTTTACACTTGAAAAGTTTTCGCGTCATGTTCTTATCCCTCTTTTTTAAAATTAAAATACACCATTTGATTTTTATAGTTAACGGAGTGCCAAAGAAACCGCCACCAAGAATTTTAGATATAAAACCAACACTAATGAAAAAACTAGGCAAATCGGTGGGCGAATTCTGCATTTTGGTGGGGTTTGGGGCGTATTAGGGCTTCGTTTTCTGTTTTTTTCTGGAGGAAGATTACCTCCTAAATACTATACCTCTTTTTTTATCCTATTTTTCCTTTATTATTATAATAATAAATCCTATATTATTATAATAATAAAACAATATAGTAAGTTACAAGGATAAAGAGAACAAATCAATGTAGTCAATATATATATTACCAACGTCTCCGACGTCTTAATTTTTAAAAAGGTTTACAGGAGAATAATCTTCTATTCTTCTTTCCTTATATATTAATATAGGTCATAATGCCAAACAACCGTCACACGATGGACTTTTATCGGCGGAATTGCTATGATTTTCTGCTACGTCCCCGACGTCCAATATAAAAAAATTTATATGTAAATATTTTCATCTTTGTATCTTTTCATCGTTGTATCGATATATTGCGGTGGCGCGGGCAGACGCCGTCAGGCGCGGGCAGACTCGAGCAAATTGATTTAAATAGATATGATATAATTATATATGAAAATTTTGGTGAGATGGAAAAATGCCTGGTGTATGGATTTACATGGAACCCGAAAT
>JBFYPZ010000388.1:0-2647 GCA_041303035.1 Flavobacteriaceae bacterium
TTCTGATCTTTTTCTACGCGATACGCCTTTTGATTTATTTTTTCTACAGTTGAATTCTCCGGAGTAGCTTCTATCGGTATCGGATTGTTTAAGATGCTGCCCGCCAGTTGCCTGATCTCCTTTGAGAAGGTGGCAGAGAACAAAAGATTCTGACGTTTGGCAGGCAAAAAACTGATGATCTTTTTGATGTCTCTCAAAAATCCCATGTCCAACATGCGGTCAGCTTCATCCAAAACGAGGATTTCTACTTTGGCAAGTGATAATATTTTCTGATTGTGCAGGTCCAAAAGCCTTCCGGGGGTGGCAACCAGCACATCGACCCCCTGTCTGAGGGTTACTGCCTGCGGATTTTGTTTTACCCCGCCAAAAACAACTGCCGACTTAAGGTCTAAAAACCGGCCGTATGATTTTACATTATCAAATACCTGTGCTGCCAGCTCGCGTGTTGGAGTTAATACCAGCGCACGAATGGGTCTTTGCCTCATTTGTTGTCCCTGTGACAAAATCTGTAGCATGGGCAGGGTAAAGCCGGCCGTTTTTCCTGTACCTGTTTGCGCAGAGGCCAGTACATCTTTTCCTTCTAATATTACGGGGATTACCTTTTTTTGTATGGGTGAAGGCGTCTCATAGCCCTGCTGTCTGACTGCCTTCAGCAGTTCTTCGGTTAATCCTAAGTTGTTAAATGACATAAAAATGGTTTATAAAATGACTTCCAAAATTTTTGTCATTTTCTTTATTGCGCAAAGATACAGCTATTTATGATGTTGAATGCAATTTCATCCTGCCTAATCCTGAATATGATTTTTTGCAGACTCCCTCGCGGTCTGTTCATTTCTAAGTCAAGTAATCAAAACAAATGAATCAGGACTGTGCAGATAGCTGATTTTCCGGTTTGGATTTATTGAATTTCTGAATCGATTACCGGAAACCTTAAAAATTGTTAATGATCGAAAACCTTTTGCGTAATTATAAACATTGTTGAGAAAATAGTACCTTTGTATGCCATTTTTTATATGAGAATTAGGATAGTTCTAAAGGTAATTCTAATTGATAGAGATGCATAAAAATTTATAAGACAAAGATGAACATCAAGATTACAGGTTCGGGAAGTTATATTCCCAATAAAATTGTAAAGAACAGCGACTTTATTGACCACGAATTTTTAAATGAAGATGGGACAAACTTTCCGTATGACGGGGAGAAGGTCATAGAAAAATTTAAAAATATTACGGGAATTGAAGAGAGAAGGTATGCCGATGATAACCTTGTGGCCTCGGATCTGGCCTTTTTTGCAGCAGAGCGGGCTATAAAAGATGCCGGTATTGATCCTGAAACGCTCGATTATATCATCTTTGCCCACAATTTTGGCGATGTTAGAATAGGAGAGATCCAATCAGACATATTACCCAGTCTTGCCTCCCGGGTTAAACACAAACTGAGAATTAAAAATCCGAAATGCGTGGCTTATGACATCTTGTTTGGCTGCCCGGGCTGGGTGGAAGGCATGATACAGGCAATGGCATTTATAAAATCCGGAATGGCAAAGAAATGCCTTGTGATCGGCGGAGAAACGCTTTCCAGGGTGGTTGATCCGCACGACCGTGACGGTATGATCTATTCCGATGGGGCGGGAGCTACCGTGGTTGAGGGGACAGATCAGGAAGGGGGTATTCTGGCTGTGAATTCGGCTACTTTTACTTATGATGAGGTGGATTACCTGTTTTTTGGCTGTTCGAACAATGCCAAACACGATCCTTCCGTACGCTATATTAAAATGTATGGCAGAAAGATCTACGAATTTGCCCTTAGCCATGTTTCAAACGCCATGAAAGAGTGCCTGGACAAAAGTGGCATGGGGATTCAGGATGTAAAAAAAATACTCATACACCAGGCCAATGAAAAAATGGATGAGGCCATTATACAAAGGTTTTATAAATTATACGATCAAAAACCGCCTGTCGGCATCATGCCAATGAGCATTCATTACCTGGGTAACTCGAGCGTAGCAACCGTGCCTACACTATACGACCTCTTGTTGAACGGAAAGATCAAAGACCAAAGCATAAACATTGGTGATGTTATCATATTCGCATCGGTTGGAGCCGGGATGAATATCAATGCCGTTGTGTATAAAATCTGACGGAAGAAGGAATTATTAAAATACAGAAAATCTCCTTCATGAAATAAGCACAGGCTAAGTGCAATGGTTTTGAACAGATCATCAGGTATTTGTGAGCAACTCGTATACTAAATTGCTTTATTTTCTGTTTTGTATCGGATGAAATGATATTTGGTTCAAAATCATTTAATTGAACTTAAAAAATAATCAAACCACTTAAATCATCTAAACATGAGAGCTGCCTGTATACACCGGTTTTTTTATCTTACTTTTTTTCTGCTTTTAACCTTTGCCTGTACCTCGCCCCAAAAGATGATGGACCAGGGAAATTATTACAATGCAGTTATATCATCCGTTGATAAACTGAAAAGCAATCCCAACAATGAGGGTGCAAGAGAAACACTGAAACAGGCTTATCCGCTTGCAGTAAACGATCTGCTTGACAAGATTGATAATGAAAGCCTGGTCAACCCCCAGTTTCAGAATACCAATAAAATACTTCACTACAACCGGTTGAATGAAATTTAT
>JBFYPZ010000389.1:0-2643 GCA_041303035.1 Flavobacteriaceae bacterium
CACTCATAATTCTTTTCTCTCCTTCGCTCAATCTCTCTTTCTCTCCTTCTCATAAACGCATATCAGTAAACTTTTTACTTTTTACTTTTACCTTTTTACTTCTTATCCTTTATCCTTTGTCCTTTGTCCTTTATCCTTGCCCGCAGGGCACTGTATAACCGTATAACCGCTTCACTAAAATTATTGTGAATAAAAACTAAAAACAAAAAGCGATCCAGGCTACTTTATTTTTGGATAAGTCCTTAAATTTGCAGGATAGAAATTGTTTTGAAAAGAAATGAATGATGATTAAAAAATTGCTGATCATTTTCCTGTTTTCGTGTAGTCTTTATGTAACAGGACAAACAAGAGAAAAGGCTTTTTTGTTCAATGAAAAATTGGGCAATGGGATCAATTACGGAAATATATTTGAAGCCCCAACAGAAACGGAATGGGGAAATCCCTGGCAGGCGAATTATCCAAAAATAGTTGCTGACCTGGGCTTTGACCATGTGAGAATTCCGATTCGCTGGGAGCCTGCAGCGCGCAGTGCAAGTACTGCTCCTTATACCATCAATCCTGAATTCTTGGCCCGCATCAAAATGGTAGTCGATGCCAATCTGCAGCAGGGCCTGAAAGTAATCATCAATATGCACCACCACGAGGCGCTTTTTGATAATCCTGAGGGGCAAAAGGCCCGTTTTCTTGCGCAATGGAAGCAAATAGCTGCTTATTTCAAAGGCTATCCGGAAAATCTTGTTTTTGAAATTCTGAATGAACCTCATGGAAACCTAACCGCAGCCAAATGGAACCAGTTTCTTGTTGCTGCTTTGGCCGAGATCAGAACAGACAACCCGGATCGCTTTGTCATGATCGGAACAGCGGATTGGGGCGGATTGGGTGGTTTGTCGCAGCTTAGCATCCCCAATGATCCAAATCTTATTCTTACCATTCATTATTACAACCCTTTTCGTTTTACCCATCAGGGAGCAGAATGGGTTACTGATTCTCAGGGCTGGTTAGGAACAGAATGGCTCGACAGCGAAGACGAAAGAGCCACTGTAGAACGAGATTTTGCCCCCCTGCTTCTATTGAGCAAAGAAAAAAACATACCTGTACATATCGGTGAATTCGGCGCATACAGCAAAGCCGACCTGGCATCGAGATCCAGATGGACCACCTATTTGTCGCGGTATTTTGAACAAAATAAATGGAGTTCAGCTTATTGGGAATTCAGTGCGGGCTTTGGTATTTATGAGCCCAAAACCGGTACCACCAACCAGACTTTGGTAAACGCACTTTTGCACAACCCCATGCCTGATCCGCAGCAGTTCAACAGCACTGCCCTGTACACTTCCAATTTTTCACAAAGCAAAGACGGCTGGGAACTTTATGTACAGGGATCCGGAAACGGAAGCACAGCAGTTGCCGGCAATGCTTTGCAGGTCACGATAAACAACGGTAGTTCTGAGTCCTGGCATGTACAGCTGGTTAAGAATAATATAAAACTGGTAAAAGGCAAGCGGTATCGCTTATCATTTAAGATGAAAGCAGAAACAAACCGGCAGTTCAGCGCTTATGCAGGCAAAAGCGTATCGCCCTGGTCCGCTTACAGCGATGTTATTTCAACGGAGCTTACCGGCACGATGACAAGCTATGCCACCACTTTTGTAATGGCGGAGAATGACAATGCCGCCCGTCTTGTTTTTGATCTTGGGAAAAATGCAGCTGATGTTACTGTTTCAGATATCCTATTGGAAGAGTTAACGCCGCAATCACTGGCAATATCAACCGAAAAACCGGGTATGAACATGCCCTACCCAAATCCTGCCAGAGATCAGTTGAATTACAACAATTTGTCTTTGTTTAAACAGGTGCTTTTTTATGACATCCAGGGCAAACTCATCAGCTCTCAGGAACTCATGGGAGGTCAAAACCGTATTGATATCTCAGGTCTGCCCAAAGGGCTTTATGTGCTGCGCTTCACCGGTGAAAATGCAAGAGGCAGTTTGAAGTATCTTATACAGTGAGATTTGAGATGTGAGATGTGAGATGTGAGATGTGAGAATCAGGAATAATTAGTATTGAGTAGTGAGTATTGAGTAGTGAGACATTACGTATTGAGACAAACTGGAATCAGGAGACAGGAATCAGGATAGTTATGAATGTTGAGTGTTGAATGTTGAGTGAGAAACTGGAATCAGGAGACAGGAGACAGGAATCAGGATAGTTATGAATGTTGAATTATGAATGTTGAGTGTAGAGCATTGAGCCTGCCTATCGTCAGACAGGCTTGCAGCCGGCACAGTACAACAGAAATCCCAGCAAAATCACCCTGCCCAATTCCTCCCTTTAGGGTCGGGGTAAAGAATTGGGCAACAACGTATTAACGACATAACACACCCCTAGCCCCTCTCAAGAGGGGAACCGTATTTATTCACTATTCACTGGTCACTAATCACCGTATAATTGCATTTCTGCATAACCGCATAACCGTATAACTTTTTACTTTTTACTTTTACCTTTTTACTTTAAACTTTGTCCTTGTTAAGAGATTCCTCTCCCGCCCGGGGCGGGATTCGGAATGACAGCATAAGGGAAAAGCACTTCCTTCGATTCAGGAGACTTCGAAGAGCTAGTTCTTTCTTCAACATCGCAGTTTCA
>JBFYPZ010000390.1:0-3191 GCA_041303035.1 Flavobacteriaceae bacterium
TCATGAAACTTTTTAAAAGGTCCATTCTTTAGATCATCCTGATAAATATAGTTACCTTTAAGATAATGAGTAATTTGGCCCCGTCGATGAGATTCGCTATTGGGAATAAACATATATTCGTATATTTTCCAGTTTCCAAATTTTAAATCATTTAAATAATAACCACTCTTCTCATTCTCACCAGTGTTTGTATATGACTCATACTTACCTTGTTTTAAACCTGAAGAGTCTTCAAAAAATTTTTCAACGAGCTGTGCTTCAGTCGCGTTTTTAATAATATACTTTAAAAACTTAAATCCATTATCCTTGTATGGAATTTTAAATTTGTAATATACTGCAAGATCTTTATGGGTTGTCTTATTTTCAGAATCCAGATAAATAACCTCACCAATGGAATCCATTTGCTGAGCAAATAAATTCATTCCGGAATAAATAAATAGTAATAAAAATAGCTCCTTCACTGTTTAAATCAATTACACCACTAAAATACAATATTCGGCAATTTTCTGTTCATTTGCTTCGTGATAGTTCAATTACTCACTCATTAATAATGATTAGAAACCCTGATTAATAATTTCCTTCGTTGTTAGCTATTGAAATTTTATCTTTGCATTCTAAACTCTAAATAATGGATAAAGAAATCAGGGTGCGTTTTGCCCCAAGCCCCACCGGCCCCTTGCATATTGGAGGTGTAAGAACGGCGCTTTTTAATTATTTGTTTGCCAAACAACACAAGGGGACTTTTATTTTGAGAATAGAAGATACAGACCAGAACAGGTATGTAAAAAATGCCGAAAAATACATCATCGATTCTTTGAACTGGGCTGGTATTCCTTTTGATGAGGGGCCTGGTAAAGAAGGAAAATACGGGCCCTACCGGCAGTCGGAAAGAAAGGATATTTATCAGAAATACGCCAGGCAATTAATCGATTCAGGACACGCCTATTACGCTTTTGATACCAATGAAGCCTTGGATTCACTCAGGGAACAATATGAAGAAAAGGGCGATACATTTATTTACAACCATCACAACAGGAATAAATTAAACAATTCGCTTACTCTTTCTCCGGAAGCCTTACAGGCAAAACTGGACAAGGGCGAAAAATATGTGATCAGGTTTAAAACACCTGAAAATGAGATCCTGCAACTCAATGACCTCATTCGGGGTGAGATCCGGATTGATACCAATACCCTGGACGACAAGGTTTTATTTAAATCGGACGGAATGCCAACCTACCATTTGGCCAATATTGTTGATGATCACTTAATGAAAATCAGCCATGTAATCCGTGGAGAAGAATGGTTGCCCAGTTTACCGCTTCATATATTGCTCTACCGGGCCTTTGGCTGGGAAGCACCAGAGTTCTCTCATTTACCACTTATTTTAAAACCCACCGGTCAGGGGAAACTGAGTAAAAGAGATGGTGACAAAATGGGCTTTCCTGTTTTTCCGCTGGCCTATACCAATGAGGAAACCGGGGAAACATCACGCGGTTATAAAGAAGATGGCTATTTTAAAGAAGCGTTTGTAAATATGCTGGCCCTGTTGGGCTGGAATCCCGGTACGGATCAGGAAATTTTTGATTTAGATGAATTGATCACACAATTTGATATACAAAGGGTCAATAAATCAGGGGCAAAATTTGATCCCGAAAAGACAAAATGGTTTCAACATCAATACCTGATAAAAACGGATAACCTTGAACTGGCCCGTGAGTTTGATCAGTTGCTCCGCGAGAAGAACATAGAAAAACCCCTGGAAACCCTGGTTAAAATTGTTTCTGTAATAAAAGAACGAGCCAATTTTCTAAATGAATTCTACGATTTGGGAAGCTACTTTTTTGAAGCACCGAAAAGTTATGATGAACAGGTCTTAATGAAGAACTGGAAAGAAGACACCTCAGCGCTCATGCAGGAGCTGATCAGCCGGCTTCAGAATATTGATGACTTTTCCTCTTTGAATATAGAAGAAATCATTAAGGCCTGGATCCAAGACAAAGAAATCGGTTTTGGGAAAATTATGCAGCCCTTCAGGATTAGTCTGGTGGGTGCCTTGAAAGGGGCTCATCTGTTCGATATTGCAGAAATTATTGGGAAAAAGGAAACAATAGACAGGATAGAAAAAGTCATTCAGTTAATGAAACACCGGCAAGTTTAGCTGAACCGGTCAGGAAGAGGGTTTAAATAAAATGAACCACGCTAGTTCTTGACCTTTAATGAATAATCAGAAATGTAAACGAGTTTACATGCTGATCTATTCTTTTAGATCCGTTTTTTCAACTGCTGTTATAAAATGATTCGTGTCGCCCAACCAGGGAAAAGTACCAAATCTTTCAATATAGGTTAGTTTTACGTGCTGACCCTGCAGGTTCTTTAATTGCTCCAAAACCAGCGTTTCTCCACCTTCAACAGAAAATTCAAAATGCTGAGATTCTGATACCCCCTGGCTCAGCCTGCCTTCCCAGGTCTTAAAAACCAGGCCTTTTTTTGAAATTTTTACCAGTTCTCCAGCACGGTAACCTTCACTGTAAGGCACATAATAAATAAAAAGGAAATAGGCTATAAAAGCAACGATGATTACAATTATACCAATGGTCAGAAACCGTTTCATATCAGATAATTTTTTCAAATATAAACAAATATAAACATTTTCTCAACAAAATATGTTCAGGAAAGATTTGCACTTTCAAAGAATAATACGGAATATGATTCATTGAACTCAACAGTATCTGTTAAATTGAAATATGATAAAGCCTGTCTTTAAAAAATTTGTAATTTTATAGAACTAAAATTCATAATATGTTACTTATCCCCATCATTACTGTCCTGATTCTTATTGTTTTTCTGGCGGCATTTATAGTAAAACAGCAAACTTCGGCTATTGTGGAACGCTTTGGTAAATTCGAGAGTGTACGAACTTCCGGTTTACAATTCAAAATTCCTTTAGTCGATAGAATTGCAGGACGCATCAACCTGAAAATTCAGCAACTGGATGTAATCGTGGAAACCAAAACCAAAGATGATGTTTTTGTTCATCTGAAGATCTCCATACAATTTCAGGTCTTAGAAGACAAAGTTTATGACGCCTTCTATAAACTGGAAAGTCCGAGGGAGCAAATAACCTCCTATATTTTTGATTTGGTAAGGGCAGAGGTTCCTAAAATGATTCTGGATGATGTTTTTGAAAAGAA
>JBFYPZ010000391.1:0-2622 GCA_041303035.1 Flavobacteriaceae bacterium
TGGCCAATGGCAAAGACCTCTCCTTCATCAGGGTGAAGGTGGTGGATCAGCAGGGTAACCTCTGTCCGGATGATGAGCGGCAGATCGCTTTCAGGGTAAAAGGCCCGGGAACGTATAAAGCGGCCGCCAATGGTAATCCTGTCAGCCTCGAATCTTTCCAGGCTCCCGCCATGAAGCTCTTCAAAGGTCAGCTGACCGCCATAGTACAATCCACGGAAACCCCGGGAACCATAATTTTTGAGGCAACTGGCAAAGATCTGAAACCGGCGACCCTGAATCTGACGGGGCAACAACCGTGAAAGAGGTTAAGGGTAAGGTTGAGGTGTGATTATCAGCAGGAAGATTGGATTCTAGCCTGAAATGATATTTTCCGCGGTTTCAATTATTCCGGAAACCAACGAAAAATAGTGATCGAGATTTTCAACATAGTCATTAAAGATGGAATATCTTCCATCTACAGCATAATCGTTCAGTACGGTAAGTAAATCTGAGTTTACCTGAAAATTAATACCCTGATCCAGAATCATGCTTAACAGTGTATCCAGATCATGAATTTTGGGATAATTGATTTTGTGTCTGGATAACAGCGCTTTGAAGGTTTTTTCTGCTGATTGCTGCAAATGAAAATATACCACCTCAAAATCCAATTCCTGATTACCGGAAATGATCTCAGCATACAGTGTTTCTGCCGCAGAAAAATCTGTCCTTGCTTTTTTTAACAGTATTTCATATTGGCTTAAGAATTTGCCCATATTACTTTACCTTTTTTATCAATATCCATAAAAACAGAACCAAATTGATTCTTATAAAACTCATATTCCTCAATGGTTGATAATAGAATATCTTTTGGAATGGAAATGTCTTTTAATAATTTTCTGATTTCAAGTTTTTCTTTCGCACGGGCTTTGATTTCAGTTTTAATAATGCAAATATCAAGATCACTATCTTCTGTTGGAAGGCCATACGCATAACTCCCAAAAATGATTATTTTTACAGGATATAGTGATTTTAATTTTTCAATAATCTGAAATTCAACTTTATCTGATTCCATTTTTATCAAAATTATTCAAACTTACATAAAAAATAATTTACACACGCACGATATAAAAATCAAGCCCGCATCCGTAACTTATTCCCGAGCTCGAAGCTCAATAATTTTTATTGTTTAATTTAAAAACAACTATTATGAGAACGGTATGCGGACTTGACGTACACAAAGGTATGATACTGATGTGTATACTCAAAGAAAACGGAGAAAAAATTATCCGTGAGTTTACTACTTTGACAGTCGATATTGAGTCGATTCGTGATGTGATGCAAGAACAAGGTGTGCAGGAGGTTGGCATGGAAAGCACCGGGATTTATTGGATTCCGGTATGGCGCATCTTGCAGGGGCATTTTGATTTGAAGTTAATTAACCCCTGGTTCATCAAACAATTGCCTGGCCGGAAAACAGATGTTAAGGACTCCGAATGGATTGCTACAGTTATCCAGAAGAATTTGGTGCGAGGAAGTTATGTTCCAGGCAGGCATATTCAGGAATTACGTCAGTTTGAGCGCAGATACGTGCGGCTTTGTGAGCAATCCACCCGAATAGAGCAGGAGATAGACCGTCAATTGCACCGATGTAACATTCATATTACCAATTATGCCACCAAAATAGGCAGCGCATCGGTTATAAAAGTTGTCAAGGCTATAATCGAGGGAGAAACCACTGCCGCAGTGCTGGAGAAACATGTTCACGGACGGATTAAAAACAAGTACAAAGGAGAAATTACCGCATCGTTAACGGGTGTCATTTCAGGCGTCGACAGGTTTATTTTCAACCAGAACATCTTGGAATATGGGTTGATCCTGGCCCAGCAGGAGGAATGTCTGAAAGAAATGAGCGGTTACTGTGAAAAATATTTCATGAAAGAACTGCAACTGTTGTGTACCATCCCCGGCATCCAAAAGCTAAGTGCCATGATTATAATTGCTGAACTCGGGGTAGATTTAAAAACATTTGCAACGGCAGCAGCACTGACCGGCTGGGCAGGGTTACGGCCAAGAAACGATGAAAGTGCCGGGAAAATAAAAAGCAAAAAAATCACCAAAGGCAACAAATACCTGCGCCGGATATTGGTGCAATGTGCATGGGCAGCGTCAAGACAGAAAAACTGTTGGTTAAAAACAAAGTTTGAGCAATTATGTGTCAGAAAATCAAGTAAAAAAGCTCTTATTGCCATATCCCGCAAGTTGTTGGTCATAATCTGGAATGTGCTATCGAAACAGGAACCGTACAAGGAATTTATTCCCAAAATTGATCCGCAGCAGAAACAAAAGAAGATTGATTATCACAAGAAAATAATACAACAATTAGAAACCGTTTGAACGGTAGAACAGAGGTCGGGTATCTTTGTGGCGGTCAGACCCCGCTTTCAAACTGACTGAATTTTTACAAGCACACGCACGTGAGTTAAGAACTCGCAGAGGAAATTGTTTAAAACTATTATTTTCTGAGTCATCAAACACTCGGATAGATAACCTATTTTCCTTATGCAAATGCATGTTCTATCAAGATAGCCATTCCATCCTCAGATAGGCAAATTGCTTTGTAGAGATTTATAGAGGAAAGATAGA
>JBFYPZ010000392.1:0-2620 GCA_041303035.1 Flavobacteriaceae bacterium
GTTGACGTCATTAATCACCGTTCCCCAATCTAATGTCGGGGCGGCTCCTATCTCTGATGGATTTTGATACTTATAGTAAGTAGCCATATATTATCGATTTAAAAACTGCTGTATTGCTTGAAGTTGTTCAGGAGTTGCTCCGTCTATACCAAAGCCTATTCTATAAAATCCTGTCTTAATCAGATTTTCAATCACATAACTCATACTTGAACTAAACAATGATAACTCATTCGATTCAAGAACGATCAGATTGTTGTTTTTATCGTAGGTTCTGAATTGTTCTCTCATGTGTACCATATTCTCTCCGGCAACTGCATAAACATCCGATTGAACAATTTGTCCGTTTTCATACATGTGCCGGGTATAAGAATATGGCAGATTTTCTTTCCCATATGAGGTCTCTTTAACCATTTTACCTGAATCATCCTGATATTCTTTTCGTTTTCATGGTTTACCGGCTTTGTTTTCTTACAGACGGGTTACCCTGTTCAAAGGTTGCTTTTTATTATTCCCATAACGTGCTAAACCTTGGAGGTTCCCCGGATGAGACATACATACAAAAAAAAAGGCCGAACCTTCCGGTACGGCCTTTAAACCTAACTTAAATCAAAACTACCTATTTCTGTTCCCAATCGGCTATTTCTGCGATCCATTCTTCCATTCCGGCTGTGTCTTCCAGGGTGAAGCTGAAATTGGTTTCCACGCCCTCCTGCTCCCAGTTTTCCATCCCCGCGATCCATTCTTCCAGGGAGATGCTCTTTTCAGCAGCCGGGGCTATTGCCAAACCCTGACCTTCCTTTTCCCAGTTGTCCCTGGCCTCCATCCATTCATTCAACAGGAATGAATTTTCCGATACAGTGGCAGCTGTTAATTCTTGTCCTTCCTGTTCCCAATTGTCCCTTGAACTGGTCCAACTTTCCAGTGTTTGGCTGATTGCGTTTTCATGGCTTGAGGCAGATGACGGGTTTTCCGTCCGGCTGGTTGACGCTGACACTAATGTTGCGGTGGCAAAGAGCACAACCATTGTTGATGTTATCATTCTTGTTTTCATTTTTCTTACTGTTTTACTGTTTCTGAATTTTTCTGTTGTTTCTGTTTTCTTTTGTATATCTGACAAAATCATGATGCAAATGTTTAATTAAAATTCGATCCGGTTCAGCTGTTTCCGACAGAAAGCCCGATTTTACCGACAGATCAGGGAAACGAACCGGCGAGAGGGATGAAAAAAATCAGTAACGATAGAGTGCTGCTCCGTAGTTCCATCCTATACCAAAAGCGACCAGCAGCAACAAATCTCCTTTCTTAATCCTGTTTTCACTCATCGCATCCGATAAAGCCATTTGCAGGGCGGGAGCACCGGTATTTCCATATTTTTCCACACAGTAATAGACCTTGCTTTCAGGTATCCCCGACAGTTCCATTCCTTTCCGGATGATGTTGTATCCTGCCTGATGGGGGATGACCAGGTCAATGTCCCCGATTTTCAGTCCGGTTTTCTGAAGCAATCCGTCTATGGCTGATTTACAGGCTAATGGTGCAAATTCTGCCACCCTTTTCCTGTCAATGATGAGCGAATTGTAGTCTTCAAAATAACCCGCATCGAATCCTTCGCCATCTGTCATTCTGTAAAAATCGATAAATCCGGGGCTTTCCGAACCGCTGACAATGGTCGCTGCTGCTCCATCCCCAAAAGCCATGCATACATTCTTGTCCATGTCGTTCAGAAAAGTTGAATTATTTGAAGCGCCAACGATCAGAATATTTTTTTTAAACCCGCATTTTATCTGGCATGCTGCAATCTGCAATGCAGATATAAAAACAACACAGCTTCCGGCCATATTAAAACACTCACAATGAAGGTCGATCGATTTTTGTCGTAAGGTATACTGAATGTGAGGAGAAACTTCATAATAACGCTTAATCAATTTTGAATTTTCCCTGAACGTTGTCGGGACTTCTGTGTAAAAGATCATCAGATCAATATCTGCAGGATTGATCCCGGAATGGTTAATGGCGTCAGCACAGGCATCGGAGGCTATACTGTGCAACGATTCCGTTTCACTGATGTAATACCTTTGTTTTACTCCGGTTAACCTCTCAATGATGCCGTGTTTTAAATCCAGTCTGTTTTCTAATTCGAAATTGTCGACTCTCACCCCGGGTGTTTTCAAACGTGATGTCAAAATGCCGGGAACGCAGATAAAAATGATGATACCCCTGGCGATATCATCATTTACCCATTCCCCTTTGTACATGCTATCCAGAACTGTGATCACAAGAAGTTCAAGCAGAATGATGCCTGTGCATATCCCGGTAAGAATCAAATAAGTGGCCGGTTTACCCCAACGCTGTTTTTCCATGGCTGAATGGTTAATTGGTATTCAACCAATTTACAACATTTTCCAGGTAAAAACAAACTCATTGGCAGGTTTCACTGAGTTACCTGTTATCCTGAATGATTACACGCTCTGACTTTAAAATTTTGTTTTCAGTATCAGTTAATCGGACCAGGTAGAGTCCCCCGGAAAATCCGCCCAGATCAATTTGCACGACCTGCCGGGAGTTGACATCCAGGGAAATGGCTTTCACCAGTTGTCCGTTCGCATTAAAAAGGGATACC
>JBFYPZ010000393.1:0-2618 GCA_041303035.1 Flavobacteriaceae bacterium
TTTATGAGAAAGCAAGGTTTCAATTTAAAGCTTTGTATATCAATTATTTACTTATTACTTCTTTGTTCAAAATCCTATTTTTTTCAAAAATCGTATATTGATTCCATGTAATTATCACCGGATGTGCGAAGATTATGGCATTATTTGGATAATAAACGGTATCAGATCAGATCAGACCAGATCATATGCATCTTTTCCGGACCTGAGTTCGAAAACGGTTATTTCCGGAGCTATGCCTACCCTGCCGGGGAAACCGATAAAGCCAAAACCCCGGTTCACATAAAGCAATTGCCCGGAATCTTCGTAAAGTCCTGCCCATTGCGGATAAACATACTCAGCCGGACTCCATTTAAAGCCCGGAATGTCTACTCCAAACTGCATACCGTGGGTATGACCGGCGAGAGTAAGATCAAAATGCGTCGGGTGCGAAATTACTTTCTGACTCCAGTGGTAAGGGTCATGCGACATCAAAATCTTAAATGGAACATCCTCAGCCCCTGCTACCGCTTTGTCGATATCTCCGTTTTGCGGAAAGGGTACCTTACCCCAATTCTCTACCCCAACGATGCTAATCCGCTCTCCTTCTTTTTCAAGGATCACATTTTCATTCATCAACAAATTGAAGTTCATTTCTTTGTGATACTGTCTTAACAGATCGCGGTTTTCAAGTTTTTCTTCTTCCCTGTCCCATTTTTTATAATCCCCGTAATCATGATTACCAAGAACGGAATAAACCCCGATCTTTGAATTCAATTTTTTAAACTCGCCGATAAAGGGTTCTATTTCTCTCGCATCAAAATTAACCAGGTCACCGGTAAACAAAATAATATCCGGCTTTTGTTGGTTTATCAGTGCCACTCCGTGGCGTATAGCTTCTATATCATCAAAACTCCCTGAGTGTATATCCGAGATCTGGGCAATTCTGAAGCCGTCAAATGCCCTGGGCAAATTGGATAAGGTCAGCGGAATTTGTCTTACCCTGAAATCATATTTACCCTTTGTTATGCCATAAAGCATAGAAGTGAAGGGAATTGAGGCAACGAAAAGTCCGGATTGCCGGATAAAACCCCGTCTGCTTGAAAACCCAACCCGATGACCGGGCCCGGATACAATTTTTCTGACCGCTTTGAATCCAACAGCCAAAACCCGCCAGGTGTCTTCAACAAGAAAAAACAAGACCAGAATGAGTTTGAATACTATAAAAGCCCAGAAAAAACCGATAAATAAATTTCTGATCCAGTCCGCTTGAAGCGGGTTGTTATTAAAATTACTTACTAAAAAAAAATATCCTAAATAACTGAAAGCCGCAAAGACATAATAGGCGGCTTCCATAATTTTCTTATAACGAAATTTTTTTAGGGTGCCTCTGTGGGCATACAAAATATAAATATCCATTGCCAGGAGCATACTCGTAAGCAATGGAATATTCGGATCAATATGTTTTGTCGACAATTTTTATACTAATTTTCTGCGTTTTCTTTCTTTGGTGATCAGATCGAGTTCCCTTGTTGTCTGCCCGGCCACAGAAGTATTCTCTTCGGCTCTCCTCAACAGGTAGGGCATCACATCTTTTACAGGACCGAATGGCAAATATTTTGCAACATTATACCCCTCCTTACCCAGATTATAACTGATATTATCACTCATGCCGTACAACTGTCCAAACCAAACCCGGGGATCCTTTTTGTCTATGTTCCTCTCTTTCATCATCTCCATCAGCAAATAGGAACTTTCCTCGTTGTGTGTACCGCAAAATATGGCCATATCTTCAATGTGGTCAAACATATACCGCTGAACCGTATCAAAATTTTTATCAGTGGCATCTTTGTCCTTGCAGATCGGGTCAGGATATCCCATTTGCTGGGCTCTTTCTCTTTCCTTTTCCATATATGCACCCCTCACAAGTTTCATGCCAATTTTAAATTTTCCTTTTCTCGCTCTTTCATGCAGACCCTTTAAATAATCCAGGCGGTCCCAAAGATAAAGCTGTAAAGTACTGTAAATGATCACTTTTTCCTTATTGTATTTTGCCATAAGCCCTTCAAGCAGATCGTCAACAGCGGGCTGCATCCATGACTCTTCCGCGTCTATAAGCAAAGGTACGTCGAAGTCAAAAGCTGTTTTAGCTATTTTTTCATACCTCTCTTCCACTTTTTTCCATTCTTTTTTTTCTTCATCCGTAAGAGGCAGCTTCTCAGAAACCTTTTGGTACAGTTCCAATCTGCCAAATCCGGTCGGTTTAAAGACGCCAAAAGGCATGGCCTTATTATCTTTGGCATATTTAAGGATCTCGAGAATTTTCTTCAGGGCAAAATCAAACTGACTCTCAATTTCCTTGCCTTCCACAGAATAATCCAGAACGGAATACACATTTTTTTTATACATTTTGGCGATGATCGGCAAACAGTCATCCTCATTGATCCCTCCGCAGAAATGATCAAAAACGGTTGCCCTGATCAGGCCTTCCACGGGCAAATGCGCATTCAGAGCAAACTTTGTAACGGCGGAACCAATCCTGACCAAAGGTTCGCTTTTTATCAGTTTAAATAGAAAATATGCTTTTTCCAGATCAGAATCTGATTTAATCGCAAAAGCGGTCTCTGTATTATCAAATAATT
>JBFYPZ010000394.1:0-2616 GCA_041303035.1 Flavobacteriaceae bacterium
GGAATCAGCAGAAAGCCTGCCGGCAATTTTAAAAATTCTGGAGGCAGATTACGATTTTATCGACTTTTACCTTGGAGACCATAAAACGGATACCCTTTGGCAATGTTTATTTAAATTGGGATTCAACCAAACGGATGTGTTAAAGTCGTTTCTGGTAAAACCAGGAATTGACACTTTCGGTAAAGTCCCGGTGACGGATTCCTTATGTCAGATGGTTCTTCACCATCCGGAAAAGAGGGAAGAAATTGCGGCTGTTTATCAGGAGGTATTTACCACTTTTGTCCATGCTTCACCGGAGAACAACCTGATTGACAATGAGTTTTTAGGATTGGCGGTCGGTAATGCCATAGATGCCAGACTGAATGAACTTATACCGGTTATTGAAACGCTGTTTGAGAAGGAGATTGTTGCCATTGGCATAAACGGAGATTTTGAAAAGGTCAGGAAATTATTCACTGAGCCGGAAAAATATTCGCATAAATTGAAGGTCCTCGATATTTTTCAGCTTTATGAGAATGTATCAGAAACCTGGGCTGGTTATAATGAGGAGGAAGAGGAAAAGGATGAAGACTATTCCTATACGAAACAGGAACCAGTAAGGTCAGAAAAGATTGGCCGGAATGATCCCTGTCCCTGCGGCAGCGGGAAGAAATACAAGAAATGTTGTTTGAAGAACGTCTAAACCATGATCGAATTATCAAAACCAGACAGAAGAGCAGCCCGGGAAATCATTGAAAAGGGGTTGCAGCAGGAATTTGCCCGGGGACTGGACCAATCTTACAGGATTCTGGAGGATTGGAAAGCCGGAAATAAGGACAACAGAGAGGCTTATCAGGCTTTGTACGGACATATCCGGGATTATGACAAGCACATTGCCAGGCGTTATGACAATATGAAGGGTTCAACCTATTTGATCATCATTGCCGGGCAGATCATTGATGAGGTGGTGGATGAATCGGAACTTCAGAAGTTGTCACCGGATGCCATTGAATTTGTTCAGCGGATACTTAGCTTAGGCAAGAGATAATTGAAACGGTCATACTTCGCCATATCTGTGTTTTTTCAGGACTTATGGCGAAGTATAAGTGTATTATCCGCCATAAATATGACTTTGGTGAACCATTTGCCGAAATTTACGTATTCGTCGTAAATATCTCCCTCAATTCCTTATTACTCAAATTCCCGATCCAGTTTTCACCGGTGGCTACCGTCATTTCAGCCAAGGCTTTTTTCTTTTGGATCATGTCGTTGATCTTCTCTTCAAAGGTGTTTTTGGTGATGAACCGGTGAACCATCACGTTTTTTTGCTGCCCGATGCGGTAGGCGCGGTCGGTGGCCTGGGCTTCCACCGCCGGCTTCCACCAGAGATCGTAATGGATAACATGACTGGCAGCCGTCAGGTTGAGCCCGGTGCCGGCAACCGGTTGCTGTAGTCAATGTTGTTCAGGGATTGGAGCCATTGTTCGCCCCACCATGTTTTTCAGAAAGTTCCGGCCATAGGTTGGTTTAATAATGTCAGAAAGCAAAAATAGCAACTGTAAAATTAAAACCACAAACATCATCAGGTTTTACAATGTACATAAAAATCCATCTGCGGTCATCACAGGAATTTTTGACTCCTTAAAACCCTGTAAATCCCTTGTAATAATTATGTCCTGATCATTTTCAAGCGCTGTGTAATATTGGATTCCATCTTCAAAATCCTTGTAATTACTGTCATTCAATGCCAGATCAATAATTTTGTCATTGAGAGACAATACTTTAACCAGAATTCGAAACCGTCTTAAAATTTCACGCGCTTCCTGGGGCGTCTTTTGTCTTGAAAGTATATAACTTGTATTGGCAAAAGTTAATGAACTGACAGAAAGATCCAGTTTACCTTTATCGCCCAGTGAAAAAACCTGTGCTGCGCTGTTGTAAAAAGGTTCTCTCTCTGATAATAAATCAATGACAATATTGGTATCAATAAATATTCTGGTCATTTGTATTTCTCAATTAAATAATCAGTATAACTTTCCCTGTAATCAAAATCATTTTCAAGTTTAATAACACCACTTAAACTTTTAACCAGAGGGGTGATTTCTATTTCCTTGTGCTTTTTGTTAATTATAAAGGAGAGATACGATTCGATCAGCTGAGAAAGACTGATCTTTTGAGATTTTGCATATTTCTTTGCTTGTTCAATGACCAGTTTGTCCACATTTAAAGTTAATTTGGTATCCATATCCATATTGGTTTACGTACAAAAATAAAAAATATTTACGTAAAAATACATTTTCCGTAGTATTATTTACATTTTGTAGCGGAAGATTAAATAGGTATCGTTTTCCTGGCCATTTTGAACCATCCGCCAGTTGGCGGAGCACAGCAGAACACATTAGAAAAAATGCAACTATTCCGGAACAACCGTGGAACCATGCGGAACAATAACAACCCGGTAAACATCAGCCGCGGTTTTTCAATCCAGGGGGATGGGGTTTGGGGGGCGTTTTTCTTCTACCATACTACCGCGACTACGTCGCTACCATACTACCGCGACTACGTCGCTGTGAACAACCAGATAACCGGACAACCTGACAACCCGACCACTTTCCTATTCCCGAAAGAACTTCTCCG
>JBFYPZ010000395.1:0-2599 GCA_041303035.1 Flavobacteriaceae bacterium
GCCATATATACTTAAATATCCGTCTGAATGATTTCATCATTTACTCCAAACTTCATTACGAAACAAATACCATATCAAACCCCCACCCAATAATCAAGCCTTGAATTCCTCTCTCCTCTATTTGCTGAATACTGACTACTGGCCACTGACTACTGGCTACTCTTTTTTAATTATTTTACTTGACAAAGAAGGTGCCAAAATGCTATAATATTTTCAGATTTAATTAAAAAAATTCAGGAAATGGAGCTTTCCTAAGTGATTGTGGTGATTTGCAGAAAGTGACTGTCTATTCCTGTTTCACCTTTCCTCTTTATTAATAATTATATCTGGAAAGAATCACACGATGGTATGCAATCGCTGGTTCATATTGTTATTTTTTTATGTTCCTGTATTTTTCCGTTGTGAAAAAGCATTTTCAGCTTACTGCACGGCTTCAGGAGGCTGCGATGAATATATATACCAGGTGCAGGTGGGGACAATTAACAACTCAACCGCCTGCAGTATGTATGCCGACTACACAAAAGCACACTCAACTGTGATGGAGACCGGGGTTGGTTATCAGATATCAATTATTACCGCTGCCGATGGTGAGCCTTATGCCGGCTATGAGGGAGACCAGCTTGGCATCTGGGTGGATTGGAATGGTGATGAAGATTTTTCAGATGCAGGCGAGAAGATTTATTCCGCAAGCGGCTACGGATTTATTCAAACGGTCATAACCCCTCCCAGCGGGACTGCTCCCGGCAACAAGAGGATGCGCATCCGGCTAACCTGGATGGGCACTCTTGGCCCTTGCGGCAGCACAACGTATGGCGAAGTGGAAGATTACTCAATCACTGCAGTCTCTACGCTTGCCAGGATTCATGGTACAAAATTTAACGACCTTGACGCCGATGGTGTGTATGAAGCTGGTGAGCCGGGGCTTGGCGGTTTCACTATTTTCCTCGACCTTAATAATAATGGATACTGTGATGATGATGAGCCAGCCGGTGTAACCAGCCCAGCCGGAGAATATAAATTTGATGGTCTCGCCCCCGGAACATACATTGTCAGGGAAATTAAAAAATCAGGCTGGAAGCAGAGTTTCCCGTCCGGTGATGGTAAACATACAATTACACTTGCCGCAGGCCGGCTTGAAAGCAATGTGAACTTTGGCAACTATAAATCAAACAATACGATTATTGTCATCGATGCCGTCGAAGATGCTTATGCAAAAAGCACAGAGCCGGGCACCAGTTTTGGCAGCAATAGCGCTTTTGCCAGCGGCCGCTCCACCGGTTCAATAAACCGTTCATTTATAAAGTTCGACCTCTCGAGCATCCCAGCCGCTAATCAAGTGACTTCTGCCACATTGATTCTTCACGGAGGCTATGTCAGCACCACCGCACCCCAACTGGGAGTTTATCTAATAAATGACAATTGGAATGAATCGACCCTTACGTGGAATAATCAGCCGACTATCTCTGCCGGTCTTGCAGCCGCGGACACGAGCATAGCGGATATTGATGTAACAGTTTGGAATGTTGCTGCGGATGTTGATGAACAGTATGCAGCCGATCGTTTATACAGCTTGGAAATAAAGAGTACAAATGAGACTCTCGACCGGAGTGCAACTTTCTGGAGCAGAGACTTTATGACCGCTTATCTGCATCCTAAACTTCAAATCGAATACGAACCCCTCTTCAACCGGGCCACAGGAGACTTCACTTCTCCGGATGGTGTGGATATGCTTGATTTGCTTTTCTTCATTGAGCGCTGGCTTGACAATTGCAGCCAAACCAATAACTTCTGCAATTCCACCGATATTAATTACGACACCAAAGTCGATTTCCTTGACTTTGCAGCCTTTGCCTCACTCTGGCTCGAAACCCCCTGAAATCCCAAAAAATAATAAATTGTAAATCATAAATAGTAAATTCCGAGGCTTAGCCCCCAAGGCCCGTCTGCAGGTTGTCTCCTCAATTTAACCCCTCAATTTATTGATGGGGTTCTCCATTAAATTTAGCCATGCAATTTATTGCGGGGTTTATTTCCCATTTCCGACATACGCACTACGCATTACGAATAACAAATTTCCCTTGACAAAAACCTCCCCTTTATGCACAATACCCCCGTGTTTTATTAAAAAGGATTCAATAATGAAAAAGGAAGCATCACATCCAAAAAGTCATTCAGTAATCTTTTCAAAAGCTTTATATCTACAATTGAACAATCTGTTTAAATGTTTTAGTTATAGATTTAAAATAAAAGAAAAATGAGGTGAGATTATGGACCAACAAAAAACATCTGAAAAATCCTTTGAGGAACGGATTGATTCCTTGGAACAACAGATTAAGTCCGCGAAGAGCAATAATCGCCTGTTGCTGGTAATTGCGGCATTGGCTGCCCGTTCGCTTTCTGGTGGTTAATCTTTAAAAAGCTTTTCCTTCCCTGACTGATATGTGCAATGCAACAGCACGGTCTAAATCGTCTACCATCTTCACGCCCCAGGGAATATTGAAAACTACCGCAACCGGAGTTCAAACCCCGGCTCGAACCCTATGTTATACACGTTGGAGCCGGGGGGCATTGGAGAAAGTCTAGCTGAGGTAATCCGATG
>JBFYPZ010000396.1:0-2599 GCA_041303035.1 Flavobacteriaceae bacterium
TAGGGGGATATTCTATTGGCAGAACTTTTTTATTATGCGGAACCACCAGGTATATACTTGACGGATTAAACGTTGTTAGTTCAAAATAGTGAAGTGCTGAAATCAGACCTATGATTCCATCAGGAATTGCTTTTGACACATCAACAAAACCAATGCTCACGTCCGGAATATCATCGATATCAACAGGGCGGTACAATCCGGGTTTTACACGTTCGAGAATACCCTTTTCCCGCAACGTTTTGACAAGAGCTGGTGAAAAGCGGCTCCTTTTCATTTCCTTCATGTGGGCGTAGCTTCCGTGGCTTTTAATAAATTCCATAAGTCGCTGGACATTTGTTACTTTTTGCATGCCAATATAATACATTGGCCGTAAAAAAGTGTCAAGTCTTTTTCAAAGGAATTAGGCATCAAGCGCATCAAGGCTCATCAAGGGACAGGAAAACATAACGGTTCTTACCGGGCAGGTTCCGACCAGCAATCAAAAGCTCTTGGCCTGGCCAGTACCTGGGAAGTGAGTTCCAGTGCTTAAAGGGGTGGGCGGGAGGGTGTTCTAATCGCTTTTTTCTCTCGAAACTTAATTGACAAGATTCTTTCAACGACATGATTGACAAAACTGACAACTAAAATTATAATAAAAACATGACAGATCAACAAGAGTTTGAAAAAACCACTAAATCTGATGAGCAAGACGCTGAAACCAGCGACAAAATTTACTTTTCGCACAATAATCTCTTCATTACTTTTTTCGAGGAAAAGCAAGTAGTAGAAAGCTTTATAAAAAACTACTTGCCGGAAGAGATAACCAGGAACTTAGATTTTAATACACTCCAAATAGACAGAGAAAGCTTTGTAGATAAAAGATTACGCCGGGAATACTCCGACATTCTCTATCTCATCAATTACAAGAAAAAACCGGCCTTTGTTTACATCCTCTTCGACCATAAGAGCCGCGAGAAAAAAAAGAAGAGAAAACTGGCACCTTTCCAGTTTCTGAGGTATATGGTGAGCATATGGGCCAGGTATTTAAGAGTGCACCCGAAGGCAGAAAAGCTCCCGCCTATTATCCCCATCATTATTTATCACGGTGAAAAAAAATGGGAAGTAAGTACCGATTTTTTTTCATTGTTTGAAGTTCCTGTTTGTATGGAGAAATACATACCCAAGTTCAGTGTTGAATTGTGCGATTTATCTCAAATACCAGATGAGGATATAAAAGGGAATATTCGTTTGCGAATAGGATTATTAACGCTTAAATACATTTTCAATCCTGAGTTACGTCATAAGCTTAAGGATATATTCCGGTTAGTATCGGAATTAAAAGACAAGAGCAGTGGTACTGAATATCTTGAGGTGTTAATGCGGTATATGGCAAATAGTGCGGCGTATCTATCCGAGGAGGATATCAAGGCAGCCGCCGAGGAAATATTTGAAGAAGGAGGTGATCTTATGGCTACCATCGCTGACAAATGGAAAGAAGAAGGAATAAAAAAAGGGATAAAAAGAGGAATAGAAAAAGTGGTAAAAAATTCCCTGGAAGCAGGAATACCTATTAAAACCATCGGACGAATTACCGGTTTACCATTAGAAGAAATCAACCGATATAAAGAAAAAATAGCTAATGCTTAAGAATTAAGGAAATCTCTCCTTATCCCTTGGCATGAGTGGAAGAATTGAAAGTTCATCCTACATCCTCGTGGCGTCGGGTCAATCGTTTGCGTCCCGGTTGTTCCCTTCAGAAGAAAAAGGAATCCATCGAAAATCCTTATCAATAAAGGCTATTTCAGAAAACAAATGTCAATAAGTCCTATCCAAGGCTTTTTGGGTAGTAATCAGCTATTTTGAAATTTTCTCATTACATGAATTTGCAAGCTCTCTAAATTTCTGCTGCGTCACAAGAGAGTTCAACAAAAAAATCGCTGATTCTCTTTCTTTTTCATTTAATGACTCCAAGACAAAATAAAGTTCATAAAGTTCAGGGTCCTTAATCTTTGGAAACTCTTTTGGAGAAGCCTGGGGAAGTAAAAAATAATCTGCGCTGATTTCCAAGGCTACAACCAATTTTTGTAAATTATCCAATCCAGGGAGTGATAATCCTTGTTCATATTTAGAAATGAGCTTCTGATTAAGGCCTGTCAATTTGCTCAAGTCATCTTGAGTTAGTCCTTTTTTTGTCTTGCATCTTTTAAACGTTCTACAAAAAGTTTATTTAATTCCATGACTATAATTTTACCACAAAAAATTTTTTTTACTTGACAAATGATTCAAACTAGTATGCTTATATATATACCTATTTGGATTATAAAAATACTTGACAAGTTTTAGGAGGTTAAAAAATGATTGAGGATAGAAGAAAAAAGGAGGTAAAACCATGATGTATACACGTAATATGGGCTATGGCCCACGATTAAGACCCTGTACCTGCATATCGTTAAAACGGCTGGCATGGGCAATGAATCTCCCCATGTCTCTTACCCTGGAAAATATCATCAAGATCATCCCACGATTGATCGAATCAAAGGTCATTTGCAACGGCTGCCGGGATGCTACGGCCTGCGATGATTGTTACTTCAACCCCGATAATAAACCCATTCTCCCGGAA
>JBFYPZ010000397.1:0-2577 GCA_041303035.1 Flavobacteriaceae bacterium
AGTTACTTTGTGATATATAACATTAAAGTGACTATGTATGGCATTAAAGAAAACCAATCATATGCCCTCTGAACAAAAAAAAACATTTCGCTGTAATACTTGTGGAAAAGTTCAAAACATCGATCAATCTGTCCATATTCAGATGAACTATTGTGTAAGTTGCTATAATAAGGAGCAAATTTATCGCGATGTCAAGAAAAAAATGGATAACTATATCATTGCGTTACAAAATAACCATCAATATACAAAAACACGGAAACAAAAACTCAAAGATCTTACCCTCCTCAATGAGATCCTCCTACCTAGCACAATATTTGAATTAGAAGATGGAGAAGTTTTGGATCGATTGCATGATGCGCAGCGGAATGCATTTAAAAAGGGAATGTCCTCACTTCGGGAAAAATACCATCTCCGTATTAATGAAGATGCCGTCACTATGGATTTGGTGAATAAAATGGCGTCTCTTTGGCATTATAAGCGGATTCCTTCACCTGGGAAACTTAATGAGCTTTCCACCTACCTGGAACCTTTTATTGAGCCCGTGATTCAAGATAAAAAAAGCTTTTTCGCTGATCTTAAACAAGCTGTTGTTATTCCCGCGTTTACCCAATTAGCTGAGAAATTAACTTCAACACAAAAATTCCCTCAAAAAGTGATTACAGAACGCCCAATTCTCCCCCCATTTACTATAATCCCAGTTTCTCCTTTTCTTTTCACGGATAAGGCGATTATACAGGTAGTGAAAGCGTATCGCAAGAAAATTTCAAAAGTTTCTACACAAGCTGAGCAATTTCGCTTTTTTCTACAACGGGTGGGTGAATTTTGCCAATTTCAAACTGCCGAGGATCGCTTGAAAGATGGGATCGAGCAATATGTTCTTGAATATGGTGGAACCGATCTACATAAATTTTCGAATCGAGTAATGCAACAAATAAATCAAATGGAAGACGCTCCCTTGATTCCAAATATTGCGAAGTACATCATGGATAATTATGAATACATTTTCGAGACTTGGTATACGGACATACTGACATTCGATCGTAGTCGATTTATGGTCAGCCAAGCAAAAACTGGAAGCAGAACTGATTTTGTTGTTCGCCTTCAGTACCGATTTCGTTCATATGAAATTAAAATGATTGCTGATGCACTTCGGAATACTACAGAAATATTACTCAAGAATAAAGCAGATCAGCGGATTGTAAAAATTCTCAAAGATGATAATCTTACTTCTGAGGAGAAAAATACGCAGATTACATCGGTAAAAACAAAGCTAGAAAAAGATCTCCAACCCGATCAACTCGCGCAAATCCGGCAGCAAAATGCGAATGGTGCACCTATGGTAGCCCGCCTTCTCCTTTTAAATACTGAAAAAGCGTTCAACCTTGTTCTCACAGAAGTGATTCAGTATCATTATAAACGATTACGAATTGATACCACCGTGCAATATATCACAAATGTTTTAGAATCGGGAGCAGTCGAAAATCGCGGAGATTTGAAAGCTTATTATCTGATCCAATCCCGTGAATGGTGAGATGCTGTCATGAATACCTATTTTTCTATGTATTCTTATAGGACACGATATTGATCCTCCGTAATGTGCCGCATGCTTGTGTTGATAGGAAAGAATATCCCCGCAAAACAATTGTTGACCGCATTTCAAGAATTAGCATCCAACGGGAACACTCCTCCCGATTCTAAGCCTGGACATCCAGATGGCTGGGGAATCTGTGGATATCAAAATAAAACCAGTTTTATTACAAAGAGTACGTTGAATGCAGCGAATGATTCTCTCTATCATACTATAGTATCTCAGATCGGTAACGATTTCTCCGGTATTCTCCTAGCACATTTACGCAAGATCTCGACAGGACAGGTGATTCTGGAGCATACCCATCCTTTTGTTGAGCAAACTTATAGTTTTATGCATAACGGAACTATTATATATCCGCAATTACAAGGGAGTGATAGTCTTAAATATTGCTCAAACCTCATAAATCACTCTCCAAATGGCGATTTCCTCATCGGTTATCGCTGGATCAAACAAAATTTAATTCAAGATCATATCCGTTGGACATCTCTCAATTCGTTTATTGCATCAGATCATGCTATTTGGGGTATTAGATCCTTCACTTGTAATGATGAATATTATTCTCTTTATTATACCACTAATACGCCTTCATATATTGCCTTTTGTTCTGAAAAACTTCGTTCTGTTTCATGGAATTTAATCGCGAAAGATTGTGTCTTTTCTCTCCGATATCCTACCAATTCACTTCACTTTAATCAGATATAAAAAAGATTAATTTCCAGAAGTCGCTAAAGGAGTAGAGACAAATTCAGGAAGTACCTTCCCGAAATAATCTTGTGCAAATAGCATAAATACGGCTAAATCCCCTCGCTTGAATCCCCCGATCCAATAATTTTTTGCTCGTAGAAGAATTTCATTAATTTCCCCTGCTTTCAATTCTTTTGCTAATCGGGTAAGAAAAGAGAATAACATGGAGCCGAATGCTTCAAAGTCTTGAACAGAAAAATCTTGTGGGATATCGCTTGAAAGTACTTCATCCTTGACTAAAT
>JBFYPZ010000398.1:0-4958 GCA_041303035.1 Flavobacteriaceae bacterium
CAAGCGCAGACGATCGATATGATTTCCAAAGTTATCTCCGCCAAAGTTATATCCCAAAGTCATGTTTGCCATTCTCAGGAAATCACCTGATTCCAGGTATCTCGTTGAAGGAGAGTTTGGATCTCCCTGTGCCTGGTTTGAAGTTGCATACTCAAGAGGAACGTTTCTGTCTCCAAGGAATGAGCCTTTAAAGAACAAGGCATTGGCGGTATTGTTATAAATATACCCGCCTGCTACACCATAAAATGATGCGTTAAAATCAAAATTCCTGTAACCTGCATTGATACTAAAACCATAATTTACATCAGGCAGACCGGTTTTGTCCAATACAACTTTCGATGCACCTCCCAGTCCGGTATCACTGCCATCCGGGGCTGCGTAAATAGAATTTCCGTTTTCATCAAATCCCCTCCACTCATTTAAATAAAAGGTATAAATGGGCAGGTTATTGGCAATGATCTGAGCGCTTGCACCGGTTAAGCCCTGGCCGCTGATCGCACCTGTCTGGATAAACAAGGGGAAATCTTTCATCTCATTTTCCAGGAATGCCACGTTACCTGATACCGATACAGACCAGTCATCATTTCGGAAAATATCCCAGTTCAAAGCGAACTCAAAACCTGAATTCTCCAATTGGCCCGGTAAGTTAACAAAAGTTGTAGCTCCTGCATCATTCGGTACGTTTGAAGCTCCCGGTTGAGGGAAGATCAGGTCTTCGGTTGATCTGAAGAAATAATCAGCAGATCCGCTCACATTTTCGAAAATTCTGAAATCAAGTCCAACACCATAACTGGTGGTTGTCTCCCATTTTAAATCGGCATTTGAATTTCCTGTTTGGGTAAGAGCTCCGTTAAAATATCTACCTCTGGACCTTGATGCATAAGGTGCAAATTCCTGGTTACCCACAATACCCCAGTTTCCTCTTAACTTTAAAAAGTTGAGTGCGCCATCTTTATTCTCAAAGAATTTATAGGCTACCCCAACAGCAGGGAAAGTTCCATAGGTATTGTCCTCACCTACCTTACTTGAACCATCGTAACGAATGGAGGCATTGACAAGTAAATTTTCGAAAAGTGTCATTTCTGCCCTGGCAAAAAAGGATTGTAATTCAGAAGTCGCTCTGTTGGATCCTGAGCGGTAATCACTATTTTTACCACCCTCCATATTATCGATCAAATTCGTCTGATTCAGATTAAAGTAAGCCGCATTGGTATAATTGGATTTAAACTCATAACTGTAATATGAATAACCAAGCAGCGCATTTAAAGAAAAGTCATCACTAAAAGTTTTCTTATAGGTAAGAATATTCTCAAAAGTCTTGTTGAACCTTTCAATATCATTCAAAAAAGCGCGTCCACCAGCCGGATCACCACCGGCAGTAGTTCCTCTTGTTCCTTGTAAATTGAAACTTGGCAGAATTTGTGAGGCTCTGTCTGAAGCTGAATAATCCACCCCAAAGGTAAATTTATACTCCAAATTTTCAACAATTCTTACAGTTGGTGATATATTTGCCAGTATTCTGGTTGTATTTGTCTTATCTTCATAGCTGTTCAAGAGTTCAACCGGATTCAAATAGGTATCACCTACCTGATAATAAGATCCGTCATCATTATAGATCGGGTAGGTTGGATTCCAATACAATCCAGCCCCGATAAGACTTCCTATAAATCCAACGTTGTCAGTAATGGCCTGTGCCTGATCCTTGATATGCGAAACCAAAACATTGGTATCAAAACTTACCCTGTCATTGAATGCTTTTAAACTGTTGTTCAAAGAGAAGGAGTATTTATCCATCCCGGTTTCTTTCACAATTCCTTCCTGTTGCACAATTCCCATAGACATTCTTGTTCTTGAGCCATCACCGGAAAAGCCGGCAGAAAAGTCATAGCTGGTAGAAACTGCCGAACGCAAAATGGCATCTTCATAATTATATCCACTTGAACCGTGATCCAAGCCAGGTGCACCATTCGATACAGCCTGTTCAGCATACTGCTCGGAACTCATCATATCGATTCCCTCAGACTTGGCCAGATTGCTAATCCCATAAGTTGATCCAAACTCAAACACCGGTTTGCCTGCCTTACCTTTTTTGGTTGTGATCAAAATAACACCATTCGCACCTCTGGACCCATAAATGGCCGTTGAAGAGGCGTCTTTCAGAATGTTGATGGTTTCAATATCATTTTGATTGATAAAGTTTAATGGATTCCTTGCTGTAGAGGTACCCAAACCGGCATCAGAACCACCGGCAGAAATTTCACCTCCCGATAGCGGCACACCATCAACAACGATCAAGGGATTATTACCTGAACGTAAAGAGCTGTTACCTCTTACCCGAATGGCAACACTACCACCCGGTTCACCACCTGCCTGTGTAATCTGTACCCCGGCAACTTTACCTCTCAGGATCTGAGCGGGGCTATTCGCATTGGCGGTGCTAAAATCTTCTGAGCCAATCGCTTCTACAGCTCCTGTTAACTGTGCCGTATCCGATAACAACCACTTCTTCAAGTGCCTGAGAATCGGATGCAAGACTTACATCAATCCTGCTCCTCCCGTTAACCGGCACACTCTGGGTTACATAACCGATAAAACTAAATTCAAGTACAGCATCTGAGGGAACATTCTCAATCGTGTAATTCCCATCAAAATCCGTTGCAGCACCCGTTGTGGTTCCTTTAACAATTACATTTACTCCGGGTACCGGACCTTCATCCGTAATGACCTGTCCCGAAACGGTTGTTTGTGAGTAAACAACAGCTCCAACAAGTAACATGATACCAGTTAAAACATTTTGTAGCAGTCTAAATTTCATATTTAATTAATTAATAGTTAGTTATTTGTTAAATCTCATCTATTATTGTTAAAGTATCATAATATACGGGATTTTAATGCGCGAATATAAAATAATTAATATTATATCATCATTTTACTAAAAAATACTATCACAAAATTAACCGAAAACGTTTTCGGTATGAGTTATATTTTTCTTATTTTAGCAGATGAAGGGGCTTTACTTCATTTTTACACAATTTTATCAATGAAATGTTTAACAAAATATTAGGATGGACAAACCCACATTAAAACTAATTGCGAAAGAATTGGGAATAAGCCCGTCAACAGTATCCAAAGCACTCAATAATTACCCCGATGTTGGCGAAAAAACCAGACAAAGGGTTCAGGAACTGGCTGCCTCCAGGAAGTTTGTCCCCAATTCAGTTGCGCAAAGTCTGCGTCAGCAGGAATCAAAATTGATCGGCTTTATAACACCCAACGCCGTACACTACTTTTTTTCCAATGTGCTGAACGGTGTCATCCACACGGCACAGGCCAACGGTTATTCAGTTATCGTGCTATCCTCTGAGGATAAAATAGAATTTGAAAAAGAACAGCTGGAAATACTGATGAATAAAAACGTGGATGGCATACTCCTTTCCCTGACCGACCACACCACAACCTATGACCACATCAATAAAGTGGTTGCCAGAAAAATGCCTTTGGTGCTGTACGACAAGATCTCAAAATTTGTGAATTGTTCAAAAGTCACCATCAACGACAGAAAAATTGCGCATGATGCCACCCGTTACCTGATTGAAAGAGGTTGTAAAAGAATAGCACACATAAGGGGTGCCTTAAATTCCATCACGATCATTGACCGTTATCTGGGATATAAAAAGGCATTAAAAGCGCATGGGATAGAGGCTGACGAATCCATTGTTTATGAGTGCAACCAACCAACAATTGAAGAAGGAAAAAGAATTACAGACTTAATGCTCAAAGAGAAGATAAAAATAGACGGCGTGCTGGCATTTACGGATTCCCTGGCCATAGGGGTCATCCTGCGACTGAATGAATTGGGGATAAAAATTCCGGAGGAGATTTCGGTTATAGGTTTCAGCAACTCCGTTCAGACGCGGGTTGTAAGCCCCAGCCTGACAACCATAGACCAGCATGGCTTTGATATGGGAAAGAAAGCCGTTGAAACGTTGTTAAAAGAAATCAGGGCAAGAAAAAAGAAAGAGCCGGTAAAATTTGAAAATATAGATGTGCCTACCGAAATGATCATCCGAAATTCTACGAGATAGGCATTTAATAGATATGGATTACTGCATAATTCCGGAAATGTCAGCCTCTGAGATCTTTGGATTGGCCCCTTCCCGTGAGGCTACAAAAGCTCCTACAGCACAAGAAATATCCAGTGCCTGTTGCGGTTTATTCTTTGCCATCAGCTGAGACAGCAGCGAGGCGAGAAAGGAATCTCCCGCACCTACGGTATCTTTTACCCTTACTACATATCCCTTATTTCTGTAAAACAGGCCGTCTTTCAGAAGCACAGCTCCTTTATCCCCGCGAGTGGTACAAACTATCGGATTATTAAATTTTTGTGCCACAAAAAGCATCCTGTCTTCCAAAGACAAATCGTGGACCTGCAGGTCATTCACGATCTGCTCCAGTTCTTCCTCATTAAATTTGATCAGATCCGCCTGCTTCATGCAGTGACTAATGGTATCCAAATCGTAATAGGGAGGTCTGAGGTTCACATCAAAAACCTTAAACCCTGCTTTTGGCAGTAATTGAAACAAGGTATTTCGCGACACCGGATTGCGTGCGATCAAACTGCCAAAAACGAATGCTTTTGATTTGCTTACCGCATCCAGCAAGGCTTCATTGCATTCAATCTCGTCCCAGGCCCGTGGTTCTTCAATGGTATAGCTCGCAACACCCTCCGCGTCCAGATGGACGATGACTTCACCAGTGTTTAGGTTTTCACTATGCTGAATAAATTCTGTTGACAGGCCCCCTTCTTTGAGGTGTTCCAGTATAAGTTCCCCGTCGGCATCCCTGCCGATGCAGCTCAAAAACTGAACCGGCAAATGAAACGATCTTAGTCGCAAGGCAACATTCAGGGGGGCTCCGCCAATTTTTTTGTAGTTCGGAAATTTATCCCACAACACTTC
>JBFYPZ010000399.1:0-2594 GCA_041303035.1 Flavobacteriaceae bacterium
CCGGGCACCGGAGTGCTCACACAATATCTACTGGCCAATCCTGCTATTCATCTTAACGTTGTTGAGATCGACCGTGAATCAGTTGCTTATCTAGCCGAACATTACCCGTATCTGAAGGATAGAATTATTTCTGGTGATTTCCTTGAGCTTGAAATGGAAAAACTTTTTTCTGAAAAGCTGAACATCATTGGCAATTTTCCCTATAATATATCATCTCAGATTTTCTTCAAAATTTTAGATAACCGCAATCAGGTTTCACAGGTAGTGTGCATGATTCAAAAGGAGGTAGCCGACCGGATTGCCGAAAAGGAGGGGAGCAAAACATATGGAATATTAAGTGTGTTCCTTCAAACCTTTTATGATATCGAATACCTTTTTAAAGTTCCGCCCGGTGTTTTCTTTCCTCCCCCCAAGGTGATGTCTGCCGTGATCCGGCTTGTCCGTAATCATCGGGACAAACTTGAATGCGATGAAATTCTGTACAGGAAGGTAGTGAAGCAGGCATTTCAAAACAGACGTAAGACATTGCGCAACGCACTGAAAATCCTAAATTTGTCTCCCTCAATTTACAGGTTAGACATGATGGATAAGCGGGCCGAACAACTGTCGGTTGAACAATTTATTTTTTTAACCCGGGAAATTGAAAAGTCAAATGAGACTTGAAGAGTTTGAGTTAACCAAAGAATTTCGGGATCGCTTTCAACAAGCCCTGGAAGAACATGACAGTGCTTTCATTCTGGAAAGCCTGGAGGATGTCAATCCGGCTGATATCACCGCACTGCTATATGAATTCAATGGTAAAGAGTCCAAATATGTGCTGGACTTATTGTCGCTTGAGGTAAAGTCGAAGATCATCAATGATCTTGATCCGGATACACGAAGAACATTTCTGATTGATAATTATGAAGCCACTGAGATAACGGAGATAGTTAATTATTTAGACTCAGATGACGCTGCGGATATTCTCAATGAACTTCCGATAAAAACGAGTGAAGAGATCATTGCCCGCCTGGATCCTGATTTGAAATCGCAGGTAATTGACCTGTTACGCTATGATGAAAACGTTGCAGGCGGATTGATGGCAAAAGAATTGATAAAGGCCAGGGATTACTGGACAGTGGTTCAGTGTGTAGATGAAATCCGCAAACAAGCTGAGAGTGTTACCAAGTTCTATGCTGTTTATGTGGTTGATGATCAGGATAAATTACTGGGTAAGGTGTCGCTTCAACGGTTGATTTTGTCTGAGCCGAAGACTATTGTCAATGATATTTTTGATGGAGATATTATTGCGGTTGAAACCTACATGGAAGACAGGGAAGTTGCTGAAATAATGAGTAAGTATGACCTGGAATCTGTTCCTGTCGTGAATGTGCAAGGACAGTTGGTAGGAAGAATTACGATTGATGATGTTGTTGACGTAATAACCGAGCAGGCTGAAGAAGAGCGTCAGATCATGTCGGGTATAACGGAAGACGTTGAAGAAGATGACAGTGTTTGGCGAAACACACGTGCCCGATTGCCATGGTTGCTTATTGGTATTCTGGGAGGCATGATAAGTGCCCGGTTTATGGGATTCTTTGAAGTTGAGATCGCGAAAATTACGGCCATCGCATTTTTTATTCCTCTCATTCAGGCCACAGGAGGAAATGTGGGCATTCAATCTTCATCGCTTGTAGTTCAGAGCCTGGCAAGTCCTGGTTTTGTAGATGAAGGGTTGTGGAAGAGATTATTGAAAGTTTTCAGTGTTGCCTTGTTAAATGGTTTTTTTCTTGCAATGATCGTATATGGAGTTACCTTCCTTGTATTCGGGCGGGATTCTCTCAATCTGATTGTCTCACTTGCCCTTTTTTTTGTAGTGGTGTTTGCATCATTTGTTGGAACGGTAACACCGCTTATTCTTAACAGGCTCGGATTTAATCCAGCCCTTGCCTCAGGACCTTTTATTACTACGACCAATGATCTTCTTGGCTTAGGAGTTTATTTCCTTACCATTCATATTTTTTTGTAAGTAACCATTATGCGACCCATGTAATATTTTTGGTCAGCTTATAGGGTTCCACTTTAATAATCAATCTATATTGTAATTAAATATTCATTATAGAATAGATTTTTACTCATCCCAAGCGAATACAGATGTCAGCCATTAATCGACTTAAACTCAAGGTTCAGGATAGAGTAAGTCATATTATCGAAAGACCAATACTAACCTCATCACTGGTTTTATTATTCGTTTCGATATTGGTCATCAGTCTGAGCATGAAGTATTATTTATCCGATTTTAGTAATTTCTGGCCTCAGATTTTAGTAGAAGCACATGGAATGATATTCGATATCACCATAATCGGCATTTTGATTTTCTGGCTAAATCAAAATGGTGAAATACGTCAACGCATAAGAACCTATCGTGATGAAATTGACGATTTCAGACTCTGGGAGTCGGATGAAGCTGCTTTCAGAACAGTTGGTAATATCAAGCGACTAAACAGGCATAAAATTCACGAAATTAATCTTGTGAATTGTTATCTCTCACGTACGAATTTAAATTATGTAAATCTGAAGGGATCAAATCTAAATTCTGCTAATTTGACAAATTC
>JBFYPZ010000400.1:0-2589 GCA_041303035.1 Flavobacteriaceae bacterium
TTCAATTAGGGCTTTTCCATTTGAAGTCTTTAGCCCTTCTTGCCGGACCTCGGTCAGAAACCGTACCAGTTCTTCTATTGTAAATTGGGCGAGTTCTCCGATATGTTTACCGTTAATTACCGCCAACCGGGCTTGATCGTTGAGGCGATATCCCTCGCAATCGGGACAGACCGATTTATCCATATAATTCTGTTCGATTTTTCTGCGACGCCATTCACTAACACTTTTTTCAATAGCCGGGATGAATATATCAGGTATAGTTTCAGCGGTTACTTGTGATGAAAAACGATTTCCAGTGCCTCTGGGCCGTGGTTTTAAAACGAGATGAACCTCGGCAAAATGATGTTGACCGGCAACATCCCTGTCAAAAATAGAGGAGGCTTCCCCCTTCTTTTCGATTGTCTCCCGATATACAACTTGGGGTTTTCCCACATTGACACTGGTTTTAAATTCCCGGAGCATGCGACTTGTGATGATTTCCAAGTGAAGTTCTCCCATGCCTGATACAATAGTCTGGCCGGTATCTTCATCTTTGCGAACCTTTAGAGTAGGATCTTCTGCGGATAATTTTTCGAGCACTTGGTCCAGTTTATCCTGATCTGCATGGGTTTTTGGTTCAACAGCCACTGAAATAACCGGCTCATAAAAATCCATTTTTTCAAGAAGCACGGGATGGTCCGGAGAACACAAGGTTTCACCGGTAGAAGATTCTTTAAGGCCCACAACGCTTAAAATGGAACCAGCACCAGCCTCTTCGATTCGTTCTCGTTTGTTGGCGTGCATTTTCAAGATTCGAGCCACTTTCTCTTTTTTGTTACGCGCAGGATTGTAAACTTCATCGCCTACGTGCAACTTACCGCTGTAAATACGAACAAAAGAAAGTTTTCTTCCCTCAATCATGGAAACTTTAAAAATAAGAGCGGCTAAAGGCACCTTTTCCAATGGCGGGCATTCAATTATTTCCCCGGTTGTTGGATGGCTGCCTTTTATTGGAGGTATATCCGCCGGGCTGGGAAGAAACTCCACGATATAATCCAAAAGGGGTTGAATCCCTTTATTTCGCAAAGCACTTCCACAAATCACCGGCACTATCTTCATCTCAATGGTACCTTTACGGATCGCTTTGATCAGGGTATCGGTAGAGATTGGCTCTTCCGAAAGATAAGCTTCCATGATATCGTCATCAATTTCAGCCAAGGTTTCAATGATTTTTTCACGATATTCTTTTGCCTGTTCTATAAGCTCCGAGGTTATTTCCTGATAATTAAACGTGGCACCCAGGGAATCGTCATTCCATACAATTTGTTGCATTTTCAGCAAATCGACAACACCCGTAAAATTGTCCTCTCTGCCTACGGGCAACTCCAAAATCATGGGATTAGCTTTTAACCGCTCCTTTATCATATCGACAACGCCAAAAAAATCCGCGCCAATGCGATCTAATTTGTTAATAAACGCCATCTTTGGGACTTTGTATTTGTCGGCCTGGCGCCAAACGGTTTCGGATTGTGGTTCCACACCACCTACGGCACAAAATACGCCGATGGCTCCATCCAAGACCCTGAGACTTCGTTCAACTTCGATTGTAAAATCCACGTGGCCGGGTGTGTCGATAATTTGAATATCACAGTCTTTCCATCGGCAAGTAGTAACCGCCGAAGTAATGGTGATACCACGTTCCTGTTCATCAGGCATCCAGTCCATAATAGCTTCGCCATCATGGACCTCACCCATTTTATGTGACTTACCGGTATAGTAAAGTATTCGTTCAGTTACGGTAGTTTTGCCTGCGTCGATATGGGCAATTATTCCAATGTTTCGAATGTCATTAATTTTAGATTTTTTTATCATTTTAATTTGTATCGGGTGTAAAAGGGGTTTGCAAATTCATGATCTTAAATTGACCATGGTTTTGTTTCTGCTGATCAGTCTTTTTCCCGTTTAACTTTTCAAGGATAACCACGTAAATGAAAATATCGAAAGAAATCAAATTTTTTAAGGCAATATAAGGTTTATGTCAAGGATAGAAAAACATAATCTAAAAATAAATGCTTTTTTTATTTCACATAATTAATTTTAAAGATTAACATATTAAATGAGAAATATTTGAAAAAAACCTTGACCCTCTTTAATAAAATTGTGGAAAAGTGTAATGAATATTAAAAAGAACTCGTTTTTTAAAATTTTATTGGGAAATTTTTTTCGTATGAAAACAAAAATCTTTATTTTTACTATGATTGTTATTTATTCGGCATTTTTCAAAGGAGCAGCTTTTTGCCAGGTAACCCTAGATATCAAAAACATCCAGGATTCCAAGGAAGAGCCCTCGATAGAATATACACCCACACCTATTGTGGAAAAGCTGATACTTAAGGAAGCATATATGTGTGAAGCGGTCAAAAACTTTTATCCTATTAATCCCGCTGTTGTCTTTTCTATTTCCGCAAAAAGTATTAGCTGTTTTACAGTATTCGATCCGGTTCCTGAAAAGACTGTTGTTTACCACAAATGGTACAGGAAAGATCGATTAACCACAACACAGTCTTTGACCTTGGAGCCGCCTGCTTGGAGAACATATAGCAGTATTCA
>JBFYPZ010000401.1:0-2588 GCA_041303035.1 Flavobacteriaceae bacterium
TGAAATTAACGAAGGTATTGGCGTACACAAATCACCTTCACTTTATGGCGCATTTCCAACCGATCCATATTCGCATACACCTGCAGGAAAAGGAGCACAGCAACCTGGAATGACAGGGCAGGTAAAGGAAGATATTTTGAGCAGGTTTGGAGAATTGGGAGTTTTTGCAAGAGAAGGTAAGCTCTATTTTAGCCCGGGTTTATTGAAAAGAGATGAATTTCTTGAAAAGGTGAGCGCTTTTGAATATGTGGATGTTAATTTTGAGGAAAAGAAAATCCAATTGGAAGCAAACTCCTTGTGTTTTACCTTTTGCCAAATCCCAATAATTTATAAAATAACCAAAAAAGAAAGTTTAACGGTTGTATTTGATGACCATACTGTTCGACATTATCCGGAATTGAATCTGGATTTGGCAACAAGTAAAAAAGTTATTTTAAGAACCGGTGAAGTTGAGAAAATTATAATTGAAATAAACGAGAACAAATTGAGATAAAATGAAGAATAGAAGCACACAATTTGTCAGGTGCTTTTTGTAGTGTTTTTATTTTTTCTTAAAACTCATGTAAAAGGCAAGGCGAAGCTAAAGTGTTATGGACCAAAAAGTAGCGATAGAAAACAAAGTGGAATCACTACTGGCATTAATGACCTTAGACGAAAAAATTGGTCAAATGTCCCAGGTACGGCATTTTGACGATGTCACTGAAGATGAGATTGCCTCTAAATTTATTGGTTCGGTTATACATACACAGGGCCCCTTACCAGGCAAAAACGCTTTTGAATGGCAGGAGAAGTTTGTCAGGCTTCAAAAAAAGGCCCTTTCAACAAGGTTAGGCATTCCCTTATTATTTGGGGTCGATGCGGTTCACGGGCAAAATACATATGAAGGGGCAACTATTTTTCCGCACAATATTGGATTTGGAGCAGCCGGAAACAGTAAGCTGGCAGAAGAAGCTGCTGCTATTACTGCAATAGAAGCGCAAGCCACAGGCTTTAACTGGGTTTTTTCTCCATGCATTGCCATTCCCTATAATGAAAAATGGGGTAGGGTTTATGAAGCATTTTCTGAAAGTACCGAACTGACAGCAGAATTAACACGGGCCTCTGTAAAAGGACATCAGGGTAATCTGTCCGGCAGAAACACCGTGATGGCTACTGCAAAACATTTTGTTGGTGACGGGGCTACGGATTACGGTGTTGAAGGAGGAAATACCTCACTCAGTCAATTGGAAATTAGTGAGCGTTTATTGCCTCCATATAGAGCAGCAGTTAAGGCAGGTGTTGGGAGTGTTATGGCCTCGTTTAATAAAATGGATGATAAGGCAATGCACGCCCACAAAGAATTAATAACAGATACCTTAAAGATAGGGATGGCTTTTGATGGCATTGTGGTTTCAGATTGGAAGGCTTATTCCAGATTTGGTGGAAAAGATATAATAAATGCCGGAATTGATATGGTGATGGCGGTTGATGGTGATTTAGAGAATTTTCAGCAAGATTTAATACAAGCCGTTTACAGTGGTTCTGTTGCCCGGGAAAGAATTGATGATGCCATACGCCGGATTTTGCGCCAAAAGTTCCGGTTGGGTTTATTTGAAAATCCATTTCCGGATACTGCTTTAATTCCTGAAATAGGAAAACCGGATCACAGGGAAAAAGCAAAACAGGCGGTACGGGAGTCATTGGTGTTGCTCAAAAATCAAAACAATGTATTGCCAATAGAAAGGGAAACTAATAAAATTGTGGTTGTTGGTGAACACGCGGACAGCGCTGGATTACAATCCGGTGGGTGGACGATAAACTGGCAAGGAACAGAAGAAAATTATGCAGGGGCAACAACCCTATTGGAAGGGATTAAAAAATTAGCAAAGGGCAGCGTAGTGTATGATAAAGATGCCACAGGCTTGCATAGAGATGCAGATGTAGCAGTTATTGTTGTTGGGGAAACTCCCTATGCAGAATTCTTTGGTGATATTGGAGATGGAGATGGAGCGCATCAATTGACCTTGACCAAAGCGCACCAAAAATATATTGATGCCTACGCCCATTCCGGGACGCAGGTTGTTGTTGTGCTCATTTCGGGGAGACCTTTGGTCGTCACAGATCAGTTAGAACAATCGGATGCTTTTATTGCAGCCTGGTTGCCGGGATCAGAAGGTGATGGTATTGCCGAAGTTTTATTTGGAGCTTATGATTTTAAAGGAAAGTTGCCTCATTCATGGCCCAAATCGGAAGCTGATTTTAATGGCAAATACGGACCAAATTTTTGGGATGATGCGGTGGTGCCGTTATTTCCATACGGGTATGGTCTGAACTATGAATAATAGTAAAAAAAATTGAAAAATAGTGTTTAGAAATATGAACTTAACAGGTAAACATATGAAATCAATACCAAATGTTCTTGTGGTCGGAATGGTTTTAATGTTAACCGTTTCATACAATAATATAGAGATTAAAGAAGATCAATTACAAAAACAAAAAGAAATGACTGCCAAAGAAATACTTGGAAATCCTGATTATGTTGCCATGTCTTATGGGGGTTTCAGAGAAAAATCAAGAGACATTGAACCAACAGTTGAAGAGCTAAAGGA
>JBFYPZ010000402.1:0-2586 GCA_041303035.1 Flavobacteriaceae bacterium
TCTTTTCTGTATTTGTGTTCCCTGACGGCATTTATTAAATAATCTTCATCCCTGCGATTAATATATTTTGTGCCTCCTCCTGTTTTTTCTTTAATCACGGATTTTCACGTCAGTAATTGACCGTATCCCATCCTTTTCTTATCTTAAAATCATCGATGTTATTCACTGATATTGAATGATATACACTTATATAACTCTCATATTCAATTTTTATAATGCGGCGCATTAATTTAATTCGTTTGTTATTAACATTTTAATGAGTGTGATCCTAATTATCACATATTTTTATAAACAACTTTGATTCAATTTGTTAATAAATATATCCTTTTCAGCTATTGTTATTCAGTGATATTGTATTATATTTATCACAGTAGTAATAGACCGTATTATGGAACTCAAATTGTACTTCGAAATGCCTAAATCCGTGGCACACAAACAATATGAAGCCCTCCGGATGTATTATATTGACGGTGCTCCGGCACAGGAAGTAGCTGATCGTTTCGGCTATACATACCGGGCTTTCACCTCCCTGGTGACAACGTTTCGCAGGAAGATCATCATGGATCCTAAAGACAGTATTTTCTTTATCGAGAATACCCCAGGCCGAAAAGTTTCTCCGGAAACCAACGAGTCCAAGGCAGTGATCATCGACATGCGCAAAAAGTACTATTCCGTTCCCGAGATCAAGGTTACCCTGGATGGACTGGGACATAACCTGTCTGAAAAGAACATCTACAACATCATCGCTGCAGAGGGTTTCTCCCGCCTGCCAAGACGATCGAAACTGGCAAAACAGCAATTGGACAAGGTACAGGTGGAGGCAGAAAAATCTGTTCCCATAAACTTCAACCCGGAAGTATTTAAAAGTTCAAATGCCGGCATATTGATGTTCCTGGCTTTTATAAGGGACTATGGAATAGATACGGTCATTGCCCGGAGCGGCTATCCGGAAACTTCCGTAATTAACAAGACTTCCTCGATTTTGTGTTTCCTGGCCTTGAAGCTGGCCAACCGCCGGCGTTACTCTTCTGACGACACCTGGTGCATGGACCGGGGAATGGGTTTGTTTGCCGGTTTGAATGTCTTGCCCAAAACCGCCTGGTATACTTCCTATTCTGACCGGGTAACCACCGATATGAACCGTAGCTTTTTGAAAAAACTCCACCAACTGTGGCTCCGTCACGGATTGCTGGAAGATACTGCCAACCTTGACTTTACCACAATACCCTACTGGGGAGACGACAGCCACCTGGAAAACAACTGGTCGGGCAAACGTGGGAAAGCGCTCAGCAGCATGTTGGCTGTTCTGGCCCATGACCCGGACAGCGGTCTTATCGATTATGGAAGCGCCGAAGTATTGCAAAAGGATGAGAGTGCCGTGGTTCTGGAGTTCCTGGACTTCTACCGGCAAGGGGACAAAAAGAAAGAAAACAAACTCAGGTATATCATTTTTGACAGCAAGTTCACCAATTACGAGAACCTGGGAAAGCTGGACCAGGACCAGGTAAAGTTTATCACCATCCGTCGCAGGGGCAAGCTACTTTTGGAGCGGATCGACAACCTGCCCGCACAGGGTTGGAAAACTGTCAGGGTCGAGTGTGCCGGGAATAAGCAACGAACCCTGCGCGTGTATGATGAAATGGTTTTTCTTAAAGGCTACGACAAGGAGATCCGACAGATTACCATTACCGGCAACGGTAAGATAAAACCGGCCATTATCATCACCAACGATACTGATCTGCAGGTAGAACTAATAATCCGCAAATATGCACGCCGCTGGATGGTTGAAAAAACGATCTCCGAGCAAATTGATTTCTTCCACCTCAACCTTGTCTCTTCGTCAATGGTCATTAAAGTTGATTTTGACCTCACCATGTCAATTCTGGCTTACAACCTTTACCGGTTGTTGGGCCATGAACTTGGCCGGTATACAAATCAAACGGCACAAACGCTGTATGACAAGTTTGTCCTTAATGGTGCAGATATTGAAATCGGTGAAAAAGCAATAAAAGTTCAGCTGAAAAAGAAAAGACAACTACCGCTGATCCTTGAAACAATGCAGCAGTTTAACAAACAGAAACATCGGGTACTGGGGAATAAAAATCTTATCTTTGAAGGTGCAACCTATTCATGAAATTACGCCCAATTTTTTACCGTGAAAATCTATGATGATATTAAATTACATTCCGAAGAAACCCTTTTGCAAAAAGCCAATCGATCAAAAAAGGGTTGATGGGTGATTTGTTGAGAGGGAAGAAAGTGAAGTTTGAACCTTTGATTGAAGCTGATTAAAGAATTAAGAAAAACGCCTATGAAAACCGGAATAAAAATATTTGAAGAGCGTAAAGTCCGTACCGTTTGGGACGGACAAACTGAAGAATGGTATTTTTCGATTGTGGATATAGTGGCCGTTTTAACAGACAGTCCCACTGCCTGTAAATACTGGAGTGTACTCAAAATCCGTTTAAAGAAAGAGGGAAATGAGTTGACTACAGTTTGTAGTCAACTGAAAATGCCTTCTGCCGATGGAAAAAATTATAACACCTGCCGTCAGCCACCCCATTGCGCAGTGCAGATCGGAAGAGC
>JBFYPZ010000403.1:0-2547 GCA_041303035.1 Flavobacteriaceae bacterium
AGTCCTGTTGACGGTATTTATAAAGGCTTGCCATGGGAAGACTCCGGATCAATGAGTGCTGATGAACCTTGGTCTGGACATTATAAAGTCTGGCCACAAATATGGGCAATAGCTCATACAACACAATTTGCAAAGCCGGGTTGGAAATACCTGGACTCTGGATGCGGTCTGTTATCAACAGATAAAATGAACTGGAAGGGAAGTTTTGTTACATTTAAAGACCCGGTATCTCAGGATTGGAGTATGGTCGTCTGTACCGATTCCGCTACCACCATAAAGGTTGTTCTTCAAAACGATCTTAATTCAGGCCCGGTTTACGTCTGGCATTCTGATTCCATAGAGCAATTCGTCTGCATCGATACCATCAAGGTTGAGAATAACAGTTTTTCATTTCCATTGAAGGAAATCTCCATCTATTCATTTACCACCACCACAGGTCAAAAAAAGGGTAGCAAGGAAATACCTGAATCAGAACCTTTCCCATTTCCTTATGCAGATAACTATGATAATTACAGCCCGGGCGATATTCCCAAATACCACACTGACCAGAAAGGAAGTTTTGAAATTCACAACATGCCCGGCCGCGGTCTTTGTCTTCGTCAGGTATTACCCAAACAAGGGTATTTATGGTATTGGCGATTGGATGAAAAAATTAAACCTTATACGGTTCTTGGCAATCAGGATTGGACTGACTATTCCGTCAGTGCAGATGTGTTTATCCAAGGAGGAAATGTGGAAATAGGAGGAAGATTTGATGACCAGTATAAGTTGACGTATGGTCTATCCATTGATGAAACAGGAACCTGGAACTTGAAATACAAAGATGATATCCTTGCATCCGGGGTGCTTAAAGGATTTGATAAAGCAAAGTGGTACAATCTCTGTCTTGAAATGGATGGAGAAAATATAACGGCTTACATTGATGGGAAAAAAGTAGCTGTTGTCCGGGATAAGTCACGGAACTCAGGCATGTCTTTTTTGGCAAGTACCTATAATGCAAATTGTTTTGATAATCTTTCAATTACTCCTGTTAAAAGAATGTCAAATAAGAATAAATAATCAGTAGTCTTTAAAATTGATGAAATTCAGGCAATTCGGCATGAAGAGGTTAACAAAGACAGTTTTCCTGTTTCTTATATTTGTTTTTACATTCCATTCATTGTATGCAATGAAGGAATTTGAGAAATCTGATATTCAATTGCTACCTGATTCCACGGATTCAAAAGTCAGCATATTGTTTAATCTGGAGAACAGTTATAAATCCCCAATGTTAAAAAACAAAGCAAGTGCATCTTTTAATCCTGAGGGCAATAGATTAACCTATGATTCACAATCTTTTTATATCAATGGGAATCCGGTTTTCCTGCATAGTGGTGAGATCCACTACTTCCGGACTCCGGAAGATCAGTGGGAAGATTTGATCATTAAGGCAAAGAATGGAGGTTTAAATTGTGTCGCAACCTATGTCTATTGGGGAATTCACGAACCCAGGGACAATATTTGGAATTTCACGGGGCGATATGATATTGCCCGCTTTCTCTCTCTGTGTAAAAAGCATGGTTTGTATGTTATTTTAAGGATAGGCCCCATTATAAACGGCGAGACCCGTAATGCAGGATTACCACAATGGGTCAGGGAGCAATTACCTGGAAAATACAATAATCAGCTGTATCCGTCACCTCAATGGTATCTTGAAGCAGTAAACGATTTTTATACCCATTTGGCTCATGAAGTCAAAGAATTTTTCCCTTCCAATGGAGGAAATACCGTAATGGTTCAGATTGATAATGAGACCAATTGCAGTTGGGTGTGGGGACGGGCAGAATGGCAAAAGGATGCACAGGTTACCATAAACAAATACCAGGAAATGGCAAAAAATGCAGGTTTTGAAGGTCACTTTTGTGCTACTTACTGGGAAACCACTCATACTGTAAGGCCTGAAGGAGCAATACCTGCAACAGGTGCATATCTTTTAGGACACTGGAATATTACATCTGAATTTCCTACCCTTTCGGGTTTCAAACTTATTAATACGAATTATCACTTTGACGGATTTAAAGACACGCTCAATTATCCTGTACTAGCGATAGAAAACCAGGGGGGCGGAGGCTATAACACCATTACTCCCCCGGATTTTTCTGCAAGTTATAGCATTGCGGATATTGCCGGGGGAACGAATGCCACGAATTATTATATGTATGGTTCCGGCACGAATCCTCAGCGATATCCCGGACCATGGTTTGATCAATATTTTGGAAGCTCAGTGGCCCGGCCCGATGTGACGAAAATGTCGTACGACCTGCATACTCCTCTTGGTGAGTTTCAGCAGGTTCGTGGAAGTTACAATTATGTCAGGCGTTTGGGACTGTTCCTTGAATCCTTTGGGGGAACAGTTGAAGAACTGGCATTCAGGGAAACAGTCAGCAGGGAACAAATCTTCGGGCAACCCCATCAGGCATGCATGAGAGAAAAGACAGGCAGCGGATTTGTTTTTGTAAATTCCTATCAGTTACCCTACATGGGGAAACAAACCAGCCTTCAGCTTTC
>JBFYPZ010000404.1:0-2520 GCA_041303035.1 Flavobacteriaceae bacterium
ATTGACGCCGGCCTCCGCGAGTTTATCCTTGGAGACAACATCGATGCCTTGTAACTTGTCCACGCCGAGATCGAGTACCTTGTGCAGTGACTTGTTGTCCACGCGCACGTCCTTCTTGAACAGCGCACGCAAGTCCTTGTCGAAGGATTTTTCCACGAATTGATCCATAGAAGCGAACACCGGATGTGAAATTCCCTGGTCAACCAGGTATAGGATTTGACATTTATTAAATGAATTTCAGCAATCTGCTGGCATGGAAACCTTATCAAAACGCCGAGGTACTAGGGAATCATGGCCGTTTTGCTCTGGCGTTCCGGCCTGTTCCAAAAGGGCACTGTTTAGCAATTCAAAACCAGTACAATCAATTAAGATCAGAGCAAGGGCCTTTCCTGAAAGATCATTAAAGCCCAGGTCTGGGGGGAGGTTATCGTCAAACGTAAAAAACATCGCGTCAACGTAACCTTGAGTGAAAGAGGAAAGATCAGTGTGTTTAATTAGGTCCATTTGGGTGTCCTTTTCTGTTTGTCTTAGGTTTTTATTAAGATAACTATTTATTGCATAAGATTTTCTATGGTGCAAGGGTTATTTTATAAGATTGTTTATTTTTTGTGATTTTTACCTTAACTTAACTTAACTTGTTTTTGGCTTTTTGGGGAAAGTTAAGTTTAGTAAGTGTTTGAATTTTATATTGTTTTGTGGTGTTTACTTAACAAGCGGACTTTTTCGACTGAAACGCAAGTTGCTGTACGTTTTTTGTTTTTTCTTTCTCTATTATTTATTTATTAAGAAAGTAAAGAAAGATAAGGAAAGGCCCTGCCCATGGGCGTTTGGGCGTACTTGACCTCGTCAAAATCGCGTGGAAGGTCAAAAAGAGTCAAGATTGAAAAATTTTCGCTTGACAGGGGGTTCCTTTTGTGGCAAAATAAATCGGGAAAATTCTTTCCACGATAAGGAGCAAAAAATGCCGAATAATCAAAGCACTAAGGGAGGCAAGCCTCCTGTTTATGGTCGCAGAAATTCCGCAACGGGGGGACCAGGGCCGAGGTCACTAGATATGACGAATTGGCGTGTGAAACTTATGGCGAGTCGCATAAAATTTGACGATGAGCGCAAAAAGATTTTTTTAGAACATTTTTCTAAAACTAGCCGTGTTGGTGAGGCTTGCCAGGTAGCAGGTGTGAATAATCAAACGGTCTTATATCATTATAAAAATGATCCTGATTTTGCGGAATCTTACGAGGCAGCTAAACTTAAATACCGGGACAGCTTGCAAGCCTTAGCGGAAGACTTAATTTTTAATGGTGTGGAAAAGCCTATTATCGGGGGCCGCAATAAAGATATGATTATTGCGACAACCATTGATTATCCTATCCCCTTGTTACAGATGGAACTAAAGCGCGTTGATCCTGACTATAAGGACCGCCAGGTGGTGGAAAATGTAGGGTCAGGGGCCGTTGTTCTTATTCCTGCTCACATGGACCCTGAACAATGGATTAAAGAGCAAATGGCAAAGAATGAAGTGCGGGGGGAGCCATTGGATAATGGGGAGGCGTCAAAGTAAATTAGTTATTGACTTATGTATAAAGGGTGTGTTATTATAAAGATAATGATTGATAACAATCATTATGATAATAAAGAAAGGGAATTGTATTGTATTTTAGGTATGTTTCACGTGAAACATACCAACGCTGGCATAATAAACTTGCATCTATAAAAAAGCCTTGGTACTTTTGTACCAAGGCCATTTGTTGTTTACCTATGGACTAATAACACATCAAATATAAATCAAATGCCTACTAACTTTGGCCTATTGTTAAATCAAATAGGGGGTATGGTAGGAGACCCGAGGCGGGTAAAAATCGAACGGGGGACTATCATGCCAACACACACTTTTCAACCAATAATGCAGAATGACCCGCCGACCATGGGAAAATACAATTATGAAAAACGTGAAACCCAAAAATTATTTTTTAAAAATTTGAAAATATAAGCCAAAAATGTTAATAAACAAAAACTTAATCACTGAATATAATCCAAACGAGGAAGAGCAAGAACTCTATGACCAACTATACCAAAAATCCCTCCAAGAAGAAAGAAAAATCGAAGAAATTACGGAAAAAACCAGGACAAAAGTCAAAGACTTAGAGATTCTTTGGGCTGCTCAGAAGGGTGGTCAATTAGATTTTATCAAGTGTAATTTGTTTGAAGTTTTGTTTCATGGAACGCGAGGCCCAGGGAAGACTGATGCACTTCTCTGGGCGTTTGCTGGTGTTGTTGGGCAGGGGTATGGTGCAGCCTGGCGTGGGATCATTTTTCGGCAGTCCTATCCCCAGCTAGCGGACGTTCAAGCAAAATCTGAGAAGTGGTTTCGGCTTGCGTTTGGAAATAAAGCAAAATTTAATAAATCGAAAATGATGTGGGAGTGGGATACGGGTGAAGTCCTGATGTTTCGTCACATGAACAATGCCAGTGATTACTGGAATTACCATGGACATGAATATCCTTTTATTGGCTGGGAAG
>JBFYPZ010000405.1:0-2560 GCA_041303035.1 Flavobacteriaceae bacterium
CTTACTTTAAGTCCGCATTTTTACAATACTTCAACGCTGACACTTGACGCGAAGGGCATGCTGATCCATGAGGTAAGTTTGAAAGGTAAAGCACTGAAATACGATTATAAAGATGATGTACTTTCCATCAACCTGGACCGTTCCTACACAAAAAATGATGAATACACAGTTTACATCAAGTACACTGCCAGGCCCGACGAAGTAAAACAGGCCGGAAGCGCTGCGATTTCGGATGCCAAAGGTTTGTATTTTATCGATCCGGATGGAACGGATCCAAAAAAGCCAACACAGATCTGGACCCAGGGAGAAACAGAATCGAGCAGCTGCTGGTTTCCAACCATTGATACTCCAAATCAAAAAACTACCCAGGAAATTTATCTTACTGTCCCTGACAAATATGTGACCTTATCCAACGGGCTGATGGTAAATCAAACGAAAAACAGTGATGGCACCCGCACAGATTACTGGAAACTCGATCAGAAACATGCACCTTATCTTTTTTTTGTTGGAGTCGGGGAGTATAGTATCGTTAAAGACAAGTGGAAAAATATCCCGGTTGATTATTATGTGGAAAATAAATATGAGCCCTATGCAAAAGACATTTTTGGCCTGACTCCTGAGATGATACAATTCTATTCTGATTATACTGGAATACCCTATATGTGGCCAAAATACGCACAAATTGTCGGTATCGATTATGTCAGCGGGGCTATGGAAAATACAACCGCAGTATTACATCAGGAAAATGCTTATCAGGTTCCGGGGCAGTTAATCGATGAAAACAGATGGGAAAATACCATTGCGCATGAGTTGTTCCACCATTGGTTTGGTGATTATGTAACAGCCGAGAGCTGGAGTAACTTAACTATCAATGAATCTTTTGCGAATTATTCTGAATATCTCTGGGTTGAGCATAAATATGGCAAAGATGCGGCTGATGCCCACAGACATGGTGAAATTGAAGGATATTTATCAGGTGAAAACGAATTAAAAGACCTGGTGCGATTTCATTACAATTCAAGAGAAGATATGTTTGATGCCGTTTCATACAACAAGGGCGGGACCATTTTACATATGCTCAGAGAATACATCGGAGATCCGGCTTTCAGGGCCGGTATGAAGGATTTTTTGGAAACCAATGCCTATGGCACAGGAGAAGCTCATCAATTGCGTCTGTCGTTTGAAAAAGTAAGCGGTAAAGACCTGAACTGGTTCTTTAACCAATGGTATTTTGGAAACGGACATCCCAAGCTCAAGGTTACTTATAATTATAACGATAAAGATAAACTCGTTGCGGTAAATATACAGCAACAGCAGGAGTCATTGTTTCAATTCCCGCTGACCATAGATGTTTACGAGGCTTCAGGCACCAAATCCTATGACGTTTGGATCGATGAAAAGAGTGAATCCTTTTCATTCAGATACAATACGAAACCAAAACTTGTCAACATTGATTCAAAAAGAACCCTGCTCGCTGAGATCGAGGACAGCAAAACTGTAGAAAACTATGTTCATCAGTATTATCTGGCTCCCAAATTTGAGGATAGAAGGGAGGCTATTGCCAACCTGGGCGACCAGCAATCAGAAAAAATTGCTTTCGACGCAATTAACAAAGCACTGAATGACAAATATTACGAGATCAGAATCCTGGCCATTGAAAAAATTGATATTTCAAAGGCTGATGCGGGTGCAGCAATTCAGGCCATTGAAAAACTGGCCAAAGAAGATCAAAAAACACTTGTTCAGGCGGCAGCGGTTAAGAAACTTGCCCTTACAAAGAATGAAAAATACCTGCCATTGTACAAACAAGCCATGGAAAGCAAATCCTTTTCTGTAAAAGGAGCAGCCCTAGAGGCCTTATACGGTCTGGATAAAGATGCGGCTCTGGCAGAGCTCAAGAAATACAGTGACCCGGAGACACAGGAGTACATGAAGGATGCCCTTATCCCCATTTATATCATGGCGAAGGATGAAAGTCAAATGCCTTTTGTAGCGGATAATCTGATGGCCGGTATGTTCTTTACAGCGGATACAAAGACACAGGATGTTTATAAGGAAGGTTTTCAGTGGGTAGTCAACAGCTCGAATGTTGAAGCAACCCAAAACCTGGTGGATAGTTTTGTTGAAGTAGGAAACCAGTATAAACAATACGGAGCTGATAAAATGGCAACTCAGGTTTTAAACCAGATCCTGGGAGTAAAACAAGCGTCTGATGCTGTGAATAAAGACCAACTGATCAAAATAGTTGAAGAAGGTTTGGGAAAGATAAAATAAGGATAAAGGACAAAGGACAAAGGATAAAGTTCAAAGTAAAAAGTAAAGAGTAAAAAGAAAAAAGTTCACACTGAGATAATTATTAACCCCGCGATACTTAGCGGGGTTTTTAATTTTAATTTCCTGTCTCCTGATTCTTGATTCCTGATTCCTGATTCTCATATCTCATATCTATTCATAAAACGTGGGCAGCTTTAAATGAAAAATTACTGCCAGCAGTCTGATAGCAATGATAATGCTTATTGTAAGCAGAAAATTAACATCTTGTCTGACCTGAAAATATGTA
>JBFYPZ010000406.1:0-2534 GCA_041303035.1 Flavobacteriaceae bacterium
ATTTCAACGCAGATCAATATTACGAATATAGAAACGCTTAAGTTCTATGCCATGTTTGCCGATACCATCGTGTTGAGCAGGGAACTGAGTTTACGACAGGTAAAAAAAATAACGGAACAAATCGAAAAAGAGCAGGTAAAAGGACCTTCCGGCAGGTTGGTGGAAGTTGAAATCTTCGGACACGGTGCTCTTTGTATGGCAGTTTCAGGAAAGTGCTATATGAGTCTGCATACCTATAATTCCAGTGCAAACAGGGGAGCCTGCAAACAAAACTGCCGCAAGAAATACACGGTTATCGATCAGGAAACGGGGGTTGAGCTTGAAATTGACAATGAATACATCATGTCGCCCAAAGACCTGTGTACCATTGATATATTAGACCAGGTAGCCGATGCCGGGATCAGTGTACTGAAGATAGAAGGCAGGGGCAGGGCTCCTGAATACGTGGCCAAGGTTACAAAAATCTACCGGGAGGCCCTAGATGCCGTAAGTGCGGGCACTTATTCAAAAGACAAAGTACCGGGCTGGCTGGAAGAACTTGAAAAGGTATACAACCGCGGATTCTGGAACGGGTATTATCTCGGGCAAAAAATGGGAGAATGGAGTGACGGACCGGGATCAAGCGCAACACAAAAAAAAGTGTATATCGGGAAAGGCATGCACTTCTTCCCAAAAACCAGCATTGCAGAATTCAAACTGGAAGCTTTTGATCTTTCTTTGGGAGATCAGATACTGATCACCGGACCTACCACAGGAGCCAGAGAAATGGAAATTGGTGCGATGTATGTGAACGATGAACAAAAAGACAAGGCAGTACGGGGAGATTCGATTACTTTTAAAACAGATTTCAGGATCAGGCCCAATGATAAGTTGTACAAGATCGTTCTGGCAGATAAGGTACTGGAAAATGCCTGATCCTTTTTTCTGTTCTCAAAAAAAGGGCAGACCTGATCCGGGTTACTTATGCAGCCAAAAGGTTATGATTGTAAACAGGGTGATTGCCAGGATCACACCCAAACCCACAACCCATACATTTTTGTAATAATACTGGTGTAATTTTACGTCTTTTCGGTAGCTCCAGGCCATAGCCGCAATAAAAACGAGGGCAAAGCAAATAGCAAAAATTATCTGACCTTTACTGAACATCAAAAATTTATTTTAAGCAACAAAGATAAAATAAAAAATGCAGTGAAGGAACAGTTCATACTGGTCTTTGGTGAAAGCCGGCCTGACTTCTGATTTTACAAAGTTTTCAGGTATTCCATTACAGCTTTCCGGTCATTATCCGAAAGATCATCACCAAAAGTGTGTCCCATTTTGCCGTAACCTTTTACCGTTGTATCATAAGTATCGGGACTGACTTTGCCGGTTTCTCTGGCATATTTCCAGCCCATTTTTACAGGATCGTAATCATCACTTCTGAAAGATCTCGTCCAATAATCGGGCCTGTTCCTGCTGTTCAGAACGTCCTCAATTGTGGGTACTGATCCATTATGAAAATAAGGGGCTGTTGCCCAGATACCATCCAAAGGAGGGGCAATATAACCACCCTGTGTAACTACTTTCAGGCCATTGGCACTGTTGCCGAACCAGCCTGTATTGAACCAGTCTTTAAAATAGGTCATTTCCGCAGAGTTAGTCGTGTAAAGATCGGAAAGAGCCGGGTCGGTTCCAATTGTTTTGAGAGAGACGAGTAAATTTGGATAGCTTGGGTTGCTGCTATAGGTACCATGACAGGTTGAACATTTTTGAGTAAAAATTGTTTTTCCCTGATCAGCCAGTCCGGAATTAATGCTGTAGGGATATTTTGGCGGATTAATAGACTTCAAATAGGCCAGAACATCCTGAAATTTTACGTCAACTTCCTTTGCCTTTTCAACATTGTCTATCGTTGACAGGATCATGGTTATCATAGACCTGCAATAATCTTCCCTGCCGATAGCATGGTAGAACAAGGCATTTTTCTTTTTCAGCAACCACCAGGCCGGAACATCGGAGGGGATGACCTCATCAGTGATGTTTATGGCTGGCTGACTCAGCAATTCCAGGGTATTCTTGTCTCTCATGGAAGCAAGCACCAGGGTGGTTTTGTCGGCTGCATTCACTCCCCTTGATTTGGTGATCGTTTTCGGGCCCACAGCTTCCAGACTGCGCTTAAAAGTTTGAAAGGCAGCCCATTCCTTGCTGTTTTGGCCATAGAGCAATACAATACCATTTGAAAGCCGGCTGAGGTCATTTGACCTGTCAACGGTGAAATCGATGGTTTGGTTGCCCAAACCGATGACCAGTTCATTATTGATTTTAGTGGCATGGCATTGCAAACAGTTGGGAGCAACAATTTTCACTCCGTTGGGCGCAGATACTGCATTAAAGTCATGCGGTATGACTGCATTGTCGCCACTGCGTTTCAGCAGATTTTCTGTATTTTGTCCGTTTCCTAACAAAAAGGCATTATAGGGAATCCCTGAGCTCATATAATCTCCTGTAATGAGATACGTATACCCTTTATTGGCATCGCCGCTTCGCTGCGTGGA
>JBFYPZ010000407.1:0-2533 GCA_041303035.1 Flavobacteriaceae bacterium
TTTCGCCTTCCGATATTGAATCGTACACGGTACTTAAAGACGCCTCATCAACAGCAATTTACGGTGCCCGTGGAGCCAATGGAGTTATCCTTATCACTACAAAAGGCGCAAAAATCGGAAGGACAGCAGTGACTTTCAATACCTACATGCAAAGGAAATTTTTTCCAATTGAACGGAAATTTGATGTGCTGTCTCCGTATGAATTTGTGCTGGCACAATATGAATACGCGAAACTGAAAGGAACAACTGAAATGGAAAAATATAACTTTTATTACAGTGACTTCGAAGATATTGACATTTACAAAAACTTAAAAGGTACCGATTGGCAGGATCAAATGTTCAGTAATGTTCAGCAATATTCCAAATACTACAACGTAAGTGTTAATGGAGGAAACGACAGAACGCAAACAAATGTGAGTTTTACACACAATGAGGATGATGGATTAATCAAAACGTCGGGCTACGTACGTGACAATCTGAGTTTCAAATTGAACCATCAGATTTTTAATAACCTGAAAATGGAACTCAATTCACGATTCAGCAATTCTACTACAAATGGAGCTGGCACTTCAGGGGGCTCCGACTTAAGAATCAGTGATATTATTACGGCAAGGCCTGTGAACGGGTTGGCCGATTTTATCGATTTTTCCAACTCAACAACCACCGATGATGACGAATATCAAAAACTCCTTGAGGGTCTTATTTCGCCGACAGAGAAAGTCAAGCAGGATTATCGCAAAAAAACAGCGAAATCATTTGATATGACTGCCGCGTTAACATGGTCGATTATCAAGAATCTGGTATTCAGGTCGGAATTTGGTGTTGGTTATAGTTTTGGAATATCGAAAAGATACTATGGGCCATTGACCAGCAGATCGAGGAACGATGGTTTTAACCTCCCATTAGGTCAACGTACAGCAACTGAAGGAAATGGCTACAGATTAGCCAATACCCTTACCTATAACATTAGGAAATCGATTCACAGCATGAATTTTATGGTAGGTCAGGAAACCACTAATTCTTCATCTACAAATCAGGATATGACAGGCATAACATTTCCGATGGGCATTACTCCCGAAAGGATGTTTGCCAATTTTGCCAAAGGAACAATTTTGAACCAATCAACTACTGTAAGCGCTCCTGAAAGGATGTTATCCTATTTTGGAAGGGCTAATTATTCTCTCATGGACAAGTACATTTTCAATTTTACATTAAGAGCTGATGGATCAAGCAAATTTGCTCCCGGAAAGCAATGGGGCTATTTCCCGGCGGCTTCTGCTGCATGGCGATTAACTGAAGAAAATTTCATGAAAGGTTTACCTTTCTTTTCTAACCTCAAATTAAGAGCGAGTTATGGCGAGGCAGGGAATAACAGAATGGCCAACGATATGTGGAGGTACATATACTCAATTTCGAATAGCAGGACAGTCGGTTATGGTGAAACAATAAATCCGTATTATGTGCCAGGATCAGTTATGCCCAATCCTGATCTGAGATGGGAAACAACAGTTACCCAAAATGTGGGTACTGACTTTAGTTTATGGATGGACAAACTCAGTGGAACTGTGGATGTATACTATAATAAAACAAAAGACCTGCTTATTGAAGCCGATGTTCCCATCTCTACCAGTTACAGAACGCAAATGCAAAATATAGGCAAAACATCCAATAAAGGACTTGAAATTACATTAAACGGAATACTTGCAAAAACAGAAGATTTCAATTTGACCGCCACTTTTAACATTGGATTTAATAAGTTCAGGATCGATGAACTAGATGGCAATACAGAGCGGCCAATTTATTCGAACTGGGCATCAGCATCCGATATAAAAAATGCTGATGATTACAGGATTTATGTTGGTTCCGATCTTGGTTTAATGTATGGATTCGTAAGTGATGGCTTTTACTCCGTTGACGATTTCGAAAGTTATAATCCGGTTACAAAAAAATACATATTAAAAACTGATCCGGTTACAGGTAAAACGTTAAGTCCTACAAACGACCTTGCCAATAATATTGGTTTACGTCCGGGTATTATAAAATTGAAAGATTTGGATGGTGATGGCGCCATAACTGCAGCCGATCGCCAGGTTATTGGTCATGCCAGTGCCAAACACAGTGGTGGATTTGGTTTGAACGCAAGATATAAAGGGTTCGATTGTAATATGTTTTTCAACTGGAAATATGGCTTCGATGTGTATAACACTTCAAAAATTCAGTATCAGGCACTTTATCGCAACACCAATGCCAACATGTTCAACAGTGTGAATTACGCCAATCGGTTTAAATACATCGATGAAACGACCGGAGAATTAGTTACTGATTTGGAAGCATTGCGAACATTAAACCAAAATGCTACGATATGGACACCGTTTTCAACTTCAAATGCTATCCTTATCGTCCAGTCATCGGCTATCGAAGATGGTTCTTACCTGAGGTTGAGTAACATTACCTTGGGCTATTCATTGCCTAAACCATTTGTTACGAAATTTCATATCCAACAGTTCAGGCTCTATACAACTGTATATAATGC
>JBFYPZ010000408.1:0-2522 GCA_041303035.1 Flavobacteriaceae bacterium
TATTTTTACAAACAAAACATGATGCGGGGTGGAGCAGTCTGGTAGCTCGTCGGGCTCATAACCCGAAGGTCACAGGTTCGAATCCTGTCCCCGCTACCATAATAACATCTAGGGCTTAAGTGATAATTTAAGCCCTATTTTTTTGTCTGTATTCGTTCAGTGGGATAATGTTGGGACATTTTTTGTCGGAGATTGCCTTTATTAAAACTATGAAGCTAAGGTCGATGATAGAATATGGTCGTAACGGTATAAGCAATCTAATCAGAAACCCTGGGCAAGGGATAGTTTTCCCGACCAATGTAAGCGACAGCCTCGCCGACGTTGACATCCTCAACCTGAAAAAACATTTCTCCGCTCCATGGGAGGAGGCCCTGAAGATGGCGAAAACTGTTTTCATGCTCTCCTGGAGTAAAAGAGATCATCATTCGACACAGGCTGCTGGCGCAGTTGACGTCGATTAATTCGATAGAGGTGTCTCTGTTTTGATTGGCACTTGCCTGTAAGGCGATAGCAGCTTTGCTTGACCATTCGGAATCCACCGGTTCCCTTTCGAGGGTCTCATCAAGCAAATATAGCTGGGCACTTAGCTCGGTATTGATCCGTTCTTCTTCTGCCTCCGGGCTTTCGGTGGCAGTATCCGGGTCGGAATCAACATCCGAACTCAACATGGACTGGTCCTTCAGTTCTTGTAAATTGGACTGCAGCTTATCAAATTCTTTTGAAAGTTTTGCTTGCTCCTGTTTCAATTCGGCCATTGCATTTTTGCCATTCTCAGCAACTGACGGGGATGTAATCGGTGTTGTCGGCAATGGTTGATGCGGGGGCGAGTTTTTGGCCACATCGCCGTCAACGTGTGATTCAATGGCGTTGTTTAAATCACTTCGCCGAGGGGAATATTTATTATATCCCACCACCACAGCTGCGCTTAATATAAGAAAGCTTAGAAGCACTAAGGTCAATTTCCGGATCGTTGGTTTTGTGGTACGCATCTGTAACCTCTTTTCGTTTACTTGTGATTCAAAACAAAACTTCCAGCATAGGATATTTCTGACCGTTTTGGGCAGCGCCAAGACCACTGCATTGTTCGACTGCATGGGTTCGGATTTTTTTTTCAGGGAAAATCCAACACCCATGCAGCAATTTTGGAAAATGCCTGTTAATTTCTTACCGCGTAGGAAACAATAGAGGACCTATTCCCGCTGTAAGTAGGAGGTATGTAGCAACTTATAAAGTGATGCGTAGTCGAAGCCCCTGTTAAAAATCCAAAGGACAAAACCTGAACTGATGGATTGGTGCCTGTACTATACCTTATTGGTGAACTCCACCCCGCAAAACCGGTTCCTGAAGCGTATGCAGTAACTAAAGAGGCACTAATATCTTGTGTATAATGGCGGTCGCGGACCCTCATCTAGGCGGATTGGATAGCAAGACCGTTGCCGATAACCGGACAGTCGACTCTGAGTGGTGTTGTGCTGCTTGGGTTTTCAAGGGCACTGGTGTTAAGCCACGGAACAGGCTGGCTTGAGTTCCAGGGCACGCACATGGAACCCGGATAGATTTTCGTGTCAGCGAAAGCCATTGCCGCCACCAGTGAAACGATCAATATTGTCGTTACAAATAATGATTTTTTCATTTCATTTTCTCCTTGTTCAGTGTTTTGCAAAAAATCCAAATTGCCTGATATTTTTGAGTCCTGTGTTGATGATGGTTTATGGCCCTCCTTTCTTTTTAAAGGTTTTCCAGTCCCGGCCTACTGGATATAGATACAATATTCTCTGAAGACTCCACTTAAAGAAGGTCCTCGAGTTAGACAAACTCCTTGCCACTGCCTATTGCTTGAAAGAAGAATTCAGGAAATTTTTACGCCACTGATTCAGGATTTTATTAATGATTCCGAAAAATTGGCTGATTTCAGACTTAAATTGATTCGCAACGTAAGGCGGGAAAAATGTCTTCCGATTTCTTTCCCGTCAGTTTCAGATACGAAGAGTCAAAATTAAGATCAATTTTGTTGAGCCAGGAAAGCTCGCCGAATGAACCGATTTGAACCTTTTCGAGAATGCGTGGGTCACGCAATAAAGTGAAAGCACCTTTTCCGACTAAGTCGGAGAGGTCACCCACCCCGCAAACTCCGTCGTCAAAAGTCAATTCAAGGCGGTAATTTTTTATTGCCGACACCTTGAGGATTTTAACAACTGTTCATACCTCCTATTTGTTTTTAAAACATGTAAAGGAGTGTAATAAAAAATAATGATACATTTGAAGCAGGCGGTTAGCATTTTATCTTCCATCCAGAAGATTATTTTGTTTTATTGAGTCAGATGTTCCAGGATAAGATGCAATAAATTGGCCTAAAACATGAAGTGGACCCAATTGTCAAGACAGAATTTTTAAAAAATAAGGAAGACTTGCTGCGCGATTTTAAGATATTTTGTAGACAATCGCATGTCTTTATGTTAGGGGGAAAATAAACCCTACTAACATAAGGAGTTCAATATGGAAAAATCATGTTATCAAGAAAT
>JBFYPZ010000409.1:0-2515 GCA_041303035.1 Flavobacteriaceae bacterium
CGTCCCGCCGGTGCTTCATATGGGAAGCTGTGTGGATAACGTGCGTATCCTTGTTCTTGCCTCCGCCCTTGCCAATGCCCTCGGAACCGATATCAGCGCCCTGCCACTGGCTGGAGCCGCTCCGGAATGGTACTCGGAAAAAGCTATTTCTATCGGAGTTTACGCAGTGGCCTCCGGAATTTATACCGTCCTTGGTCCCATGCCTCCCATCACCGGCAGTATGAACGTCGTAAAACTTTTAACCGAGGGCTTAAATGACGTTTTAGGCGCTACTTTTGCTGTCGAGCCTGATCCTGCAAAAGCAGCATTGCTGATCCGTAAACACATCGAGAAAAAAAGAGCAGACCTGGGTTTGGACAGTCGTGATGTAAAATGATCCTTTCTTAAACCATTTTTTCCAATAGGCAGGAGACAATTCTTTCCTGCCTATTTTTTTTTCCATACGACCGGCTCGATGCCTCTCAAGATCCTCCTGATATTATCTTTGTGGCGTAAAAAAATCATGAATGTAAAGATCACCGCACAAACAGAAAGCACAGGCAACCTGGTATCTATCAAGACGGCTATCGGAAGCACCGCCGAAGCACACAAAGATCCGATCGAGACCCGGTTTGAAATGCATATCACAGCAATAAAGGTCAATAGAGAGGCCAGACATGCCCAGGGAGATATAATAAGGAAGCATCCGAAAGTGGTGGCAACCCCTTTTCCCCCATTTTTAAAGTTGAGATAAACGGGAAAAAGATGTCCTAAAAAAGAAGACAGCGCCACTATGCATAAAAATAGCTGAGATCCAACGCCTCCCACACCCATCATGTGTTCCGCAAGAAATACCGGAACCAGCCCCTTTAAGACATCTCCGACAAGCGTCATCAACCCAAAATGCGACCCAGCCAATCTTCTGACATTGGTAGCGCCGATATTGCCGCTTCCCTGCTCCAGTATATTGACTGAAGAAAAACATCTGGTCAGCAATAAACCCCAGGGTATGGAACCAAGAAGATATGCGAATATAATCAATCCAGTAATTTTATAGGCCGGAAATAATTCCATAAATTACCATCCCAAAGTTATCTGAACGAAATTTTCCCAACGCAGCCAGTGTCTGTCTGAAGTTTATCTTAGCCGGCTATTCATATCAAGGTTTAATGTCCTGGTATGTTTTGTGATAAATTTGCACTATACATGTTGTAATCCCCGGTTAAATATGTATAATAACTCAATTGTCTCTTCATTTCAGGATGCACCTTTGGATGCAGGCGGATGGGGTGCTACTTTGGTGGAGTTAAAGAACATAAAATATTATCCATTAATAACTCAGCAAGATGAAAAATGATGCAATCTGTATTTGTTAACAATGAATACAAAGCGATTTTCACATGCCCACAATGCACTAAATCAAAAACCGTCGACATTTCCAATCTGCTTATGCAGAAGAAAAAATTAACTATCAGGGTTAAGTGTACTTGTGGACACATATATCCGGTGGTTCTCGAGCGACGGAAATTTTATCGTAAAAAAACCAGTTTACCAGGTATTTTCATATTGGAACAGAGTATGAAAGAGTTTACCATGACAGTCACAAACCTTTCGCGCTTCGGGCTTGAATTTAATAGCACTGAAAGCGAAAAATTGAAAGTTGGTGATCATCTTGGAGAAGAATTCAGGCTCGATGATAAATCCAGGTCATTGATTCGAAAAAAAATCATCATCAAAAAAATAGACGGGAAAACTGTTGGAGCTGAATTTTATTTGCCGGATGAATACGATAAAGCGTTGGGTTTTTATCTTTTCAGATAACCTTTTGAACCTGTGTTAAAATCTTTTCCCTCTGACTCAAAACGGTAAAAAATGGCACAATCAGTTTTTATCAGCCATGAAAATAAGGCGATATTCACATGTCCTCAATGCACCAAGTCAAAAACCGTCGACGTTTCCAGGTTGATCCCTGAAAAATTCAAATTGAGTCTCAGGGTTAAGTGCTCTTGTGGACATATTTATCCGGTCGTACTCGAAAGGCGGAAATTTTACCGGAAAAATACCAATCTATCCGGATTTTTCAAATCGGAAAATGATACGAAAGAATTGCCCATGACTGTTACCAACATTTCACGTTCAGGGCTTCAATTTAAGAGTTCCCTAAGCGAAAAGTTTAAACTTGGTGACCGGATTTTAGTAGAATTCAGGCTCGATGATAAATCCAGATCAGTGATTAAAAAAAAAGTCATTATCAGGAGAATAGATGGATGGACTATTGGAACTGAATTCTGTTCTATGGATGAATATGATAAAGTAATAGGTTTTTATCTTTTTAAATAAACCATTATCCTCATTTTTAGATATAACAAACATATGACAAAACCTGTTTACCTTGACTTTAACGCTACTACGCCTCTGGATTCTGAAGTCCTGGAGTCTATGAAGCCTTTTATTGAGCATGAGTTCGGAAATCCTTCCAGCACACACTGGTTTGGAATAGCTCCCAAAAGGGCAATTGATAAAGCACGAACTCAGG
>JBFYPZ010000410.1:0-2511 GCA_041303035.1 Flavobacteriaceae bacterium
TTAGCAGCAGCCAAGTCAGATATATCAGAAAGAACTGCGCGTAAAATTGATCATAACGAGCATATCTTACAAAAACCCAAAAAAGAGCGCAAGTGGAGAACAAGAAGAGATCCATTTGATGGTGTATGGAAAGAAGCCGTAGAGCCATTGTTGGTTAAAGGGGTTTATGAGGCAACATTTGTTTTGGAAGCGTTACAGAAACAATATCCAGATAAATTTTCAGTAAAAGAATTACGAACGTTGCAGCGAAGAATAAGGCGATGGAGAGCACTTTATGGCAAAAATAAAGAGGTAATGTTTATACAAAAACATGAACCTGGGGTTCTTGGTGTAGCAGATTTTACACATCCAAAAAACATTCGTGTTTCAATAAATAGCGAACCATTTGAGCATATTTTTTATCATTTTCGTCTACCATTTAGTGGTTATAATTACATGCAGGTTTTTGCAGGCACTGGCGAGTCATTCGAAAAATTTGCACAGGGTACACAAGAAGCATTGAATGATTTGGGCGGCGTTCCTCATGGTTTTAGAACCGATAGCCTTTCAGCGGCATTTAAAAATTTAGATAGTTCCACTGCTAACGACATAACCGAGCGCTATAAAGCGTTTGTGCAACATTACAATATGGTTCCATATCGAATTAATCCTGGAGAGGGACACGAAAATGGTTCCATCGAATCTTCGCATCGACATATAAAAAATCGCATTGAACAAAGTTTGATAGTTCGCGGCAGCAATGATTTTGATTCAATTGACAAGTACAGGACGTTCATCAAAGAGGTTACGGACCAGCACAATAAACCATTTTCAGACCGCATCAAAATTGAACAAAAAAGTTTGCAATCTCTGCCAGAACATAAGGCTACAACTTATACAGAAATATCAGCTGTTGTTAATTGCACAAGCACAATTAATGTGAGGCGAGTAACATACTCTGTTCCTAGTCGACTTATTGGTGAGACTTTACTTGTCAAATTGTATGCGGACAGGCTTGAGTGCTATCTTGGATCTGATCTTGCAATTTCTATTGAACGTGCACCTATTCCAGTTAAAGGTGAAAGACTACATAAAATAGATTATCGACACATTATAGACAGCCTTGTAGCAAAGCCTGGCGCTTTTCGTGGTGCACGTATACGTGAAGCATTGCTTCCAAATGACAATTACAAACGTATATGGCAATACGCAACTGAATCCATTGGTGTTAAAAAAGCCGATAAATTTATCATAGGTGTACTTCACCTTGCGGCAACGCACAATTGTGAACATGAGCTTGAAATAGAAATCATTGGATTAATTGAAAATAAGTTGCCGCTCAATCTTGGCTTATTGAAAAATAAATTTGAACACCATAATTACCAACCAATACATATAAACGTAACCCAACATAATCTCGAAGCTTATAACGAGCTAATTCCAAATCATTATGAGGTGCAACAATGATTTGCGATGCAACACTACCCATTTTGCTTAAACAATTAAGATTAAAAAACATGCAAACAAGCTGGCAAGATCTTTCGCATCAGGCTGAAAAAAATTCCTGGACTTATCCTCAATATTTAACCGCCTTATGTAATAAAGAGGTTTCGGAAAGGGAGCAGCAACGAATTCAAAATAATATCCGTGATGCAAAATTACCCATAGGTAAGACTCTTGATGTGTTTGAATTTAAAAATCTTTCATCAATTAAACCGGCACAAATATCATCTTTTGCAGAAAATACCAAATGGATTAAGCAAGCCAATAATCTCATTATTTTTGGACCAAGTGGTGTTGGTAAAACCCACATTGCATCTGCCATTGGAAGAAGGCTCATTGAATTAGGCATTCGTGTTTTGTTTTCAAAAACAACATCTTTGGTTCAAATCCTTCAACGAGCCAATAACGAACATAAACTTGTCGACTTTTTGTCTAAGTTATCAAAATTTGAGTTACTCATACTTGACGATATTGGATATGTCAAAAAAAGCGAAGCTGAAACAAATGTCTTATTTGAACTTATCGCTGATAGGTATGAATCAAAAAGTTTGTTAATTACAAGCAACCAACCTTTTGATAAATGGGACGAAATTTTCCCAAACAATATAATGGCTGTTGCCGCAATAGATCGGCTTGTTCACCACTCGACTATTATAAATATAAATGAACAGAGTTATCGTAGAACCTCAAAAATGAATGATACGTAAACCATCAAACAGCCTTTTAAATTTTGAAACATTACACACACTTTTCTCCTTTGATGCAAAATTTAAACTTTTACTACAAATGACGTTTATGTCCCACGTTTATACCCACATCGATATTGTAAAATACTTTGTTAGCTAAAGGACTTTTTTTATGTATTTTGATTCTTCTTGAAGCCGTCAAAAATAATTGTCGTTAACCGGCAAAAGTAATTGACGTTCTATAGTGATCATTCAAATCTTCGTACCCAAGAGCAATTCCAAAAACTCTTGCCTTAAGCATTTCAAAAATTGGATGCGTTATTTTTTCTTGAACTCGCTTGTC
>JBFYPZ010000411.1:0-2484 GCA_041303035.1 Flavobacteriaceae bacterium
GCATGGGCAATCTCATGTCCCATCACAACAGCCAAACCGGCATCATCCCCGCAAACCGGCATAATTCCTGTATAAAAAGCAACTTTCCCACCGGGCATACACCAGGCATTCAACTCCTCGCTTTCAATTACTTTATATTCCCAGCGATAATCCTTTAGGTAATCAGGCATACCAGCTTCTATAAAATACCGTTCCACAGAAGCCTGGATTTTCTTACCCACCCTGGTCACCTGATCATTATACGCTTTGTTGGTGGACAATTTTTCTTTTGCAAGGGTTTCATTATAAGCCGCAAAGGATTGCGGAAAAATATCGGCATTCGTAACCATGCTGGCCTGTTTCCTTCCAGTCACCGGATTGGTGGCACAACTTCCGAAAACCAACAAAATCAACAACGATAAAATAAAGAATTTCATAGATTATGATGTATTAAATATGCTCAAAAATAGTGAATTCAGCATATCATAAAAACATCGGCCTATTTTTTTTAACATAAAAATAACCATTTTATACAGGGAGTCGAACTTCAATCTTTTTCAATTGTCTTAACTTTGCAAAGCAGGAGACGAAGTGAAATGTTTTTTTTTATAAATTGATTTACAATTGTTTGTAACTTTTATTTCGCGTTCACGTCTGATCTGAAGATTTTTTGTTTATGTTTTGGGTTCGTTTTCTTATCGGTATTGCCTTTATACTGCTGGTGGATTTTTATCTCTTCCAGGCGGTCAGGAAAGCTTTTATGCGGTTTTCCCCAGGTGTCAGAAAATGGATAAAAATGGTGTACTGGACGATCCCTGCCCTCTTTCTTTTAACCATTCTCATGGCATTCATCTTATCCGGTAAAGGAACCTATCCCTTCCTACTGGCCTTCATAATGTTGTATCTGTCAAAATTTGCCGGTATTGGCGTACTGTTTTTTGAGGATATCACCAGATTCTTTAGACTTATTTATCAAAAAACAAAAAAATTACTGGTTACGGTACCTAAAGAAAAGTCGTTGGATGGCGAGAAGATTACCCGTTCTGCCTTTATCTCCCAAACCGCTCTGGCCGTAACCGGTTTACACGTGGGTGCTTTTGGTTGGGGTATTGTATCAGGAGCGCATGATTACCGCATTCACAGGGTGCAGTTGCCGCTTAAGAATCTTCCTCCGGCATTTGACGGACTGGTCATTGGCCAGATCTCAGATATTCACAGCGGTAGTTTTTATAAAAAGGTTGCTGTACAGGGTGGTGTCGACCTGCTGATGATGAACAAGCCCGATATGGTTTTTTTTACCGGAGACCTGGTGAATAATGAGGCCAAAGAGCTCAATGATTATTTTGATGTTTTTAAGCAAATAAAAGCTCCGTTGGGGGTATATTCTGTTACCGGTAACCACGATTATGGTGATTATTTTAACTGGGGTTCGGAAGACGAAAAGAGAAGAAACTTTGAAAAACTTATTGCCGGACATAAAGAACTGGGCTGGAACCTTCTGATGGACGAACACCGAAAAATAAAGATAGGAAATGAATCTATTGGGGTACTTGGAATCCAGAACTGGGGTGCCGGAGGTTTTATTAAAGCCGGCGATCTGGAAAAGGCAATGAAAGATACGGAAGACCTGCCGGTTCGCCTGCTTCTTTCTCATGACCCCAGCCACTGGCGTGAACAGGTATTGTCAAAAACCAACATAGACGCGGCCTTTTCCGGACATACCCATGGCATGCAGTATGGGGTGGAATTGGGTGGTTTCAGGTTCAGTCCTGCGCAGTTGCGTTACCCTGAGTGGGCAGGCCTGTATACTGAAAATAACCAGCATCTTTATGTAAACCGTGGATTCGGATACCTCGGTTATCCGGGAAGGGTGGGTATTTTACCCGAATTAACCCTGATAGAGCTCAAGAAGGTATAGTTTTTTCTTTTATATTTCTGGTACAATGTTTGTGATATATGAAAATATGCAATAGCAACCCATGATAAAGATTTTACTATTTTTTAGTTTTCTCCCTCTTTTAATCCTGTCTACCTGCGAAGACGATGGCGATGACCAACAGATAGTTTGCACTTTAGAAGCCAGAGCCGGTCTTAATGTTACCGTTAGTCTGGGAGCGATGAGTTCTATAACAGGCGAAGGAGTTACTGTAGTTGCTAAAGATGGCAATTATTCAGAGACATTAGCCTATTACAATCCACAGGATCCGATTTTTTCAGGGGCTTACGAAAGGCCCGGCAATTACTTCATTACCGTTTCTAAAGAGGGTTATCAAACCTATACCTCAGGTGTAATCCCTGTTACAAGCGATGAATGCCATGTTATTCCTCAAAAGATCCATGTTACCCTGATTCCTGAGTAATTTTTCAAGTAAAAAGGTAAAAGGTAAAAGTTTAAAGTTCAAGGCCTTGCCAGGCAAGGCCAGGTAAAAAGTAAAAAGGTAAAAGTAAAAAAATTTATTTGTATGCCTGCGGCATGTGAACCTGTAGCAGTTTCAAGGATAACTT
>JBFYPZ010000412.1:0-2502 GCA_041303035.1 Flavobacteriaceae bacterium
ATTCCAATCATGTTTTTGATATTCAAACTCAAGGGGCGGAAGGTTTTTATGTGAATATGTGCCATCCGTTTTTTTGATATATCCATATGAAGTGAGGGATTTAAGAAAAGTGAAACTTTCTTCCGTTGCTGTATCGTATTCAAAATCTAAAGATTTAACGAGTGCCGAGCCTCCGGGTAATTCATCGAAATAATGAAAAAGCAAAACTCTTTTACACAATCGTGTGGTTCGGATTTCAAAGCCAGCTTTATTTTCAGAAAAAGCATCCTGGCGGAAGTTCCAGGTATCTACTTTGTCGTATGGTGCGTTTAAATTGTATTCACCATAGTCAAAGACCGTTTGGAAACAATAATCTGTTTCTGGAGGGAATATATCATTGAAATTCTTGTATGGTTTTTTATTAGCGTATAAAACCTTTTCGATATATAAATTAGTGTAGGTGATGTTTCCACTTTCAAGGCGGTTACGATTATGAATAAGTGATTCATCAAGACCCTTGTTATCCTCTTTCTTATAAATATAATGAGAGCAATTCCCCTTGTCGTCAAATACAAATTCAGGCAGCCATTCAAATACTTTGTGTGCATTTTTGGGCTCGGAAATTCTGGATTTATCGCTCCAGCCAAAAAGAGTCGTCACATTCTCTTTGCTAATTACCCGCCATTTAATTTCTTGTGATGTTTTATTTGACCATCTTTCTATTCGAGCAAATAATCCTTCAATCCTGGGTTTATAAAAGCGAATGGTAAACAAGCCGTCTGCTGAATCTTTCTCCTTGATTATGTAATTCCCATCTGAGTCTTGGCTGAAACTCCCATCCAGCTCTTTTCTAAATTCCGGAACGAGATCTTCAGCTTGGGAAAAGAGGAAAGTATCAGAATCTATCTCGTCGAGATACTGAGGAAGTTTTTTGTCCGTTTTACGTTTAACAGAGGGTAGGCTCAATTCCCATCCTAAACCGAAAATACTGTTTCCCGCACCGGAATTGTACGACAAACTCAATGCTGGTGTGGCGCCCCGCGCAGGAGAAAAAGGAAGAGGTACGGAAAATGAAGCGGTACCATTAACAGCATTCACAGAAAACTTTTCATCAATCCCTTTTATCGCCCCACCGCCTTTGGGCAACGAAATAGAGGGAATTTCAATCGCATTGGATTTTGTCTTTCCTCTGTCTGTATTCAGGAATTGTGAGGAGGGGTCTTGATTTCCATTTTCTCTGTTCATTGTTTTACCTTTTCATTCGGACTGTCTTAATAATGGTGCTTGTCTCTGCTTAAGATGCCACAGTCAATTTAGGGATGCCGGTTCATCGAAACCTCACCTTCAGTTCCGGTTGTGCGATTTTTTCACATCCGGTTCCTCAGTTTTACTCGCTTCGGCATTAACTTAGCTCAACTCCCACTGCTATTGGGCAGCGGAGTTCAGTAATCACGTTGGTTCTCGGATCGATCTCGATGTGGGCTGGTTGGCTGTTTTGCCCCATTGAATCCAAGACCTCGACCCATACGGCGAACCGGGCATCGACCATGTCGGAAAACCCTTCCTGTCTTCCCAGGAACTGGACGGTTACCAGCCCTGATGGCATTTAAGATGTTTTATCCGTTAGCGCTATTGGTGGGGCGGTCAGGCTGCTGACGCCATCCACAAGTGTTTTTGGCTTCACCATAATACCTCCCTGCTTTTTTTCTAAAACAACGTTTATATTGAGTTCATTATGCATGAGAACCAGCATAAAAATTCAGGAAAATGGTTTTTTTCACATCCGCCTAAGCGTTTTGGTCAAAAATGCTGCGAATTCCGGTAATATTTAAAATAATATGAAAATCTGAGACTGAAAAAATTTGTTATTGTTTGTATTTTGTATTTCCAAATAGTATCGCTCTTCAGCGATTTTTATCTGCACAAAAAAGAGCAAAAGCCTCCAAAGAGATTTAAATCCCTTACGGAGGCTCTTTAGGGGCAAGTTAAGTACCATAATCCCATCCTTAGGAATTGGAACTTTTACTTTTTATAAATTGGGGAAGGTTTGTTTTGAAGATAACTTTTTTATCTTTTAACGTAAACATATTTCCCAAGTCAATCGGGTTTTTCCTGAATTTTGAGAAATTATCACCTGAAGAATAAGTACTGGCGTCATTAGCTCTCTGTATCTATATAGTGGCTGAACGAAAACTCCTCTCCCAGCGGGAGGGGCGGGGGGAGGGAAAGATAAACCACTGATATGATTAGCCCCCACCCTGGCCCTCCCCCGATGGGAGGGGGAATAAAGGACTTTTCGTTCAGCCACTATATAAGAACAATGGCGATTCTCTCATAAAAGAAAATTGTAACTATTCAGCGTAAAAGTAAAAAAAAGATGAAAAAAAGACTTGACAGGGTTTTTGTTTAAAAATAGGAATTTCAATCCTATCCGGTGATTTCTCACATGCCCGCTGGTTCACTGAATTGACAAACAGCATAGCTTTTGCAGCCGGCAGATATGGCACCGTGATCCTGTATCAT
>JBFYPZ010000413.1:0-2502 GCA_041303035.1 Flavobacteriaceae bacterium
TAATCTCTAAGCCCGGGAGGGCCCCCCCTCGATCTCTAAGCCGGGGAAGGAGACATAATGTCGTTGTTATGTCTAGCTGCACGAGGGAACGGCCCTGGCAGGAGACTTGCAACTAAAAGCCGCTATTATGGGACGAGTGGCCCGGCTAAAGAAAAAAATCAATCATGCATTTTTCATTTTAGCCGCTTTCTCTTCTCTTTCTTTAGCCGGGCCGCCGTACCAAAATGCGCAAGTATCGTGCCAGGGCCGCACTGTCGGATAAGTCGACTTATCCGAAGTGCCGAAGTGCAGCGACTTCCCCGATTGGAGTTAGGGGGGAGTCCTCCCGCTTGAGCTCTCAAGCTCTTCTTCGGGGGGCGGGCGGGAAAAGATAGCTGATTTCTTTTCTCCCAGGTTCTGGCCAGGGCGGAAAGTCCTTTTCCATGGACGGTACCGGTTCCCCGGTGAAAGCTTCTCATCACCGGGGACCGGTTCCGACCAGCAATCAAAAGCTCTTGACCTGGCCAGTATCTGGGTAGTGAGTTCCAGCGCTTAAAGGGGGGGGCGGGAGGGTGTTCAATTACTTGATTAAACCTAAGAAATAAGCTCATCCTCAACCCCTGGATAGAGTTCATCGATCTTTTCCTGGTATTGAATCGTCAATTGCAGGGCACGGGAAATTTTTATGTAATGCTCTCTTTCTTGAAGAGATAGCACCCGGGTTTTACGGTCTTTCAACCACTTTTCCATCACCTGATACCCCCCGATTTGATATTCCCAAATCTCTTTTTCTATATTAGAGAAATACTGCTTTCCATTGATGTACACCCGCTTTTCTGTTGGGTTATAGGTTACCTTTTTTATGACATTTTCCCCGGATACTTCGTACCGTGAAAAGGTTTGATTCAATTGGGCAGACTTCATCAAATGAATGTCCGCCAACTCTTTACCCAAATTCCCCATTTCTAAAAACAAATCGTAATCGGAGGTAAAGGGAATCCTGGGAAAGTCCATACGTAATAACTCAGAATATTTTTCTCTATAATAATTTGAATAAAGAACCGAATAGATATAATAAAAAATCGATTCAGGTTTAAGGCTTGGGGCTTTTAACTGCTTACAAACCATATTCACTATTTTTTTATCGATGTTATAATCGTTTGCACTTTCCTTGTCATTTTTGTATAAACCTTCTATGCCATTATAGATATAAAAGGGAGAAAGATAGCAAGTCGTTTTTGAAGATAGACATCCATGTTCGACAATATTGCTGGTTATAAGAATATGTGAATATGATGTTTGAAGTTCTTCTCTTTTGTGGAATATCAGGCCTATATTCTCTTTCAACATATTTTTCATAACAGTATTCCGTGGCATACAATGAAAGCCCCTCGAATGGCCAGTATAATATGTGAATCTTATATCAAATGGCCGATAGAGAATAGGTACGATATTCTCTTTTTTCAAACCAGTCTCTAGTAAATCTTTTTGAGCAAATTCAACTTTCCAATCCCTGGCGTCTTGTCCAAGGTTGAAAATAACTCTTGCTTTTTCAGGGGCCATCGAGGAGAAACTCGATATCGTTCTCATTACTTCTCCCGGTGTATATTGGATGGTTAATTTATCCCGCGCAGTGACAACCCCGACACTGTTTACCGGAAATATATCGCTGATTTTAAAAAAACTGTTGTAAAGCTTTTCCGATTCTTCTTCCCTGGGTTTAAAGAAATAAAACCCCGATTTCGGAGATATTTCTTTCCAATCGATGGAATTAATATCATTTTCAGCAAGGGCGTCGTATTTATCTTCCCGCAAACCCCACAATTCTGAATAGAACACTTTGCATGGAGAAGCATCATTTCTCTTTTTTATAAATAAAGCAATAGAGACCCCCTGCCGGATATCGAAAACATTTTCATCTTTGGAACCGTCCGGGCATTTTTCCTTTTTCAAGGTGTTCCCGTGCAGGTTCAGGATGTAGATTTCATTAAAACTTTTCAGCAGCGATTGCCGCATCCCCCGAAATGTCGGATTATCCAAATAACCATGATTTGTGATGAATCCCAATACCCCTTCCCCGTTTTGATCTATTTTCCACTGGGAAAAACGGATAAATTTCACATAATCGTCTTGGAGCCATTTGGGGTTTTTCTCTCCCAATGGGCTGCCATCCACTCTATAGTAAACCTTAATTTCAGCGGAGATCCACTTGCCTACATTGGAAGAATGCCCTGAATAGGGGGGATTGCCAAGTACAACCAGGATAGGTGTATTATTTTTTATTTCCCCGGCTTTACGGGATTCTTCCGCTAAAGTGGACATAAATGGCAGGTTTGGCTGCTCAATTTTCTCCATTTCCAATGTATTGGTAAGGTATAACTTCATACGCTCATTTTCCTTTAAATGAATCCCCTTCTCCTCCAGTATATAAGACATTTTCAAATGACCTATGGCATACGGCGCCATCATTAATTCAAAGGCATAGAAATTTTCTAGAAAGTGCCGACGAACAAAATCTTCTTT
>JBFYPZ010000414.1:0-2942 GCA_041303035.1 Flavobacteriaceae bacterium
GAAAAGCAAAGGGAAGAAGATCGTATTGAAAGAGAGCTCGAAAAGATCATACGCGAAGCCATTGCCAGTTCAAATAAGGCCGCTAACAAGACGGCAAATGTCAAAGGGACCAAAAGCAGTGGCTTTACGCTAACGCCTGAAGCCAAAGTCCTCGAGAATAATTTTGTTTCTAATAGAGGCAAATTGCCATCACCGGTTGAAAAGGGCGTTATTGTGCGTCACTTTGGAAAACAACCACATCCCACTTTAAAAGGGATTACCATAGAAAGTAACGGGGTTTTCTTTGCTACAGAGAAGGGAGCACCTGCCCGCTCCATCTTTAATGGAAAAGTTTTGGCTATTCAGGTATTGCCCGGAAACAAAAAGGCAGTTTTGGTCCAGCATGGAAATTATATTTCAGTTTATAAAAACCTCGACAATGTGCTGGTGAACAAAGGAGACCAGGTTAAAACTAAGCAATACCTGGGCACGATTCACACGGATGCTGTAACAGGACAAACCATACTGGCCTTTGTTTTGTTTAAGGAAATAAACCGCGAAAACCCGGAAGAGTGGGTATATAAGATTTAAAGTTTTATACGAATTCGCCTTCATCAGAAAGCAGAACAGAAGCGATTTTCGTATACCCGGGTTTTTTGATCCGATTTTCTGAAAATGAACTTCAAATTTGATATAATGCTTAACCGTATTTTCTGAGTTCCGAAACCGTTGAGGTTTAAATCAAGATCTAAATTGTAATTATGAAATTTACGATTGCTATATCTCCCGAAAGAAATCCCATAAAAACCAATTACTGGTTATGGGTGTTTATTGGCTTTTTCCTGGTAGTCTGGGCAGATTCTTTTATAGGAACAACCGATATGGCCAACTGGATCATAGAAAATACACTGACCATTTTATTTCTGGTCTTTTTGGTTTTTACATACAAAACCTATAAGTTCAGTGACCTCTCATACCTGCTGATCTGTGTTTATCTGTGTTTACATGTTTATGGCTCAAAATATACCTATGCCGAAAATCCATTTGGATATTATTTAAAAGACCTGTTCGATACTTCCCGGAATCAGTACGACAGAATCGTTCATTTTGCTTTTGGCTTTCTGCTGGCATATCCCATGCGGGAACTATTTTTGAAATGGTTTCAGTTCCCGAAAAAGGTGTCCTGGATACTTCCAATTGAAATCACATTGTCAATAGGTGCATTATATGAACTCATCGAATGGGCTGTTGCGGATGTGTTTTTTAAGGCTCAGGGAGATGCTTATCTCGGAACTCAGGGCGATATCTGGGATGCCCAGAAGGATATATTTATGGCTTTTTCGGGTGCAATTCTGGCAACCAGCCTTGTGAGCCTGATCAAAAAATACTTTAAAATTTACGAGACAGAAAACAGAGAGTAAAAGGAACGCTGAGGTTTTTTTGGACTAATAAATTTACTGAACTGCACTGTAAATACCTATCTTTGCAACAATTATCAGATGCAATGTTTAAATGACAAATGAACAAAAAGGCATTAGAACTGCCTATTTTAGTGTAATTGGAAACACACTTTTGGCAATTATTAAAGGATTGGCCGGTTTTTTTGGAAATTCCTTTGCCCTGATTGCCGATGCCATTGAATCGACTACAGATATCTTTTCTTCTACACTTGTGCTCCTCGGCTTAAAATATGCCAAAAGACCCCCCGATAAAAATCACCCTTATGGTCATGGTAAAATTGAGCCCCTGATCACTTTTCTTGTTGTCGGGTTTTTGATATCCTCGGCTTTGCTGATCGCTTATCAAAGTATAGAGAATATTCGCACACCACACAAAGCTCCAGAAGCCTGGACTTTAATCATTCTGGGGCTCATCATTCTCTGGAAGGAAATATCTTACAGAATAGTAGTTAAGAAGGGCAGAGAAATACAGAGCACCTCTTTAAGAGCTGATGCCTGGCACCACAGAAGTGATGCGATAACTTCAGTTACAGCATTTATTGGGATCACCATTGCCCTTGTTTTTGGAGACGGATATGAAACAGCGGATGACTGGGCTGCCCTGTTTGCCTCAGGCTTTATTCTGTACAACAGCTACAAGATATTCAGGCCGGCACTGGGCGAGGTGATGGACGAGAACCACCATGACGGAATGATAGACGAAGTAAGAAGGATAGCCCTAACAGTGAACGGTATCGTTGATACAGAAAAATGCTTTATCCGAAAAGCCGGCACGAAATACCATATCGACCTTCACGCTGTGGTTGATGGGAATATTTCAGTTACAAAAGGACATGAATTGTCACACAAACTCAAAGATGCACTAATTGAGAATCTGCCAAACCTGGGGCAGGTTCTCATTCATATTGAGCCCGATAAATAAATGCAATAAGTTTTTGCAAGGCCTGGCTATCAGTATATAACTTTTTTTCAGAGGCTAAAATTTCCGGGGTATTGAATTCTTTAGGTGTACTGGTTTGCAGAGCTTCAGCTTTTTTCACCATTTCATCAATTCTTGTTTTGATGGGGTTCAGGTTACCTTCTTCACTGGGATGATACGTTTGAGACATCACTTCATGAAAGCTCTTTATTTCAGGCCATTTTTCAAAAATAGTCTGCGCAGATAAGGACTGAAAACTGAAAAATAAAACACAAATAACAGTGAAAAATTTTAATGACTTTACCATGATTTAAAAAAAATTAGCAGGATTAGAAATACAACAAATTGATTCACAAAAATAGCTTAAATTAGTGAGAAAATTATTTTGTACAGTAAAATTTATTAACGGATTCCCTCCCTGTGTTTTCATAAATATTTTTTTAAACGCAAACTTCGCAAAGTGTATCGCAAAGGGCGCAAAATGCTATTCACATCGTTCTGCAAATCGGTTCTACTCAAAACAGGCCGGTTTTTTGCGTACCTGGCGCTTGATTTGCGTTCCTTGCGGTTAAATTTAAAACTGT
>JBFYPZ010000415.1:0-2691 GCA_041303035.1 Flavobacteriaceae bacterium
AAAGAGTCGATTCCAACCAAACCTTGTCTGATGGTGATCGTGTCGGATTTTTTCCGGCGGTTGGTGGAATGTAATCAATGGAGGTTATTACCATGAATAAAGAGCTTGATAAATTTTTACAGGAAATTGCTGAAAAATTTGGCGATCAAATTTGTGCTGATGCCCGAAATTATCTTGAAATAAATATTGGAAAACAGGCTGAGATGATGGGGTTTTTACACCTGAAAGAAAAATTCCGGGATGTGAATGTGATTGTTCCGTTAAAAAATCCGGTTAAGGGAATGAAAGTGCGAATAGACGGAAGGACTTTTGTCAATTATGCTCAGTTTGAATCCGGAATCGCGCTACCGGGTTATGTTGCATCCGATACGGCTTTACCCAGCAAGCCTTTTATGCCCAATGACAGTATGATTCTTAACTTTTAATGCAAGTCATTATGCTGAATTGCAGATACAGGCAATTTAAAAGGGGCGTCATCCTAGACGCCCCTTATTGAAATCTTACCGGTCTTTCAGGTATTTCATTGATGCTATTGCCGATGAGAAGCTGAGGGGTTTGGCGGAGAGAGAGGGATTCGAACCCTCGGTGGAAGTTTCCCCCCACACTCGCTTAGCAGGCGAGCGCCTTCAGCCGACTCGGCCATCTCTCCGTATCCCTCCTTACAAGATCGAAACACTTATCATTTTTTATTTATGTGGTCAATAATTTTTATTGAATTGTCTGAAAAAGCGGTTATTATAGACACCCTGACAAATGATATAAAATTAAACTATTAAATACTATCTAAGGAGAAACTTATGAAACATAAATATACAATTTCCAGGGACACTGAGAAAGGATGCCTGACCCTCAGGGAATACGGTGAGTTGGACAAGGAAATGATGTCGTTTCTTTGCGAGGCGTCTTATAGTGATGAAGCTGTTCAAACGGCCATCGGAAAAGGCAAAGATGCCTTGATATCCGTACTTCGCACGGAAAACATGTACCCTCCGAACCTCTATGCAGACAAAATCGCTGATTCGGTAATTGTGGTTTATGACGCTGAAAATGATACACAAAGCACCGAAATCATTTTTGATGATCTGGACTGGCTGACCAAGGACCAGGAAGGTTACGTCATGGCAGGCATCGATGATGAGGATACTGACGAGGAATCGGATGAAGAGGCCGACGAAAATATTGACGAACTTCTGGAAGATAATTTTGATGAAGATTTTGGAGAAAGTGACGAGCTGAAGCTGGATTCTCCTCTTAAAATTGCTGATGATGACGTGGCTGATTTCGAGGAAGAATCATGAATGAGCCTTCAGAAAAAGTTGTTTTTTGAATCATACCCTGGTGGAATCCCCGCACAAAAAAATAATGTGCGGGGTTTTTTTACATTTCAAATAAATTTTTTATAATTCTGTCCCGCGCGAGAATATGCGTCATTTTGCTCAGAAATTTTGCTCAATACGAGATAGTATTTTTAACAAGATTTTTCCCGTTGATTCATCAAAGGAATTCTAAGTTTTGCCGGCTTTTTCAGGCAAGTAACAGGCTATCCCTGAATAAAAAATTCTCTAGAGATATTTAAAGATTGCCTCCTCAGGAAGAGTAATGAGGCAGCTATAAATTATTTTAAAAAAAGGCTTTATGAGGTCATTTTCTGGTAAAGACGATGAACAGTTTGTCCCCGCCATTGACCTTTACGGGAAAATGTAGGAATTCCTTCCATTTCCAGATGTGTTGCGATTTGATCATAGGTCGATCCTTTCTCGCGCATATCGCCAATCATAGCAAGAATTTCTTCTCGCCCGGGAAGCGAAGGTTCGATGGTCTCAAATTCAACCGGCGGCTCAGGTTCCACAACTTTTTCTTCTGACGACAATTCCATATCTTTGGGATTTTCAGTTGCCGCTATAATTGGGTTGATGCCGGATACATTTATACCTGCACCAATATATTGTTTGGCATAATCGAATATACTTTCCAATACGGCTGCTTTGCGTTCTTCAGCTCGGGCACGCCGGTCTTGCGCATCCGCTAATTTTTTCTGGTTTTCAGAAATTCCTTCCATAATTGCCTTTATCAAGGGCAAATTTTCAACCAGTGCGGCGGAAAGAGTTTCAACCGCTGTAGCCACCCCTTGGTTCTTGCGATTGTCTTTTTCATTACGCCTGTCCTGATATTGAGAGTTAGGATATTGCCTTCGGTTGCCATCATAGCGCTTATTTTGTTGTTTAGCGCGTAAATTTTGCAAAAATTCGCTCATTTAAATACTCCTTGGTTTAAAATATGGAAAGATACATTTTTTTTATCGTCCGAATTAAAAGATTCATTTACGGCGTAGGATTCGGTTATCAATGCAGGAATAGGAGCCTGCTACACAAAGGTGGTCGTGAAAGTTTGAAGTTACAACACCGAATAATATAAAGTCAAGAATTTTCAAGAAAAATTGTACATAAAATTTCAAAAGATCTTCCGCCTGATCTTCATCAATAAAAAATAATGATTAACGGGTAATGTTTCAAGTTTCATATTGCCAAATATTGCTTAAAAGGCTATTAACGGCGGGACATGGATAACCAAACGATTTGTGGAATAATTATGTTTATTGAAAGGCTAAATAATTTATGAAAGACGAAAAGGGTGTTTACTATTATCCTTATCCAAATAATAAAAAAACTCGAATGTACATCAAAAAATCAC
>JBFYPZ010000416.1:0-4147 GCA_041303035.1 Flavobacteriaceae bacterium
GATTTTTCCATATTGAACTCCTTATGTTAGTAGGGTTTATTTTCCCCCTAACATAAAGACATGCGATTGTCTACAAAATATCTTCTCATTTTACCTATTGCTACAACGCTCTTGATTCACACCCTTATCCCGGTGCTGACACAACATTTTAAAATGTTATTTCGAAATCTTATATATACAGGACTAACAAGGGCCAGGAAATTCGCTTTTTTTGTGGGTACACGTAAGGCGTTGGCAATGGCAGTGAACAATCAGGATACAAGCCGGCGGCAAACGGCTTTAAAGGAATTATTGATGTCCGGTACCGCATGATAATCATTCAGCCACGATATTATTCATTACCTGCTGCCTGACTTTAGGTTGTGGATTAGACACGTTTGTTTTCCCTGGCAGGGATTCATGGGGTTGGTTGTTCCAATGTGCGATGAACAAGTCAGGAAAAACCGGAACTTGCGGAGCACACACAGAGCCAACTTGGAAAAACGGGGAGCCCTTAAGGTATCAACAGAACTCAACGGGACACTTGTGGCATTTCAGGCAGCACTAAAGGCATATGATGCTTTGACTTCTTCGAGAATACCTTTAACATCTGTTTTCCTGGTTCAGTCTGGAAGCTTGCCGGCTCTTTCTATGGGATACGGAACCAACGGTATGATGTTGCAGCTGATTACAGATTATCAGCGGTCTCATTTATATTGAGATCTGTGACGGTTTGTTATTTACCAAACGCCCGCCACAGGCAGATCACCCGGTGAGCCGAAAGGTCCTAAATCTATATCGGTTCCAAAACCACTCCATATTCCATCACCATTATCCAGATACCACATCCTTGTACTGGGCCGATACACACCAATCTTTGTAGTCCCTGTATTGGTCCAGTCCCCTGCAATAGGGAGATCTCCTGATGAGCCGAAAGGCCCTATGCAGAAATCGGTTCCGCAACCACTCCAGACATCATCACCATTATCCAGATACCACATCCTTGTACTGGGCCGATACACACCAATCTTTGTAGTCCCTCTATTGGTCCAGTCCCCTGCAATAGGGAGATCCCCCGGTGCTCCGAAAGGTCCTAAACACATATCGGTTCCACAACCGCTCCAAAAGCCGTCGCCATTGTCCAGATACCACATGCCGGTTCCCGGGCGGTACACACCAATCTTTGAAAATCCTGTATTATCCCAATCCCCGGCAACAGGCAGATCACCCGGTGCGCCAAACAGACCTAAACATCTATCGGTTCCACAACCGCTCCACGTTCCGTTGCCGTCCAAATCAATATACCATCGTTGCGTATTCGGACGAAACACGCAGATAACAGCATCAATAATTGTTTGTTTGACATTCAAATTAAAAAGAGATTCATTTCCGGCCTGATCGAATACTCTTATGTAAATTTCTCCACTTGGAATATTTATCGGATAAGTATGGTCGACATTGTACCTGGTGGTATTTCTTAAAAATTCGATCTCAGTTCCTCCACGGCCAGGTAATCCTTTCCAAACTTCTAATCTGGAAAGGCCCGATCCTTCACTCCCATCTGTTGCTTCAACTATTACATTGTTATTTGATACAAAATCGCCTTTTGAAATCTTATTGCCGAGAGAATCTTTTACCTCAATGATTGGTTTTTCACCAAGCGTCCTTGGCTCTAGATATGTAAACTGCAGAGCAGGCCACATTTTCCTGTATGTATCGTTCGGTACTATTCCACCATTATTTCCGGGTTTCCAGTTATGACCCAAAGCGATTTCATAGCAGTATTCGACCAAGCCATCACATCGAAATCGCGGAGGATTGTGATCAGGATCTTTATAACCTCCATATATCCAGGCATCATTTGCGAAGAAACCGTATTCCGCGTTAGTAAAAGTCAGGGCAGTGGCTATAATTGCTCTTCTTTGAGAATCAGACAATTTCTGCAATCCGGATGAACCGACATAGTACCCTGCTCCCCAAAAGTTATCGATGAACCTTTGAAAAGTACGCTCGGTATTCATTCCATCAGCCTGCATTTCTATAACTCTGTGTTGGTTCATTTCAACAGAAGACACTTGAGTTGTGCCTGAAACATTCCAATCTCTGTATAGAGCAGCATGTCCAATATCATCGATTCCCAGCACCGGACCAAGTATTTTTTCAAAAAAATCATCTGCTCTTTTATATATACAGTCTCCCTTTTCAAATTCATATTGAGCCATTGCATTGATTTGCGGCCTTAAAAACTTCTAATATTTCCGGTATCGACTGAAGATCACCTAATTCTCCCAACGCTTGTCCCGAAAGAGCTGAATAATAAGAATCTTTTCCTTTTAGGATTTCTTTTAAAACCGGAACTGATGTTTCTGAATTTAACAAAACTAAGGAATCAATGGTTGATTTTACAAGAGCATCATTCACATCTGTTTTATCATTTTGAACCTGTTTTATTAACTTTTTTTGAAGTGATAATGATGAACTTTCATCATCAAAGTATGCAAGCGCTTTTACTGAAGATATCTGAACCTCCCAACTCCGGTCATCAATTGAATCGTGTAAGACTTCCGAGTGTATAGGGTTGTTCAATAAACCAATTGCTTCTGCGGAAGCAGCTCTAACCTTGTTGCTATTTTCCTTGTTATTTAATGTTTCAATTAATAGATGCCCGGCTTGTTCTGCATCCAACAATCCTAATGAGATTGCAGCTAATTTTCTAATTCTATCCTCTTCTTTTTTATCGCTTAAAAATTCGATTAAAGGTTCAATAGCTTCCTGGGATGCTGTATATCCAAGCGCCCAAACCGCTTCTCCGCGAATGATGGAATTCTCCTTCTTATTTCTTGCTATTTCGGTCATCATTTTAACATCTTTGTGAGATAAACCAATATCTCTAACAAGCTCGAAAGCCATCTTTCTGAGAAGAGGATCATTACTTTGATCAGAAATAATGTTCAACAAGTCTGGAACAACCTTCTCACCCAATTTAAAAATTATACCTGCCAGCCTATTTAGTTCATCTAAGTCATTCGAGTAAAAGGATTCCGCAAATGATTTTATATGAGTTTCAATTAGATTTTTGTTGTTTATACGTTTTCGAACATACCCGGTCGATTTATTTTTTTCAGGATTTACAGAGCGTTGATTATTTAACTCATGTGAACTTTTTTGGGATGAATTTGATCTATCAATTTCAACTGACTCGTTATTAGTATCTTTTTGACCATCGTTGCGTTTCATTTGATGGCCAAGTATGTTTATTAAAACTAAGCCGCTGATGATAAATACAGTTAAAAACCATATGGTCATTTTATATTTTTTTAACATTTCTACGAATGCTTCGAAAAAGTTACGCTTTAATAATCCTAATTCTTTCCTGAAAATTAGGAATTTCTATTTTTATTAATAAAAGATAGTTTGGTTTGTAGGTAATTTTCTATTTTTATACTATAAACATGTCCGCTAATAAATAAGGAAATTCCCTTAATTTTAAAATATATTTAACTGATTTTTTAGCCCATCAGGACCTACTTAAAATAATCAATACAAGAAGCCTCTTGCCATCAAGGATTTAAAAGAGATAAAATAATAACATTATGTCCAAAAGAATTGTGCATTTAGTGGCTGAACGAAAACTCTTCTCCCATTGGGCTGGTCATAAAACACACTTGACACAGGGGGTTATAAGAGTTAATGTAGGGCCATGTATATATGTGGCCGTCATTTCACACAAGAGATTATTGACAAGATTGATTATACGGTAAAAACGCAGCCTTGGATATCAAGACTTGAGCTATCGCGACGGGTTTGTCAGTGGATGGACTGGCACTCTCCAAACGGTCAGCTTCAAGACATGAGTTGTCGCAAGGCTCTTTTGGAACTGGATCATCGGGGCCATATAGATTTGCCAAAAGTTGAAAGGCCGGTTGCATTTAACCATTGCCGCAATCAAAGCATTGACATTGTTATACCTGAGATTTGCTGTGAATTAAATGGGCTTGGTCAAATTGATGTTGAACCCGTTACGAGTCGTTACTGTAAAGCTTCCAAAATATGGTTTGAACTGATGCATCAATACCATTATCTGGGCAGTGGGCCATTGTGCGGCGCTCAGATTCGGTATTTGGTGAAAAGTTCGCAATATGGATACATAGGTGGCTTGGCCTTTAGT
>JBFYPZ010000417.1:0-2556 GCA_041303035.1 Flavobacteriaceae bacterium
GGTAGGCGTTCTGCTTTTAAAATACGTTTTTACTCCCGGCTATGAAGAAAAACTGCCTGAAATACTTGGGTTATTGAAAGCGTTTCTTGAAAAACAAACCGGATTGCAGTACATTGAAATCATCATCCGGTATATTTTACGCACGGCTGAAAATATGACAGCCACGAATTTGAAAAAAATGGTGGAAGATAATTTATCAGTTGATAAAGGAGAAATGATCATGACACTGGCTGAAAAATTTATACAAGAGGGCATTCAACAAGGCATTCAACAAGGCATTCAACAAGGTATTCAACAAGGAGTTCAACAAGGTATTCAACAAGGTATTCAACAAGGAGTTCAACAAGGAGTTCAACAAGGTATCCGGCAGGGGTTGATAGAGGCTATTGAGATGGGTTTACAGCTTCGATTTGGTGCCGAGGGGTATCGATTAATGCCCAAAATATACAAAATTGAAGATGTCCATGCCCTCAGGGCGGTCAAGGATGCTGTGAGAAGCATGAAAAATATTGATGAAGTTAAAATTGCTATCGATGGGTTAACACGGGATGAAAAAAGCAATGAGCGACGAGCAACGAGCAATGAGCGGAGAGAAGAAAGCGGTAAACAGTAAGCAGTGAGCAGGGGATAATGAAAGAATTAAGAATGAAAGAATGAATAATGAAGGAGTTTAGGGGCAGGTCGGGACTTGTCCGTGCTGGTAAACCCCGATGGTCACTTTTAAATGTGGTAAAGAACAGACAAAAAGAATCTCACGCAAAGGCGCAAAGCACAAAAAAGCAATGAGTGACGACTGATGGTTTCAGATATTATCAAAAAATTGCAGCATGTTTCTCATTCTGTTTTTTCATGTTGCCCGGTTTTGTTTGCGTATGTTTACGGCAGCTATGCAACAGATACACCGCATCCATTCAGCGATCTGGACATCGGAATTTATCTTCAGCCCGAATTGGATGATTATGTCCATAAGATAGAAATGGACCTGTCTCTTGAATTGGACACAAAACTCGGCCATGTCATTGAAACAGATGTGCGGGTAATTAATAATTTGCCGTTGACATTTTTGGGACAAATCCTCACCGAAGGTATCCTGATTTATTCCCGGAATGAAAATGCCAGGGTTGAATTTGAAGTTGGAATTCGAAAAAGATATTTCGATTTCATGCCGGTAATACAAAATTACAATAAAGCCTATATCGAATCGAGCATAAGCAAATAGCATATGGTAAATGTCATTAAAATAATCAACAAATTTGAGATGCTCGATCGGTTCCTGGCAATCCTCCGGGATCTTTCCAGGATAAACATTGAAAAATACCTGGTGGATCCAATCCTGATTGGCAGTACAAGATATTACCTTCAAGTTGCGATCGAATGCTGTCTTGACGTTGCATCTCATGTTATCTCATCAGAAAGATATCGGGCGCCCAAGGATTATGCCGATACCTTTACAATCCTGGAGGAAGAAAAGTTGATATCCTCTGAATTGGCCCAAAGGCTTCGCCAAATGGCCAAATTCAGAAATCGCCTTGTACATCTGTATGGTGAAATTGATGATAAAACAGTTTATCGTATTATCGGTGAAGATCTGAATGATATAGAAATGTTCAAGTCTATTATTCTGAAGCATTTTGCAGTTAAAGGACGATGAGCAATGAGCAACAAAAAAAGCAACGAGCAATGAGCAACGAGCGATGAGTGAGGGGAAGAGAGCAGTGAGCAGAAAGCGGTGAGCAGAGAGCAGGGGATAATGAAAGAATGAATAATGAAGGAATGAAAAAATTAAGGAAAATTAAAATCCGATGACTTTGGTGTCCAATCCTCACGATAATTTGTTTAAGCAGATATGGTCGGATCGTTTATTATTATACATAAAATAAGTATCATTATTTGATTTAGAGGAGCTTTATCATGAAATACCGGGTATATTTTTTTTATGATCCTGAATATAAAGGATATGTTGCAGATGCTTTAGACCTCCCCGGGTGTGTCAGTCAGGGAAAATCGCTTGAAGAGGCCAAGCAGAACATCAAAGATGCGATTATCGCGTATTTAGAGGTTGAACAAGAAAAGGCTGTTGAAAATAGATCATATTTCTTGCCGGAAGAAAGTTTCATAGGCGAGGTAGCTGTTGGTTAGGCTTGCAAACATATCCGGAAAAAAAGCAGTGAAAGCGTTTGAGAAATTAGGCTATGATATTGCGCGAAAAACTGGCAGCCACATTATACTTAAACATCCAAATCGACCGACCCTTACAATTCCAAACCACAAAGAACTTGCACCAGGCCTGCTGAGGGCAATAGTTTCTCAAGCAGGAATGAGTGTAAACGATTTTCTCTCAAATCTTTAGTCTTCAGATACGCAAAGAAAAGAAGAAAAAAATCTTGGCGGCTTTGCGGCTTTAGCGGAGCGGGCGTGAAAAAAAAAGCGATGAGCGATGAGCAATGAAGGGCGAGTGAACGCAATGACTTTGGTATCCAATCCACACGATAAGTTGTTTAAACAGATATGGTCGGATCGGGAGACGGCTGCGGATTTTCTTGCCAATTATCTTCC
>JBFYPZ010000418.1:0-2825 GCA_041303035.1 Flavobacteriaceae bacterium
CCTCAGTGATATCTATGCCATGGGAGCGAAACCAATCTTTGCATTGAATATCGTTGGATTTCCGGAAGAAAGTTTGCCTATGGAGGTATTGGAACAAATATTACTGGGAGCACAGGAAAAAACCCAAGAAGCAGGGATTCCTATCCTGGGCGGACATTCAGTGGAAGACCCCGAGCCAAAATTCGGACTTGTGGTGAGTGGCTTGGTTGATCCGAAAAAGGTCATTAAAAATCAGGGAGCCCGGGCAGGGGATGTGCTGGTACTGACAAAACCACTGGGAACAGGGATCATCACAACAGCCATAAAACGTGGGCTGGTTGAGCCTGATCTCGAAAAGGAAGTGGTAGCTGTGATGAGCACGCTTAATAAAAAAGCAGCGGAGGTCATGCTTCAGTTTGAACCACATGCCTGCACAGATATTACAGGTTTCGGTCTTCTGGGCCATTTGGCGGAAATGCTTCGTAACACTGAGGTCTCTGCCGAACTTGAAATGAGTAAAATACCCTTTCTGCGCGAAGTGAAAAACCTGGCAGCTGCTGGGACGATACCGGGTGGTTCCTACAACAACCTTGAATTTGTGAACGAGGAAGTATCGTTCAATGGGCTGTCAAAGATCAACCAACTTTTACTGGCTGATGCCCAAACATCAGGAGGGCTGCTGATTTCTCTGAATCCGGTCGATGCAGCGACTTTTATTGAAAGGTTCAATGCTGAAAGTGAATTAAAAGCTGTTGTTATTGGCAAGATCCTCCCGAAACAGGCTTGTTTAATCAGTGTGAAGTGATGAGCTGAAAGATATGAGAAATGAGATTTGAGATCTGAGAAATACAGGTAACATTTGAACATTCATAGGGTCACTCAGATGCTGTGTTGAAGTCTCGACTGAACATTTATTTTCTCTGCTTTTGAAAAGGTTATGTCTCTCACATATTCCATATTTCCCCACAAATATTTATTCCCTTTAAGCCATTTAGTTATTTTCATTCTGGTATTCAACCTTTTGATTTCAATGTCAGTAGCTTTTCGTCTGTCTCCAAGTTGTCCATATAATTTAATTGCAGGATGACCTTTGAATTTTCCTCTAAACAGAGAAGTCAGCCAAAACCAAGTGTTACTATTTACCCCTAAAACACAAACATTTTTATTAAATTTTACGTTTTTTGGAAGTTTGGTTGGATACTTTTCGAAATAAAATCCCGTTTGGTTGTGATTAAGAAATAAGGAGCCAATGGGTGTTACTGTCGGATTATTGTCTTTGTCAACCGAAGCAACCGAAACATGAAAATTAGTTCTAAAACTTTGGTTGAAATGTTTTCGTATATCTGTCCAGCTTCTAATTAGGTCCATTCAAATATTAGTTTAATGTTATTCTCTCTTTTCTGATAGCCTTGCTACCAACGCTGTTGGTAACTTACCTATAATTACATATCCACTGCAATTATTTCTCTTTTGATTGTGCTTGCTAATTCTAAAATATTTTTTTAGTGAGTTTTTATTAACTCCGATGGTTCCGGCACTGAAAGTTCGTTGTAATAACTCACCCGGTCTATCATTTCACCTATCAGGAAGAACAGCCAAACCAGCCACATTGGATAATCCAGAACTAATAAAGCCACAGCCAAGGCTGAACTGGAGATGCGGGCTACATTAGTTATGGCTTGCCATTTACCCCACATATCGAGTTTTCTGTACACGAATAAGACTAGCCGGGCACCCATTACAATACTGAAAAGCCATTCCTGATGTTTCAAAATAAGGAAAACAGATGCTGCAATAAATATGGCCTGCGCAGAATGAATCTTCAATTTCCACTTCCAATGGGCGGCTTGATATAGCATATCAACAGAGATGCAAAGCAAAAGACCTACCACCACAAACACCCATATAGGCAAACTGTAAACATAGAAGTGAATAACAGTGGCAGTCATAAAAATGCCAAAAAATAAAATCTCACGACTAAGCCACGAATGCCGGATGTTCAGAACAGAACGCCACATGCGTTCTTTTCTCCCCAGATGAAGCATGCTTAAAATGGCGCCTGTAAAACCTACTGCCAAAAACAATTCCCGGCTATACATAACATCAGTTGATGGAAGACCGGCAGCCATCATACCGCTGAACACAGAAATAATCAGGGTAAAAACCAACAATGGCCATTCCTTTCGGGCATTGATTTTAGACTCTTTTTTTGGCTCAATTGCTATAAACTCCTCACCCTCAAACAGACTATTATCAATTCTGGGACCTGATTCCTTCACTAATTCCTTTATTACAATTGATGGTTTTGGATATCGGTTTATTTCCAGATCCGGCATTATAATAGATTTATCAATTGGTTTCTGTGAAAAATCCAATGCCTCTGTTGGACATAGAGAAGCGCAGGCCGGTTTCTGCCCATCAATCAATCTCGACTCGCAAAAAGTGCATTTTTCAACTGTGCCTTTAATCGGATTAAATTTTGGGGCATCGTACGGACATTGCCAAGTACAATATTTACAGCCAATACAATTGTTTTCGATATGCAGAACCGCCCCTGTTTGCTCACTTCGTTTAAAAGCCAGCGCAGGACAGTATTTCATACATGGAGCATCTTCGCAATGGTTGCAGGCCATTGAAAAGTAAAATAATGGCAGGCCCGGTGTTTTAACCGTATTGGAGGCGCTAATGGTGCGCCATTGTAATGGTGATTGAAAGCCATTTTCATTAACGCAAGCCAGTACACAGGCTTCGCATCCTACACACTTGTTTTTATCAAAAATGAAGTGGTTATTACTCATTAAGTTAATTACTTATTCTTTTTCGATTTTCTACTTATTTTCTTCTCT
>JBFYPZ010000419.1:0-3336 GCA_041303035.1 Flavobacteriaceae bacterium
GGGTTATCTCGGTTCCAAAAGGCCCGGAGATGAGGTACAAGTCACAGTATTGCGCAACAACCAGGATGCAAAATTTAAACTGAAACTGAAAAATCAATTTGGCAAGGAGAGCGTCAGTGAGAAGGATTTTTCTACCTTCTATTTTGGTGAGCTGAATCCAATCTCTGACAAGAATGCCAGAAAGTTTAAAATTGATTACGGTCTGGAAATTACCAGCCTGAAAAATAAGAGCCTGAACGAAAGATACGGTATTGTTAACGGAGATATCATACTTGCGGTAGAGGATACGAAAGTTGAAACACCGGCTGAGCTCGATGAGCTTCTGCAACAATACCAGTCGAAGGAATATATCAATGTACTCATCCTAAAACAGAATGGAACTTATGGTTATATCCGGTTAAGAGAATAATACACTCGAGTAAAAATAAGCAGGCCGCCTCAAAAAGAAGCGGCCTGTTTATTTTAAATGAAAACCAAATGGGTTTAGGTAAAAATGATCTGGGTTCTGTCGCCATCACACAATTCATAGAACTGCCCAATAGTGATGATATCCTTCACGCCGTCCCACAAATCCTTTTTGGTGAGTTTGAACATATCTACTGCCAGTTTACAGGCATAAACAGTGCCTCCACCGGCTGTGATCATTTCCAAAAATTCTTCAACGGGTGGTATATCCAATTCCTCCATCTGCTTTCTCATCATGGATGAAACCGCTGTTTCAACGCCCGGAAGTCCGCCAAGCATCGTGGGAAAGGGTAATCCACCGGGCATGCGCATAGCCGGATTTCCCGTTGTTGCTGTATGCAGATTATTCATGCGGTCCTTTGTAATACCATCTAGCCCGAAAAATGTAAAGAAAACATTGGTTTCGATACCTTCCATTACCGCGCCGTTCGACATGACCAGGGAGGCATACACATCCTCCAGACTACCTTTTGCGCATATGAGACAAACCTTTTCCAAAGGTTTTTTTTCTTTTTTTTCCATTTTGCTTTATTTATTGATTAAACACAACTTGTTGGTTTGGGAATTCCTGCAATTAAGGAAGAGAATTTTAGCGGTCCTTTTGGGAAGAGATCGTATAATTGCTTGATATCCACGATACCGGATTTACCCACTTTGCGTATCGTTAATGCTTCACCGGCCGCATGTTCCTTGCGCAGGTAATTCAGTACTTCAAAATGTTTTGGAGTAAGAACTATACCAATTTCACCAGCCAGTTCTTTGGCTATATTTTCACTCCATTGCGACATATCTGTCATATATCCGTCATCGGATAATTTAACCTGCACACCTGCGATTGTTTTCTCAGACATAATTTTAGATTTTATTTGTTAATGAATTTAATATTTAGTTTTAGTATTTATCTTTTGATACATTTTTCATAAATGTTACCGCAAAGCCCAGTGCTTTTTTCATTTCAGGCGTATTCATTTCTCTCATCACCTTCCACAGGGAATACGATGGGACGTTTTCAGTCTCGATGCTGTTAAATACTTTCACCGCATTGGTCATGGTGTTTAACACATCGGGTTGTGTCATTTCCTTTAATGTAGTAAGAATCGGAACTATGCTGTTCGCCAGTTCTCTGATATCTTTTGGAGAAAAGCCGGTAACAATGTTGTCAATGATGGGAAGGAATTCTTTTGCAAAGGCAAAATAACCTTTTTCTTCAAGTTCAGCCATACGCCTGGTGAGATCGATGATGGCATGATTTGCGATCGGACCAACCTCTTTGCCCAGATCTACAGCCATTTCCATCATGTTCATCATATTTTTTATGTTCTCGATATTTCTTAAGAACACAATAGCCAGCTCTGTAACCTGTGCGGGATCTATTTCTATCTGCCTTTTATCCAGCTCCGCAACAGTGGAATCATAAGCATCTTTGCCAACGATGCTCAAATCGCTCACAAGATCCTCAACCATGGAAGTATTCATTTTTTGCTGGTGAATATGTTCCAGTATGAGGTCCAGCTTTCTGTCCAAAGCATCTATTTGTGATTGAATATTGGTCTCTTTCATAATAAATATCTTATAGGATTACACCCGCTGTTTTCCTGCCATGGTCATATCTGCTTCAATGGGAAGTTCTTTGGTTCATTTTGGTGTTTTTCAGTAAACCAAAAGGACCTATACCCGGTAGCGGAAATGTTCCCGGCAGCGGTTCGGTTTCGTAGTTGAAATCGATCAGGGCACCTTTTCCATAACCGGTTTCAATATAACAGTTTGCGTGTCCGTCAAATTTTGCTGGCAGGGGTCTGCCTTCCATCGCAGCCAGGATATTCTCTGTCAGGATCTCAGCGGCAAAATGCGCTACTGAACCTGCTTTCGAAGTAGGAATATTGGCAGCATCGCCAATGACGAATATATTTTCAAAATCTTCAGACTGCAAGGTGTATTTGTCTGTTTTCACATAATTCATATCATTGCCCAGGCCACTTCTCTCTATCATATCCGAACCCATATTCACCGGTACTATCGTAAGAATATCGAAAGGAATTTCCCGGTCGTCATAAGAGATGATCTTTTTATTGTCATTATCAACATGACTCAAATAGAAATCAGGCACAACTTCAATATTTTTCTCTTTCAGAAGATCTCCCAGCATTTTTGAGGCCACCGGCTTGGTGAAAGCGCCGGACATAAGGGTTACATAGGATATGTTTACCTTGTCTCGCATGCCCCTTTCGGCAAAGTAAGCCTCGGCAAGACAAACAAATTCAATAGGAGCCACGGGGCATTTGTAGGGTAATTCCGGGATGCACATTACAAGATTTCCGCCTTCCCAGTCCTTAAACCTTTTGTGAAGGGCCAGAGCACCTTCAATGGTGTAAAAATCAAAGATATCTTTGTACCACAGTTTGTCTTTTAAACCCGGGGTTTCACTGGGTCTGGTCTCAGTTCCTGTAGCGATGATCAGATAATCATAGCGCAGCACTTTTCCATCTTCCAGAACGACCTTGTTTTCTTCACCAATCACCTTGTCAATGGCGCTGAAGATCACTCTTGTGCCCGGTGGGAAAAAGTTATGCTTTGGCTTGATGACATCTTCCTTTTTATAAATCCCAAAAGGAATAAACAGAAAACCGGGTTGGTAGTAATGTGTTTTGTATTGATCAACTATGGTAATTTCCCATTCCTCTCTGTCCAGTTCCTTGTACAATTTGTTGAGCATCATGGTACCTGCTGTTCCTGCGCCAAGTATTACTAAATTTTTCATTTTCCTTAAATTTATATTTTTTTCAGATTGGATTAAATGACCTTTATGTTCAAGCGGATTATATGCTATAATTACCGACGGACTTTCTTATATAATTTGTTATTTTTATCAAA
>JBFYPZ010000420.1:0-3687 GCA_041303035.1 Flavobacteriaceae bacterium
TCCTTTATCCTTTATCCTTTATCCTTTATCCTTTATCCTTTATCCTTTATCCTTTATCCTTTATCCTTGTATAATATACTTATTGATGAGTATTTCACAGTAACCAAATTATTTTGTAAATTTATATATGGATTCTGCTAATCAGAACGTACAGGCATTCTGGTATATAATCGACTTCAATAAAGAAGTGGCTTTTTTGTTTTGAGAAATTTGAAACTAATTTAAACCTTAACCAAGTGATTATTTTACAACTCGCAGTTTTATTGATCTGCATATTCCTCGGAGCGCGCCTGTCTGGAATTGGTCTTGGTGTAATGGGCATGATCGGTCTATTGATACTGATGTTCGTTTTTGGGCTGAAACCATCGGATCCTCCCCTTGAAGTAATGCTCATTATTTTAAGTGTGGTTACTGCCGCTGCGGCCTTACAGGCTGCCGGAGGAATGGATTATCTGGTCAATATTGCAGCTAAAATATTGCGCAGCAATCCCGGCAGAATCACCATTCTGGGACCTCTGGTTACCTACCTTTTTGTACTTTTTGCAGGAACTGCTCACATTTCCTATTCCATTATGCCGATAGTGGCAGAAGTGGCAACAAAGGCACGAATACGTCCGGAACGGGCTATGAGCATGAGCGTAACCGCTGCACATATGGCAATCACCGCCAGTCCTGTGTCTGCTGCCACGGCGGCCTTACTGACCGTTTTGGCAGGTGAAGGAGTTCAGCTGGCCGATATACTGATGGTTTGTATTCCCTCAACGCTGATCGGTGTGCTTGTAGGCATTCTTTTCGTTCTTAAAAGAGGTAAAGAGCTCGAGAAAGATCCTGAGTTTTTAGAAAAAATGAAAGACCCTGCTTTTGCCCAAAGTATGTCCATTGAAAAAGAGGAAAGTGTTGCGCCACTTAAACCCGGAGCTAAAAAGTCAGTTTTGATTTTTGGTTTGGCTGTACTCAGTGTTGTTTTATTAGGGTCTTTTCCCGCCTTGCTTCCTGATTTTACCATAACTGAAGATTTTACTCCAAGTTTTACCGTGAACGATTCAGGGCTGGTACAAATGCCCTCGATGATCATGATGGTCATGCTGGCCGCAGCCGGACTCATCATCCTTTTTGCAAATACAACCGCAGCGGAGGTTACCAAAGCCAGTCTTTTCTCTTCAGCCGGATCAGCGACCATCGCCGTATTTGGGGTTGTTTGGATGAGTGCAACTTTTATGGATAATAATTATACAGTGATCAAGGAGACACTGGGTGGACTGGTTACTTCTTATCCCTGGTCCTTTGCGATCGCATTGTTTGTGATGAGCATCCTGCTTTTCAGTCAGGCCGCAACCACCAAAGCCCTTATGCCATTGGGTCTGGCACTTGGATTAGGCCCTGCCTATCTAGTCGGAATATTTCCTGCGGTGAACGGGCATTTTTTTATACCCGGATATCCGACTTTATTAACTGCGATACAGTTTGACCGGACCGGTACAACGAGGATCGGTAAGTATGTTTTGAATCACAGTTTTATGCTGCCCGGACTGGTCACCACGCTTGCTGCCGTCATCGCCGGATTACTTATACAATCAATTTTTTTATAAAAAATTTAAACTAATACCATTAAATCGCCAATAACGAAAAGCCTGAGCAAGCACGAATGATTAAAAGGCGATACCATATGACCATTAAAAAACAATTAAATATTTACATATGAAATTAAAATTTTCTTACAGACAAACAATTTTGGTAGCCGCCATGCTGCTTGGCATTGCTTCGGTTTTTGGACAAAAAACAAGAACAGAACACGATTTGCTGGGGCCAAAAGAAATTCCCTTCGATGCCTATTACGGAGTACAAACAGCCCGTGCACTGGAAAATTTTCAGATAAGCGGGGTGAAACCGGCTCGATGCCATAGAAAAAGCTTGTAAAGCAGTGATAGATGGAAAATACCACGAACATTTTTTGACTGACCTTTATCAGGGTGGTGCCGGAACTTCGGCCAATATGAACGCGAATGAGGTTTTGGCCAATATAGGTCTGGAACTTAGTGGTCATAAAAAAGGTGAATACCAGTATCTGGAACCTCATGACGACCTGAATATGGGGCAGTCCACCAACGATGTGTATCCAACCGCCATTCACGTTGCCATACTTTTGCATAACGACAAGCTGGTAAAAGTAGCCAAAGATTTGGCAGCTGCATTCCACAAAAAAGGAGATCAGTACAGCAAAGTGCTCAAGATGGGTCGTACCGAAGGCCAGGATGCCGTGCCGATGACGGTAGGTCAGGAATTTCACGGTTTTGGACACCAGCTGGACGCGGCTATTGAAGCGCTGGTCAAAAGTGAAGAGTATCTTTACGAAGAGAACATGGGTGCCACAGCCATTGGAACAGGGATTACCGCTTCACCGGGTTATGCGGAAAAATGTGCGGAACATCTGGCAAAAATTACGGGCAAGCCAATGAAACTCAGTGCTGACCTTATCGCAGCTACTTCCAGCATGCAGGGTTTTGTTATGTATTCCTCAGCTTTGAAAAACTTTGCAGTTACCCTATCCAAGATCAGCAGTGATCTGATATTTCTGGCTTCAGGTCCGCGTACGGGTATTTTTGAAATCAACCTTCCTGCCCTGCAGCCCGGATCTTCCATCATGCCGGGAAAAGTGAATCCGGTTATGCCTGAACTGATGAACCAGATCTGTTATAAAATTGTTGGAAATGACGCTACAGTCACCATAGCATCCCGCGATGGCCTGCTTCAGCTGAATGCCTATGAGCCTGTAGTTGCTGTTGCTATATTTGAATCTCAGGCCCTGCTCTTCAAAACCATGCCGATATTTAAAACCAAGTGCATTGAAGGAATAACAGTGAATGAAGACATTTTGAAGCATTATATGGAACGCAGTGTGGGTACTGTTACGGCCCTGAATCCAATATTAGGATACGAAAAGACCACAGAGCTCGCCAAGGAAGCATTGGAAACCAATAAAGGTATACTCGAACTGATCCGTGAGAAAAAATTGCTGACCGAAGATCAGATCAAAGATTTTATGGATCCGGTAAAAATGACCAGTCCACAATAATAAATAAATTAGACAATAAGTATTAAATATTAAATATAGACATGATGAAAACAATGAGATTAAATTTTAAGAACCTGCTTTTAGCTTTATTGCTGGCTGTAAGCATGTTGGGATTTGGACAAGCCAAACTTCCTAATATCGTTATCCTCGCTACGGGCGGAACTATTGCAGGAGCCGGGGTAAGCTCAACCGGATCGGCCTATACTTCCGGTCAGGTTAAGATAGAGGCCATGATTGATGCCGTTCCCAATATCAGGAAATTGGCAAACTTAAGGGGTGAACAATTGGCTAACGTAGGCTCACAGGACATGAGCGTAAAGGTATGGCTGGATCTTGCAAATCGCATTAATGAACTTTTAGCGACCAGCGATGTGGATGGTATTGTAATTACGCATGGTACCGATACACAGGAAGAAACTGCGTATTTTTTAAATCTTGTGGTAAAAAGTGACAAACCGGTCGTGCTGACGGGCTCTATGCGTCCGTCAACAGCTTTAAGTGCCGATGGCCCTTTGAATATGTATAACGCAGTGGCACTTGCTGCGAATCCTAATGCAAAAGGATATGGGGTAATGGTGGTCATGAATGATGAAATCCATGCCAGATCGGAAGAG